>CAZDTI010000376.1:0-8526 GCA_964508085.1 uncultured Saprospiraceae bacterium | reverse complement strand
TAACATCAAAAATAAACGTTTTTCCATTTTGTCCCAGATCCAAACCATTTCCATATGGTGTGACCAAAGAAAGTATTTCATATTTAGAAGGGAATTTATTGTAGTATTCTAAATCAGCAACCGTCAGGGTGTTCTCTACAATTACTTCAATCGAATCTACGACCGTTCCCGTTTCATTTAAGATATATTGAGTTCCTGCAGGGTAAACCAAAAATGTATTGACCTCTGTTAAGTCCGTTCCAAGCACCTCGTAAGCAGTGATTTGGTTTTGCGGAGCAAGAATAGAATCTAAAACATAAATGGTATTCACTGTTTGCTCATAAGTACCTTGTACAAAAGTTACGTTAGGACGTAAAGTGCTTGTTACAAAGTTTTTATATAAATCTTTACCTCTTGTTTGTTGCCAATTAGGGGCACCGTTTACTGTCGCATCACTATTCCCTGTTGCATCTGTTAATTGATCACTAGCCCCTTCATCTAATTGAAAATAGGCTAATAAATTACTGTAATTCGGATGGTCTGTTGTCACGCTTTTCCGCATCCACTCTTGAATGGTCGATTGATCCAAAGCGGTATCCCAAATTTGTAATTCATCAATAGTTCCATAATAATCATTATTTCCATTGAGGTCACTTGCAAAATTAAAACTCGTCAGATCAATTGGGTTATCTTTTCCTGTTCCACTAAGGAACAATTCACCATTCAGAAAAATAGACATATTACCTGTGCTAACATTTTTAGTAAAAGCCCAATGACTCCACTTTCCTGCAAAATCGTTGGGGTCTGCAACTGCGTTGATTCTATCATAGCCCCCGTCATTTCCACAGTCCCAATAAACCTGACCATTACTCCAAGGTAAATGCACATTTGCTTGTCTGTTTCCTGCATCATCCGCTCCATAAAAAACAGTCGTGTTCACCGGAAGAACATCTGAACCTTTCGCCCATAAAGAAACTGTAATCTCATTGTTAATCGAAGCCAGTGGCCCTGTATTTAAAGGGATCCCACCAGCCCCCGCAAAGGATAAACCATAGTCTGGAGTCCCTGTAAATATACTACTATTGAATCCAGCATCGTGGCTATTAACAGTGGTTGGCGCGCCTGTATTTTGGTTGGTAAAACTAAACTCCGCCAGAACATTAGAAGTCCCATCCCAATCAAAATCATTGGAAAATAGAAAAGAGTGGTCTCCTACAGTTGAGAAATTGGTTGACAAAAAATACACTTCTGTGAAATCATCAAAGTCCGGATCGGAAGATGCCAGTTCGGTCTTACTGCTATGCTTCATTTTTATCCGCATAAAATTGATATCCTCTCCCAATTCCGTCACATTCATTCGCAAGCTAGTAATCGGTCCTGCCACTAAACCAGCTGCAGACAACTCCTCTGCAGTAAACAAAAACTGAGCTCGGGCAACAGTTTGTGTCCCCGCCAAAGTCATTGGCATATTGGCTGTTCCGATCTGCGCGGTAGACTCCGTAAGCACGTTGTTGTAAATAACTTCTGCTTGTTCATACTGTATATAATCATACACAGGTTGTTGTGTATAATTAAACTCAGTTCCATTAAAGTTACTAATGATATAATTTGGATGAAAAGCCCGGTTAGAATCTACCCGTGTAGAATCAGTTATAAATGTATTACAGCTATAGTCCCATTCTCTACATCCCACATTTCCAAAGCCAACAGCAGCATCATGACATCGAATCTGATAACGCATCAAAATTTTCTCATAGGTTTGAGCGGCATCGTCGGGAAAGGTAAACACGCCTACACGATCATCCGAATCCAAAGTAATCGTTTGGACCGTGATCGTATCTTGAGCAATGGTATTTTTTGAAATGGATAGTAAAGCCAGTAATAGGATGACTGTAACTAAAAATGGGTGGTTTGTTCTAAGCATGATAAATAAGTTAAGTTTTATTTATTGCTAAGATAAAAAAAGGATGGGACATGTTCGGTGCTTTGCCTTGGTTATGAATAATTAAATCACAAAGGGCACAAAGTTTTCTCAAAGAAAAAATGAGTAAAAACCTTGTACCCTTTGTGATTAACTTAACGAAACACATGCAAAACGCATAAAAACTAGAAGTCCTTTTATTTCACCAAAAAATTCTCCATCAAAACCACTCCATCTTTACGAACAACTTTAAGCAAGTAATTCCCCGGTTCGAGTTTCTTTAATTTCAAACATTTCTTTCTTCCTTTTTTACTCATCACCTTTTCCTCTAACACATTGTACACCCCAATGTTTCTAATTTGCTTTCTGGAAAATTTAGGTTTAAACTTAAGCTTGTTTTTAGCTATTTTATAGGTGAAATTTTCTCGCTCTATTTCCTGCCCCATTTTCTCAATACCTTCATCAAGTTCTCCAAGTATTTCATCAGCTTTACAAGCATCCGGAGTTCCGTAACCGTATCCATTGACTTTGTCCGGGTTCAAATACTTAGAAGCACTTTGTCGAACTGCAGCAATAATTTCCATATTACTTCGTCTAGGATGCGCTTGCTTCAGACAAGCCACCAAACCTGCAATAGCTGGTCCTGCAAATGAGGTTCCATTTCCTGGACGAATCTTACCATCCGGATCAATGATGATCGTAGCCTGCCCTACCGCCATCACATCGGGTTTGATGCGGCCATCCGCTGTTGGACCAAAAGAAGAAAAGCCCGCTTTTATCCCTTTTATATCCATGGCACCTACCGTCAAAACCGAGTCGGCATCTCCAGGGGCAGTGACATAGTGCCAATCCTGTGTCCCAAAATTTCCTTGTATGGCAACAACCAAAATCCCTTTAGCTGCTGCATAGTCAGCGGCCTTTGTGATCGTTGTTGTATTCCCATCCATATCCTTATATTCGTAACTCTTTTCTCCTTTGTCAAAGGTATTGTATTGCAAAGAACTGGCAATAATATCCGCTCCATTTTCATGCGCCCAATCAACTGCTTTCAACCAGTTTTGTTCTTCTTTATTGGTTTCTGTTTTATTATACTCTGTATGAGCTAACAATATATTTGCATCAAAAGCAGTTCCTACATATTCCCCTGGGATATAGCCGTTTACAACAGAGACGGTATTGGTTCCGTGGCTTCCTACTTTCTCATAAGGAATAGGACCATTGGTAACAAAATCATATTGTGATTTCAATAACCCGTTTTTTCTGGCATAGTCGAAAGCTTCCATTTTATCAAAGCCATCGAAGCCATCGTCAAGGTGAGCAATGGTAACGCCTTTGCCGGTAAATCCACGTTGGTGAAGGCAGTCCATATTTAGGATTTCGACTTGTGCTTTGGTCTGACCGTAGTCTATGGTTTTGCTTTGAGCAAAAAGGGAGAGACAAAAAAGGGAGGACAAGAAGAAGCTCAGGATGATTTTCATTGTATTTGTTTTAGAAGTAGATATTGTTCGATGTTTGATTAAGGCAATGACATTCGAATGCCTGCGCAACCCCTAGCTCTATCTGGCTGCTAGACAGGCCCTAAAGTGGAAATCAGTCCCGCTTAGAGCAATCACTACATATTATTTGGTAAGATAATCCTCAGGAACCTCCATTGGTTTTCTTTGGGAATTCCTTATTCAAGTGATCTACCGCCTCGCTACAAACTTCATTTTATAATCCTTAGGAATCTCCCCTTTCTTAATTTTCTCTAACCTCCTTTTTATCAATCGTCTCCTTATCGGCTTTAGTAATTCGGTAAACAGCACTCCATCAATATGATCATACTCATGCTGAATAACGCGAGCATTAATTCCAGTGAATACTTTTTCATGCTCATTAAATTCCTCATCCATGTAACGTAGGCGGATTTGTGCTGGTCGACTTACTTCCCCTCTTACATCTGGAATACTTAAGCATCCTTCTTCGTAAGACCACTCATCCCCACCTTCTTCAATTTTGTGGGCGTTGATAAATACTTGTTTGATACCGTCCTTTTCCTGACCTTCCTCCATAATCTGTTCAGAGTCAACAATAAAAATGCGGATGGCTTTTCCTATTTGAGGAGCTGCCAAGCCCACGCCGGAAGCATTATACATGGTTTCTTTCATGTCCGCAATCAATTGCTCTAAGTCTGGATAATCTTTATCAATGTCTTCGGCTACTTTTTTGAGTACTGGTTGACCGTAAGCATAAATTGGTAATATCATTGTTATTTTTTTTAATCTTATTAAATGGTAGATGGGATTCATAAAATAGACACGGCAGATGAGGTTTCCCGAAATTCTAGGGTAAGCTTTGTCTTTTCTACTTTCACATTAGTGGGAAACCTCATCCACCTAAACTCCTCATCTACCTCATCACCTCTATGTTCTATTCCGCTCCATATAACTTTGCAAAATTAAAACAGCAGCAACCTTATCTATCAAGGCTTTGTCTCTCCTCTTTTTCTTTTTTGCTCCACTTTGCAAGATTATTCGCTTGGCATCTTCAGAGGTATACCGTTCATCCTCATATACAACCTCGATGTCTGGATATAGTTTATTTAGTTTTTCAACAAATTTTTCAATCGTTGGAACGAGCTGAGCAGGACTTCCGTCTAAATGCATCGGAAAGCCCACTACAAACTTGGAAACGGATTCTGTAAACAAGTAAGACTTGAGGTAATCAAATATCTCTACTGTTTGGACAGTATCCAAACCAGTTGCTATAATTTGCAAAGGGTCGGTCACTGCCAATCCAACTCGTTTGGTTCCGTAATCTATTGCTAGTATTCTAGTCACGGGGCAAAGGTAGGAAGTTTAGCATCAAAATTAGAATGGAAATAGGGCAATCGCAAAAACCTCTTTTTCAAGGTCAAATACAACTTTAACCTCAAAGCACTCAGTTCGCAAGACACTCACGTTCTACTCGAAATAATAAGAGAATCCGCCAGTGGGTAGACAGGTTGAATTTGAGGTTACTTTGAAATTGAAAAGGGATTACTATTACTCTTAGAAAAGGGGAAGCCCCCCACCAAAATTCCGATGAGAGGCCGTCCCAAAAACTGTTTTAAGCTATAGTCTTTGTTCATGGGTATAGCTTTGGCTATAACGAGAAGCTTATTTTTGGATAAACTTTTCAGGTCGCCAAAGTGAAAACAAAGTATAGTTTTGAGATAACCAGTGTGTATGAGTACACATTGTTGCAAAGAGTAAATGACTTGCAATTTCTGGTTACAGTTAGAGGGACGGAGTTTCCAATGATTTCTAAAGAAATAAATAGAAACTTATATGAAAGAGGCGAATATAAGGAAAGTTTTGAAAGGACATATAAATTTTAAGTTAAAAGTGATTTTTTGGAGCTTTACGATTGGCTATATGGCAACTTTGAAAGCATAAACGGTGTATTTGACCTGATAACGGGGTAAATTCGCCTGTCTTTAAGTGCGTTTAAATAGGTCTACAAGCGCATTGTTAGGATTCTATTATTTGTGTATTTTATCGAAGAACGCTGTAAATAATATCAGCAGATTCTGAATTATACCTCTAGTGGGCTATTATCTATAAAATAGCGTCTGATACCATTCAAACAAAAAATCCCCCTCCAACTTTTTGGAGAGGGAATAAGCCCAAAACCGTTTTAAAAAAATTCTTGATGGTCTGTAGTATTCAATCAAAATACTATCAGATGTTATATCTTACGCAACGATTCAAAACCGTTGCGAATTTAGTTTCTTGGTATAACACTGACTCTACAATGTTGATTTACAACAATAGCATTACAGTCTTTACTTGTCACCACGACAAGCAAGTATAGTGTTTAATCTAGTGTGATATGGGTATTCTTATAATGGTTAAATCAAAGGATTTAACAATAGTCAAGAATAATAAGAGATGTAGAAAAAGTTGAGAGAAAAATCTTAGGTAATCGGTTAAAAGGATTGTTCTGTCATGGGATTACACCTCCTTTGCTTAGGAACAAAGAATTGGTATTACTTCATAAAGGATAAGTTGCTTTTGTTATGTTATGGGATATAATTCTTTTTTTGTTCATGCATCATTCGAAGAGTGATATGTTCTATCGAATAATGTATTGCAAACTTACAGCATGTATCTGAATCTTTTATACCCTAAATAGGGTATTTTCTAAATTGTATTTTAGCTAAATTGTTAAAACACAGCTAATTACATACCGCTCACTCATTCATCTGTACCGTTGCTTTATAGCTAAAAACCGTTTACCTTCAGGAAAAGAATCGCTATTTGGGAGTATTTAAATTCTATTTTTTTAGTCCATTAAAACAAGTTCCCCTTTAAACAATAAAACTTCTCCATCCAAAAACTCTACCTCCGTCCAATAAACATAGACCCCAGCATTTGCCCGTTTCCCTTTGAAAAAACCATCCCAACCTAAACGCTCTTCACCAGGGAGAAAATCACTAGCTTCAAAAACAGCAGCCCCCCAACGATCATAGATTAACAAAGTACGCACGTTTTTTACCGCTACACCTGCATAGACAGCAAAACGATCATTTACCCCATCTCCATTTGGACTAAAGGCATTTGGAATATAAACATCTCTACTTTTCCGCACTTCAATTGTAACAACATCCTCCCGTACACAGCCATTACTGTCTATTAACATAACTTCATAAGCATTCGTAAAAAAAGGTTGCACCAATTGCTCCAGACAAAAATCACAAGACAACAATGCATCTTCTGATTGCCATATAATCGTATCCAATGCGGACAAGGATAAATTCGTCTGTGCTTTAATATTTATTTCCTCCCCCAGATCAATGGTCCTATCTGGCCCCAATTCCAAAAAGATTGGGAACGCTCCATCTACAATTACTGATTCACTAAGCGTACATCCAAAAGCATCCTGAATAATAAGCTCATGTACCCCATCAACTAAGTTCCCAAAAATAGTATCTATGCCAAACAAACCTCCATCCAAAGCCAACAAGTAAGGTCCGTTGCCTCCATAGACGGTGTCGATTACAATGGTTCCATCTCCAGCCTCAGGACAAGTTTCAGGAGTGACATCCCAATCTAAAGTGAGCGGACCTGGGGCATCCAGAAAAACAGAATCTATAGCTACACACGCCGCAGCATCTGTTACGCTTACATAATTCCAGCCAGCCGTAAGTGTGGTTGCCATTGCAAGTGTTTCTCCCGTTGACCAGGTATAACTAAAAGGTGCCACTCCCCCATTTAGGATGGTTACTGCAGCTCCTCCATTCCCACCATCACTACAAGCTACTGGGTAACCATTGTAATCCGACGTGATCATTAGTTCGATTTCTGGAGGTATGTCTTGATTAATCGAAGTCGATTGAACTGTTGAAATACCATTGTTAGAAGTAACCGTAACAAAATAACTCCCAACCCCCAATCCATCAATTTCTATAGTCTCATTGACAAGATTAATAATACCCGAACCTAGTGGATTTGTAACTGTTCCTCCTTCCCATTCATAAGTAAAAGGGCTTTGCCCCAAAGTGACCGTAAGACTAAGACTACCTTCGTCTGTAGTACAAGCTAAGTCAGCTCCCAACAATTCCACATCTATAGCACAACTATCCAAAGGCAATAAAATAGTCGTAATCACCACGATACTGTCACAGCCGTTCTGATTCTCGTAAAAAATATTTTCAATTCCTATCTGATCAGGATCGCAAGTTGTTTCGGGTACATAAGTCGTATCACTCTCTAAAAAAGACGTCGTCACTATCACTAAAGAATCGCAGCCTTCTACATTTTGTAACAGCGTTTCTTCTACTCCAATTCCCCCTGGATCACAACTCGTCTCAGGCACATAAGTCGTATCACTCAACAACAAACTCGTCGTCACTATCACTAAAGAATCGCAGCCTTCTGCATTTTGTAACAGCGTTTCTTCTAGTCCTATTTCCGCTGGATCGCAACTCGTCTCAGGCACATAAGTCGTATCACTCTCTAAAAAAGACGTCGTCGTTATCACTAGGGAATCGCAGCCTTCTGCATTTTCCAACAACACTTCTTCTACGCCTACTTCTGCTGGATCGCAACTCGTCTCCGGTACATAAGTCGTATCTCTTAACAACAAACTCGTCGTAACTATCACTAAGGAATCACAGCCCTTTATATTTTGCAACAGCATTTCTTCTACTCCTACCTCCGTCGGATCACAACTCGTCTCAGGTACATAAGTCGTATCACTCAACAACAAACTCGTCGTCACTATCACTAAGGAATCGCAGCCTTCTGTATTTTGTAACAGCGTTTCTTCTACTCCTACTTCCCCCGGATCGCAACTCGTCTCGGGCATATAAGTCGTATCACTCTCTAAAAAAGACGTCGTCACTATCACTAAAGAATCGCAGCCTTCTACATTTTGTAACAGCGTTTCTTCTACTCCAATTCCCCCTGGATCACAACTCGTCTCAGGCACATAAGTCGTATCACTCAACAACAAACTCGTCGTCACTATCACTAAAGAATCGCAGCCTTCTGCATTTTGTAACAATGTTTCTTCTACTCCGATTTCCCCCGGATCGCAACTCGTCTCGGGCACATAAGTCGTATCGCCTTCTAAAAAAGACGTCGTCGTTATCACTAAGGAAT
>CAZDTI010000375.1:0-8534 GCA_964508085.1 uncultured Saprospiraceae bacterium | reverse complement strand
TGGAGTACAAAAAAAGGAGGCTGTCTCGGGTATTTGAGACAGCCTCTTTTTTTATGTGCCCTTCTAGGGCTGTTCTACCTCTGTGTCATTTCCTAGCGCAGCCCTTAAAATCCCTAAAGGGAAATCTACCCACTGACACACTTTATTGAACACTTCTCCCCCTTCTTGGAATTTGCGCTCGCTCCGGGTGACAGTAAATTCCAAGAAATTAGCTCATAGCTTTGTACATGGGCCGAATCGCACCCCTGTGATTCCGAGCCAAACACAGCGCGTCGAGTAAAAAAACCCTCGCTGCGAAAGGCAACAAGGGCTGTACAAATATCTATGAGAATCTCTAAACTAAGTTCTTAATGAGCAATTAAAAAATCTCTTTTATAGATTGCTCAAATATCTTTTATTGTCATTTTTTCCTCTATTAAAAGAAACCTCTTTTGTCTTATTACCAGACAAAGAAACTACTTTAACTGGAAAGAATTAACCAGTCATAACCAGACCCCAACTTAATTTAAGTAAAATGATACCTTTAGGCGAACGCCTTGAGTAGTGCTGCAGAAGCATCATGGGAGTGAATTATCGGTTAATGGAATGTTTCCAAATACGTAGCAAATATACAGGATGCTTACTAGCTCCTTATACCGTTTATAGGGTATTTTTTACAGATAAAAATACTTAATTGAAATTTCAATCAAAATCAAAAAGCCAATAGGTGGGTTTCACACTAGATGATTTTGATTTTGATTGAAATTGTCATTTAGATTATAACTCATCTCTCTATCATCTTAAGATGGTCACATCTCCCTTGTAGCCCTCTCCCTTTCCAAGGTCGAGGCGAATGACAAAGTAATAGGTTCCAGCCGGCAGGTCTTTACCACCTCCTGATTCGGTTCCTGTCCAATCGTTGTTGTAAGGCTTGGCTTGGAAAACGACATCCCCCCATCTATTGAAAACGATGAACTCATTGTCAGGGTACAGCTCTGGATTTAATTTTAATTCAGGAATTATAAATTCGTCGTTCAGTCCATCACCATTTGGTGTAATGCCATTTGGAATTGTAGTTATGGTATCCAAAGGTTCAGAGATGTTTAGTAGCACAGCGGTTGTATCACATAGATCAGGACAATTTTCATTACATAAAGCATAATTGAAAGAAGTAGTTCCGAAGTATCCTTCTGGGAAACTAAAATCAAAACTACCCGTACCCAAGTTGTTTAATGAACCAGCGCCAGGCGTATCCACCAACGCTATTATCCAGCCGGAAACAGCAGAGGTGTCGTCATTCTCTAACACGTCAATTACATGAGCTGTAATATACCCCGATAAGTCAAACTCATCTTCTATAGCATCTGGCATTCCTTCTACATAGACTTCGATGGACTCGCTATCATAATCTGGACATTCTACCGTAGATAAAGTCCAGGTGAAAGCATGCAGGCCAGGTTCCAAGTCTAAAACCATTGTGGTATCTGTCATTGGATTTTCAAAGAAATCATTTAAGTTACTCGAACTCCATACACCGGATGCAGCCAGTGGTAAGTTGGCTGTTACTAGTAGTTCGGTTCCACAAATGATAGAATCAGAAAGCTCGGGAGCTGAGGACTCTAAGGCTATTCCTCCATCGATGAAGATGGAGTCTTTGTTGACACAACCATTGACGCTATTGGTTACAAAGATAAAGTACTCTCCTCCTACATCAACTGTTGGCATCAAGGTTCCTTCATTACCATCCATGAGAATATTTCCATTTGATGTTGTCCATGAATAAGAAATCGTATCTCCTATAGTAGAACCTGTTCCGTTTAAAGAAACCGGAGCTCCACATTCAATAGTTATCGAATCACCCGCCTCAGCTACAGGAGGTGTGGTATTGGCTGCCACAAAAATTGACCTCAGCGCTATACAGCCATTTGTCGTATCCTCCACAAGTAATCCATAGTTTGCAGGGACATCCACCGTAATTGCAGTGGTTCCATTTCCACTTAGAATATTTCCAATACCAGAATTCCATTCATAAGTATAATTGGGACCACTTGAAGAGGCAGAACCATCAATCATTACTACTGGTTCTGCACAGGTAATAACCGGAGCAGGACCAAAATTTACTTCAGGAGGAAGCGTATCACAAAACACTTCTACAAAATCCGTACTCGTACAACCATCATCGTTGTTGGTCACTAACAAGGTATAAGTTCCACAGTTGTCAACAGTCGGCGTCAAGGTTGTTTCTCCATCGAAAATGCTTCCATCTACTGTTGTCCAGAGATATTCATAATTGGCTCCCTGAACGGTGTTTGTTCCATCTAATTGAGCAGCAAAAACATCGCAAGACAAGGTCAATCCATCTCCAGCTTCTACTGGTGGTGGCAATTCAGATTCAGAAACGACTACCATCGAGGTATCCGAACACATATTGAGATCATCAGTAACAATGAGGAAATAAGTCCCCGGATCTGCTACGGTTGGTGTCAGAGTTGTTGGATTTACAATAGTTCCACCATCATCTGTTACCCAGCTGTAAGAAAAATTATTTCCGGAAGAGGAAGCGGTAGCATCCAATGTGATTTGCATAATCAAACAGGTTAATGTCGTATCTTCTCCAGCAATAGCCATTGGCAAAGCACTGTCTTGAGTAATATTCACGGTGCTTGTATTGGAGCAGCCAGTCTCTCCATCAAAAACGACCAAGTCATAAGTACCCGGCATATCAATTAATGGAGTCATTGTACTATCGCCATTTAAAATATTTCCATCAACTGTGGTCCAACTGTATTCTACGTTGTCCCCTTGAGCAGAGTTGGTTCCATTCAGATTAATCATGGATTGAAAGCAATTTAATTCGTCATTCATTCCTGCATCAGCCGTAGGTAAATTCGAATGATCAAGAACGACAACCTGAGCAGTATCGGTGCAATTGCTAAAGATATTAGTCGCCACTAAAAAATAAGTTCCTGCCTGATCTATTAATGGAGTCAAGGAAAAGGGGCTAGTCGCAAAATTCCCATCATTGGTGTACCATTCATAAAAGATATCACTATTATCAGGGTCAACAGAACCGTTCAACTCTATCTCTGAATTGTTATAACAATTTAATACAGTATCCACTCCAGCATCAGCCAAAGAAACTGCGTAATTCCCAAAGACTTCAAAAGTATCTAAAACGGTTTGTGGGACGAAGGAGTTATCCGTCATAGTCACATAATAAATACCATCTTCTAAGTTTGAAATATCTTCCATTACGGAAGTAAACATATCAGGTCCATCCCATAGATATTCATAAGGTGGTGTTCCTCCTTGAAAATCGATGTCTATGGCTCCTTGACCGGCATTTGAACAATCTATATTTGTGATGTCTTCAGTAGTCAATTCAATAGTTTCAATGACAGTAACCATCCCTTCAACTGGATTACAAATTCCGATATCCATTCCATTTGAGTTGGCAGAAACGACTTCAATATTAATTGGCATATTTTGAAAACTGATAGAAGTGGATTCTCCTACCTCTCCTACTACGGTAAAACAAATTTTGTAAAGTACAGTGCCGTCAGGAACAGTTTTCCATGGAAATATTCCATTTGGTGGATCACTAACTTGACTAGCATTCCAAGAAGTAGGCATTTCTCCAGAAGGCAAGGCGTTAGCACCAAAATTAGAGGGATCCGGCATATCCATAGATACCTCATGAGAAGCATATTGAATAACAGTGGTGTCCCAAAATAGGGAATACTGTATCGCCTCCAAGCTGTCAAAGCCGGTGGGAGAAACTTCTACACAAAAAAGTTGTCCAGGAGAGGCGGAAGCAGAGCTTATCATTAAAGAAAAACCACCGCTTAGCGATTGCGGAGCTGTTGTTGAAATTGGGTTGGTATTATCTGGAACGGTTGCGGCCGCCATAGTTGAAAAACAGCATAGCAGGCAAGCGATAAGAAAAAGCGATAAGCTATTCAGTAAGTTCATGGAATGATTTTTTACGTGTGTTGTCTCGTAGGAGAACTCAAAAATTTAACCGGAGGAATTATAATTCAGTATGAATAAAAAATTTACAGGTGCATATCAAATGCTCAAACTATTTTCAGGAATAATTTAATTCCCAAAAGAGTAAGACAAATTTATTTCATGCGTACTTCCTGCAAAAGGGCCAAAGGAACTGAAGGAGTAATCGAAACCGTAACCCAATTTGAAATTGCTATCAAAACCAGCACTTTCTCCTAATAGAAGGCCAGTCTCTAAATGAACGGTACCTCCGGTCGATGCTCCTGCGCCCAACCAGAAATTACCTTCCATTTGGTATCGTAGGTTAAAATCTGCGTTAATTGGAGCATTAGGTGCATACTTTATCCATGCAGAAGGTTGGAGATAGCCATCTCCAATGTATTTATATAGCCCGATTTGGCCATAGACGTGTTGTACTCTCTTGGTATGAAACTCTCCTGCCTCGTCTTTGAATTCCAAATCCAGTCCCATTACCTGTGGGATAGAAATTCCAGTGTAGAAATGACTTTCATCGAGGAAGCCTCCTCCATCTAAAAATTTATAAAAATAAACACCCAATCCTACGTCAGGATGAATTTGACTTTGATCATCCATACCCAAAACGTCACCAGGTTCTCGTAATCTAATTTCTTGAACATCTACTCTGTATTGTACTGCTCCGGCGCTTAATCCTATTGATAATCCGCTATAAGTTGGATCGTCAGTGATGATACCAGCGAATCGGCCATATACCCCGGTCAATCCGGTTGGGCCTGTTTTATCATTTAATAAATAACCTCCGGCAACCATAGCGAAAGAACCTAGTTCGGAAAAGATGTATTCTCCTCGGATGGTCTGAGTACGAGGCCCTGAAGCCAAATCTGTCCATTGTCGACGGTAAGAAGCGCCAAAAGAGATGTTGTGCTCGTTGGTCAAAAAATCATGACTAAAGGAGGCCGGGTTGATGAGGGTAGTGTTTTCGCGATATTGGGTAAACAGCGGCAACTGTTGAGCATCAGCGATAATAGAAGAGCATATGACACCTAATACTAGTAGTATCAATTTTTTCATGGGATGTGGTTTGTGGTTAAAGTTGTAAAATTCTTACAGATACAGACCAATTACGTATTAAAAAAAGCGGTTATGGATAAAATCTCCGCCATTTTCCTTAAAGAACAAATCCGCGAGCAAAACCCTTTTCTTAGATTAATCAATCTTAGAAAGGAGGCATCGAGTACAATAAACCATTGACAAGCAAAGACTTATCGATAGTTATAAATCGGATTAATGTTAAAAACGGTATTCTTTAAGGAGGGCAATCAGGGCTGTCTGCTAAACAACGTAACAAAGGTAAGTCAAATGTTTAAATAACTGTATAACCGATTTGGTATAAATTATTACTTAGTTTCAATTTTATATATGATTTATCAAACTATTAATCTAAAATCCCTATCACACAAGTTGCATCGCTGTTTTTTTTATCATTCTGAGCGAGCACAGTGAGTTTTAGAAAAAAACCTTCCGCCAGAGATTAACCAGCGGAAGGTTGACAGAATGTTTAAGTATCTTGACCCGACCTGCAAATAGCCGGGCAGATTCAATATATAAGTATGAGTTTCCAAAAGAAAGATACCTTCCGAACACAGTTACTCACTGCGTCAAATAGTTGTCGGATGGTATGGTCTTAAGTAAAGTTGGTGTGTTTTAGAAGGAAAAACTTAGGAGAGTATACACTAAGCTTTCTCAATAGTATAACATAAAGGTAGGAATTTTCGCTGCCTTTTTTATACCATGATGAAGGTACTTCTTTGGTCAGTTAAATAATAATTCGTTAAAAGATCCTTTTCAACCTCAAGCGCAACTTCAACATCAACCTCAAAGCGCTCAGTTCGCAAACTTCAAAAAAAACCACGAAAGACTCTGGAAGAGTCGAACCTCTTATAACCCCAAACCACCGCTCGCGGTGGAAAACCCGCGCTTCCAAAACACCACAAAAGACTTTGAAGGAGTCAAACCTCCATTTACACCGAGCAGCAACTCGGGGTGGAAAACCCGCGCCTCCAAAAAACCACAAAAGACTCTGGAGGAGTCGAACCTCCATTCACCCCGAGCAGCAGCTCGGGGTGGAAAACCCACGCCTCCAAAAAACCACAAAAGACTCTGGAGGAGTCGAACCTCCTTACACCGAGCAACAACTCGGGGTGGAAAACCCGCGCCTCCAAAAAATCACAAAAGACTCTGGAGGAGTCAAACTTCCTTATGCCATACTCCCAACTATGGGCAAACCCAGCCTCAAAAACACTCCAGGCCCCACAAACGAAGAAAGCAGTACTAGCGATCCCGCCAGTACTGCTCCTATTAATCCAATAATTGATTAACTTTTAGTTTCTCATAGTCCCTTGTCTCCCTGTTTCAGGAGAAGAGGGTTTATTTAAAATTATCTATGTATCTGCAAATAACCAGAGTGTTTTTCTCCTGTACCTGTATCGAAAAGGTAGAAATACGTACCATCTGGTAAATCAACCCCATCAAGGTTGAAAGTACCACTCCAGTTGTTTTGATAGTTCTTAGTGTTATAAACCTGATTCCCCCATCTATTGAAAATGGTCAGTGTATGATCCGGGAAGTTTTGTAAACCATTAATCACAAAATATTGATTTACGGGATCCCCATTTGGAGAGAAACCGGAAACAAAGCTCAATTCCCCAACTATTGTATCACAAGGCACGAAGAAAAAGACCTCAGTGGTATCACAACCAATGTCATTACAAATAGCATAGGTCATCTTATCAGGTGTTTCCGAATCGCAATAATCTACATTTGGCACATAATCGATTACTCCATTTTCATTGACAATGAGCCCTCCATGATCTGGTAAGGTAATAACGAATATGGTGTCCTCTGCTCCTCTCATATCATCATTCGCCGTTAAGTCGTAAGTAAGAGGCGTATTGATGGTGGTGTAAATGGAATCCTGATTGGCATCGGGAAGATTCGCATCATCTACGACACTTACGTAAACAAGTGTCGTATCACAAAAACCTAAGTCATCACAAATTAAAATGCAGGCCGTATCCAAGCCTATTTCCACACCTTCAATCGCTAGACAATAAGCTCCTGTTAATGGCGTAAAGATCGCAATCTCTCCTTCAGGCATATTACAGAAATCTATGCTTATTGGAGTTCCGGGTAGCTCACTGACATCAAAACAAATGGTATCGGTTTCTGTTACTTCCGTAAATTCCATCCAAATCTCTGTACTGATACAGGCTACTTGAACCAAGGCTGTATCCGAACAGTTATTGATCAAGTCATTCACGATAATTTCGTGATTTCCTGGTGGTAATAAAATTGAAATGTTAGTAGTTGACTGCTCTGGAGCCATATCAATAGTTGTTGGAGTCGTCGTTGGGATATGCGTAATCTGCATAGCACCATAAGTCTGTCCAGTATCTGTACCACGAATAAGTTCGTTGGCAGCATCATTCACCCAGTTCCCCGCAGGGTTCCAAACGTTCATCGAATCTACTAATTCATCAATATCTGCAAAAGTACTTGTAAAGGATATTCCATCTACTATCCAACTGCCTAATTGGTAAGGACCAAAAGTTCCTCCCCCTACTAGTAAACTGTATGAATAGGTTGGCACTTCTACTGATCCACAGACTACCGTTGTTCCAGCGTATGCCACTCCGTCTTGGAATATTTCGTATTCCGTAGGATTTGTAGAAGCAATGTTCAAACACAGTTCAGCAGATAGATTACAGTCCGCAACATTAATGTTTTGAACTGCAGCTCCGACTAAGTCACAATTATCAGCAGGTGGTGGACAGGTCACGTTTACCATTGCCGTATCGACACATCCACTTGCTATTTCCAACACTGTAATTACGTGCATTCCTGTGTCTATTTGCATAGAAACACCGTTTGGCTGAATTTGAGGGGTAACCTCTGGATCAAAGTTGGCTCCTGAATCTACATTTGTGATTACCAATGGTCCAAAGTTATTAATGTCTCCGTCTCCAACAATTAGCAAACCTGAGAGCATCCAGTTGCCAGAAGGCACCCAAACATTCATGGAATCTACTAATTCCATTGTACTATTGAAGGTTACTCCACCTCCATAATTGACACCGCTAACCACCCATTCATCTAATGTATAATTTCCATTTAAGTTAAATCCTATTGTGAAGTAGCTAGGCAAGGTATCAAAGTCGCATCCAATAAAAGGACCACCGAAGACCATTCCATTATCTCTAATTTCATAATCGCCAGGGTTATTTGGATCAATGCCTACACAGAAATCTGTTAGCGCATCACAATCCGTTGCAACCAAATTTTCATCAGCTATAAAATCCGGACAAGCGATACAGGAAACAGTTACAAAGGCAGTATCCAAACAGCCGTTAACCACATCGTTAATGATCACTTCATGATAGCCGGTATCTAATGGCATTGAGGCATTCGTCAAACAAGCGCCAAAAGCACCTCCATACACTACCCCATTATCGGTAATGATGTAATTTGCGATATCTACAGATGGAATTTGTGTACAAAAATCAACAGTA
>CAZDTI010000374.1:0-8549 GCA_964508085.1 uncultured Saprospiraceae bacterium | reverse complement strand
CGAATCACTAACCGTGGAGGAAAAGGAGTAACCTCTATGAAAGTAACTGATAAAACAGGAGCTTTGGTTGCACTTAAAGTAGTGGATGAAGGAGATGATCTTTTGATCACTGCAACTTCCGGTGTCGTAATACGAATGGCTACAGATGACTTACGCGTAATGGGAAGAGCTACTCAAGGAGTTCGGGTCATGCGTCTGGATGAAGGGGATGAAATAGCAGATGTAACGGTATTACAACCAAGCGATGAAGAGGAAGATAAAACAGAAGAATCGGCTGAAGGAGATACCGAAAATACGAGTGAAGAAGGTGCTAAAAATTTAGCCAACGAAGAAAATACAGGTGAGGAAGAATAGATGTTAACTTTTTTAACAAAACATATCTATTTCTTAACTTTTACCTTAGACTTTTAAAGTAATCTTTTACGTCTTAACAACAAATCAAATCCTTAACATAAGTAATTGTCCTAAACATTTTCACTCAATTACTTTTAACGAAATCATCATCAAAAATGAAAAAATTAATATCAAGTCTTTTTGCACTATTACTTTTAGCAAGCACCTCTTTTGCTCAGGATGCTGCTTCTGCTTACAAAGCTGGATCGAAAGCATTTAACAATTGGAAAACAGAAACTGACGCCGAGAAGAAGAAAGAATTGATCAATACGGCAGCAAGTAACATGGATGTTGCAACTGCTGGTTCTTCTGCTCTTTCAGGAAAGACATTAACCAAAATGTTGATCGCTGCCGGACAAGTATATAACGAGTATGCGAATATGGAAGTTATAGAAAAGTCATTAAAGCCAGATGCAAAGATGGTACGTCCAGATGCTGGATTAAAAGCCTTTGCTGCGTTAAAGCAAGCCATAGAGGTAGCTTCAAAAAAATATTTCAAGTCTGATGCATTTGGATACTTAAGAGCAACTTCCTCTCACATGAGTAATACAGGTTTGTTGGCTTTTAAAGATGGTGATTATGCTAACGCATATGCGAATTATGCAGGTGTAACAGAATTGCACGAACTGTTTTTGGCTAATGGAAAGAAGGCTGTTTTAGATGACGAGGCTAAGATGAATGACCACCTTTATATGTCTGCTTTAAGTGCTTTACAAGCTAAGAAAAATGACGAAGCAGAAGCTGGTTTCACAAAGCTAAAGGATGCCAACTACGAAGACCCTGCAGTATACAACGCATTGGTGACCATCGCCATGGAAAAGAAAGATAATGAAAAAGCAGAAGCATTATTGACAGAAGGTCGTCAGAAATTTCCAGAAGATAATTCTTTAATGGTTACAGAATTGAACCACTACTTAACTAGCAACCGTTTTGATGAATTAGTTGGAAAATTGGAAGCAGCTATCGCTGCAGACCCAGAAAACGTTTCTTACTACTCAGCATTGGGTAACACTTATGATAACCTTTTCCAAAAGGAAATGGCTGACAAAAATCTTACAAAAGCAGATGAGTATTTCAACAAAGCTATGGACTACTACAGTCAAGCTTTAGAAAAAGACGAAACTTACTTCTTTGCGATCTACAACACTGGTGTACTTTATGTAAACAAAGCAAACTTGTTGATCGAAGAGTTGAAAGTGTTAGAGGATAAAGGAGACTATTCTAAATCAGCACTGGCAGCAATGGAAGAAAAGAAGACAGCGATTAACTCTGAATTCGAAAAGTCATTGCCTATGTTTCAACGTGCTGAGAAGTTGAATCCAAACGACATTAATACTTTGAGTGCCTTGAAAGAAATATATGCTAGAAAGGAAGACTTTGAAGTGTCTAAGATATTTGGAGAAAGAATGAGAAAAGTAGAAGCTGGTGAAGAAAATACTTCTTACTTTGAAGGAAAATAAATTACAAGATTAAAGCTTGTAAATAGTAAATAACAAGAAGCAGAATCTGATTGAGTTCAGATTCTGCTTCTTTCGTATAATGTAATACTTTTAATTATTTTATTAGTTTAAGAAAGGAGGTTCGCTGGGCGTTATACAAACGCGATCCGCTACCTTTTTTTATGCTTACTTCAACAGTCTCTGTATTTCTATCTTTCATTAATGCTCTACTTTTGCAATAAATACTAGGGTTAGCATTAACGAGATTTAAATCATTTATTTTGAGAACTTCGTCATTTAGCCTAAGGCCCTTTTTATATAGCTTGGCCTCTTTGTAAATGGAGCCAATTACAATCTTTTTATTGAATAGCCTGATTGAAAAGCCGAAGTTAGTATGAAAATCTTCTTTAGAGTTTGAGGAAGAGCTTAGTATTAATTGTTGATTTGGCCAGTCAATTGTTACTAAGTAATTTTGTAAGAATTTGTTTCCCAGTAAATTCAAATGTTCATTTTCAACGAAAGAAGTTACTAGATTTTGAATTTCAAAGTGTTGGCCAATTCTAACTCGTGTAAGTATTGTTACTTTTTGACTTCTTTGCTTGGCGCTATACGCTGCATAATTAATAGATTGCTTATTTACAAATGGCAAATTTGAAGACATCTCCTCAGAGGGTAAAGTTAAACTGCCATTGGACCCAGTATCCAGTAATAATTCTCCGAGGTATTTTTGATCGCTATACAAATCAAGAATGGGGACACCTTTACCATAGGCTACAAAATTTATGGGCTTTTCACTCCCTATCAAATTAAGGCTACCTCTGCTATCTTTAATGGTAATTATTTGCTTTGCATAGTCTATTTGCCAAATGGCTTTATTCATTAAGTTGACGCCTAAAATGCCTACGATATCAAGACAAGCAGCCTCACTTAATTTGTCTATATCAGAAATAGAAGCTACAATGTCATGGAATGAAATATCAGCTATTTCTATTTCACTTGATTTGACGTACTTTCTCTTCTTCTTATTGTTGTTAGTGTCCTTACTGTTTAATTTCCCAATTGTTTTAAAATTGAAATTCTTCGCAAAGTCGTCATCAAATATGGTGATCGCACCTGTGTCCATCGCAAAATTCCCTTTAATACCATTTACTTCCATCTCCACGATTATCATTCCTGATTGAAAATTAAAAGGAATTTGCCTCTTGAAATGATAAGCATTCATCTGCTCATTTTCATAAGCATCTTGGAGTTTAAAAGTGGTAATTAGTCCACAATTGCTCAAAAACAAGAGGAAAGATACAAGGAAGGTAAGTCGTTTCATTATTTAGCGTTTTCGTAATAGAATTGTTAGGGAAACGACTGATGAAACTGAAGATTGTTATAAGCTTGGTTATTAACACTGGATTTTATTCAAAAAGAAGGGCGTCATTCCGCTTTTATCATTTTTAAAGAAAACAAATGAGCAATACTAGTTCCTGTCTTTTTATAACGAAAAACTTGCTCTCCATCTTTTTCCATATTAGGGAAACAATCATAAGGAGAGTAATCGTATTCTTTGAAATCGACGAGTTGTAATCCTTCCTGTAACAATGGTTGAATGACTTCATGTAAGGAATGGCACCAAAAATGTTCCGTTGCCTTCAAATCAGAATCAGGGTCTGCGTATGTACCTTCAACTTCTTCTGAATATGGTTTTCCACTATTAAAATAATTATACGAAATTGTATGGTTGTCATAGTCGAAAAGATAGAGTAGGGGATGTGTCTCAACAATATAGAACGTTCCGCCAGGTTTTAGGAAATGGTTAATAATCTTAGCCCATTTCACTAAATCTGGCAACCAAGTAATAGTACCATAAGAGGTAAAAACAATATCGAATTGACCTTCTAAGTTTTCCGGTAAATCGTACAGATTCGATTTGACAAAGGTAGCATCTAACGCTAACTGTTTATTAAGTTCCTTAGCCGCTGCAATGGCATTTCCAGAAAGATCAATGCCAGTTACCTTAGCGCCCATTCTGGCAAAAGAAAGCGAGTCTTGTCCAAAATGGCATTGGAGATGCAGCATAGATTTTCCATTGACAAATGAAGCAGGAAGGTCTTCCAATTCTGGTTGCATTAGACTGGTTTTCCCACTCAGAAAGCCTTGCAGGTCATAGAATTCAGATTTAAGGTGGACGGGCGTTTTTTCATCCCAAAGTCTTTCATTGTCCTTGAAGTACTCTTTCATCTTTTCTACAGTTACTAGTTTATGCAATAATTAACTTCGGTAACCCTACGCTATATTTTTAATTTTAGTTCCCGAAGTTAATTATGTCGCCTTCTACGCCTGAGCTTTGGGTGTATTAAAATTCATAAATGGGTAGTTGGCCTGTCCTCCCTCGGAAATAGGTCCATGTTGCGCTTCAAACTTATCTACATTTTCAGATAATGCTCGGAGCAGCTTTTTAGCATGTTGAGGGGTCAATATTATTCTTGACTTCACTTTTGCTTTAGGTACATTAGGCACCATACGAATGAAATCAACGACAAATTCTGAAGTGGAATGAGAAATGATTGCCAAGTTGGAATAGATGCCTTCTGCGACTTCTTCAGGAAGTTCTATATTGAGTTGGTTTTGCTTTTTTTTATTATGCTCTTCAGCCATGATAATTGTTTTATAAGTGAATTAGAGTTGCAATATCGTAATTTATAGCACGGAACCAAAGAAAAATGAGCAGCGTTTTATTACGAAAAAGCGTTTTAATAAGGAACGATCACAACCACTAACTTGTTACAATAGCAAGAGAAGCATATTCCCTTTTTGATAACCCCATAAACGTAAACACTATGTTAGGAAATTTAATATTATTAACGGCAGTCTTTGTGGTTGTTAAGTCTGTGTTTGAGCGAATTTTTGAGTAAAATCGATTCTTTCCCTCTTTTCTATTCGTCTTTCGTTCTTGATTATCCTATTGCTTTTTCACCAAAAAAGCGAATTTGAACCTCTATATTCAATAAAGGGTAAAATCAAAAAAAAACTTTCCTTCCAAATTTACTCCTGTAATCAGATCCTCACTCCCTACAAAAAACAACTATCTTCTATTTTTCCAAGTTCGTCTAAAAAATAGTCTCTATTTTTCCAAAAAGGAACAAATAGAAATCAGAATCGTTTAACTAACTTGCAGCTAAATCAAGGTTAATTAAACTCTTGTGTACGATACGAACCCTTGATCGTTTGACAATTAAAATAATAATTAATGAAAATTAAGAAAGTAGCCGATTCTAAAACCATCATGACAGAAATGATAATGCCGAACGATACCAATCCACTTGGTAATTTGATGGGAGGTAACTTAATGCGGTGGATGGACATTGTTGGTGGAATTTGTGCAGGAAAGCACTGTGAAGCGCATGTCGTTACAGTTTCTGTAGATCACGTTTCCTTTCAAAAACCAATTCATGTGGGAGATGTGATTACACTTGAAGCAACAGTAACAAGAGCTTTCAATACTTCTGTTGAGATCTATGTTGAAGTTTTTGCTCATGATGTTAAAGGCCATAATTCCAGACGTTGTAATGATGCTTATTTCACTTTTGTATCTTTAAGTGATGAAGAAAGGAAACCAATTAAAGTTCCCGAATTTCAACCTTTGACCAATGAAGAACAAAGGTTGTATGAATCTGCTATTCGAAGACGAGAGATTCGATTAATTTTAGCAGGTCGGCTTAAGCCCAAAGATGCAACTGAAGTTAAGAACTTGTTTTTGGAAGCATAACTAATTTTTTAAATCATGAAAAATAATACCCTCTTTCGTATTTTAATAGTACTCTTACTTTATCTCGGCATAAAGTTTTTTGGTGGAGAGTATGGTCGGATGATTCTTTACCCCATTACTTTATTGGTTACCTTCCTCCATGAATTTGGCCATGCTTTAGGTGCTTTGATTACGGGAGGTGAAGTTTTATCAGTGGAAATAAATCCTGATGGTTCTGGAGTTACAACTACCAGAGGAGGGTCTCGGGCCATTATTCTAATGGGTGGTTACATAGGTTCTGCTATCCTCGGAAATCTATTGTTTTATTTTGGAACTAGAAAAGGACGAATCGCTCAAATTGGATTAAACGTTCTATCTATTATTATGGTTATCGTCGGCTTCGTTTGGTTCGGTGGACCATATACCACTGGTTTTCTAATGGTCTTTGCACTAATCTTGCTTTTTATTGCTAATAAAACAAGCCTAGACAAAGAAGTTCTGATGTTTTTGGGCCTTGCTTGCCTTTTTCATATTGTTCAGGATTTCAGAGTTGGCCCCAGCTCCGATTTGGAGAAATACGCCGAGCTGTTTGTAGTTATACCTAAAGTTGTTTGGATGTATATTTGGTTGGCCGTAGTTGTTATTCTTTGCCTATTCAATGTACGCTTGATTCTAAGGTCGGCCCTTAAAGAAACTGGAAATGGGAACAATGGAATAGAAGGCGTCTAAAACGAATTCCTTATATATTTCTTGCTTATGCCTAATTATCTTAGGTATAAATTTGGATACCTAAATTTCTTAGGTATATTTGTGCTATGTTATCAAATGAACTTACAAAAGGAACATTAAAAACCATCATTCTCAAGCTATTGGCTGAAGAGCATAAAATGTATGGATATGAAATTTCACAGCACGTTAAAAAACTTTCTGAAGGGAAATTAGTGCTAACAGAAGGAGCATTATATCCTACTTTGCATAAGCTAGAAGCTGCAGGTTTGGTTCGAACACAGGAAAAGCTAGTGGGCAAACGAACGCGTAAATATTATTTACTTACTGCAAAAGGGAAAAAAGCGAACGTTAGTAAAATAGCTGAATTTCAGGAGTTTATCCAAACCATGCAACTCATTCTACAGCCAAAAACGGGTAGAGCATGATGGTGGAACTAAATGCAGAACAAATAAAACTAGTGGCAGATCATCTTGCTGAAGATGGATTGAACTACCAACCCTTACAAGCTGAATTATTAGATCATGTTTGTTGCATGATAGAGGAAGAAATGCAGAATGGAATGCTATTCGAAGA
Source organism: uncultured Saprospiraceae bacterium (assembly GCA_964508085.1). GTDB lineage: Bacteria > Bacteroidota > Bacteroidia > Chitinophagales > Saprospiraceae > CALGLS01. Next base: position 1,679 of record CAZDTI010000374.1, on the reverse strand, counting down.
AGCATCAAAGACGGTTTTCGAATTTTTTGGAAAAGATGAATTAAAGAATTTGCAAGAGCAAACTATTTCTTTAACTAACAAAAAATCGTCATTTATGAAAAATCTCGTTTTAGCAACTGTTCTATTTCTACTTTTTCCACCTTCGATTTGGTTTTACTCAAAATCTGACAACCCTGATTTTAAAAAGGCAATCCAAGCGCCATCTCCTCAAGAGATGCTGAGTTTGCAGAATCATTTGGCAGAGCCTGACCTTCCGGATCCACCGAGTATGAAACCTTTAAAAGAGCACACCAAGATTAATTCAGGGTTTGGTGAACGAATGCATCCTATTTTCAAGAAGAAAAAATTCCACAGAGGTATTGATTTTAAAGCGCCAATCGGTACACCTGTTTTAGCTACATCTGATGGGGTAGTGGAATTTGCCAAGGATGGTAAAAAACATGGCCTTTACATTCAGCTTAAGCATGATGAGAACTTCCAGACGAAGTATTCGCATCTCAGTAAATTAAAAGTAAAAAAAGGGGATAAGGTAAAAAAAGGAACAGTGATAGGTTTGGTCGGAAGCACTGGAATGTCTACCGCTCCTCATCTACATTATGAAGTAATAAAAAATGGAAAAGCAGTTAATCCTGTTGATTATTTCAACCCATAAGAAATCATTCATCTTTTTTCCAGGTCTCAGGCTTTTAAAAGCTTGGGATTTTTTTACACTGCTTGCAAGGGTTTCCAAGCCCTTGGTAAATGGTTCGACTCTTTCAAAATCTTACGTACTCCACGCAAGACTCTGGAAGAGTCGAACCTCCATTTGCCCCGAGTCGCAACTCGGGGCAAATGGATCAATTCTTACGTTCCACATCACCAGAGCCTACAATCGAGGATTTAACTTTTGGGTTACCCTTGTAAGTCACATCTCCACTTCCTACCAAGGATACGTTAAGATCATCCGATACATTTAATTCAATATCACCGGAACCAGCACTGCTTACCGAGCAGGAATTAACAGGAAAATTATAAGCCATTACGTCACCAGAACCTCCAATGCTAATATCTAAGTCTTCGCCGTCACCTTTAAGCGCCACTTTTCCAGAACCTCCAATACTGATGTCTACATCTCTAGCGCTGAGGTCTATGCTAACATCGCCAGAGCCACCAATGGAAATGTCCATTTCTCTACTGTTGTCAAATTTATTTGTAGAGGTAATGTTACCGGAACCTCCAATAGAAATTGATTCCAAGGTTGGGACGGTGATATAAATGGTAATGTCTTTATAATTAGAAGCATTTTCATGGAAGCCAATACTCCAGGTACTCCCTTTAACTCTGGTTTTAATATTGTCGATTATATTTTGCTGAGCTTCAATTTTGACCGATTGTGTACTGCCTTGTGTAAGGACTACATCTGCAGAAATGCCTAGACCTAAGTTTTTAAAATCATCGATGTCTAGATTTTTTGTAACCACTGAACCTTCGCCTTTTATTTTACTCCATTGAGCTTCACAGGAAAAGGTAGAAATTGCTAAGGCTAAAGATAAAAAGAAAGATAACGCTTTCATGTTTTTAATTTTTAAGGATGAAGAAGTATTTGTAAAGACAGCGGATTATCGGAAGGGTTGCAGCCACATAAAAAAGGCTTAACCTGATTCTGCAAGTTAAGCATTTTTTATGGTGAACAGTGGAGG
>CAZDTI010000373.1:8477-8549 GCA_964508085.1 uncultured Saprospiraceae bacterium | reverse complement strand
AAATTAGGAGAGAGATAATTGAGGTTATATAAGTTTTCATGTTTTTTTAATTTAGTTTAATGCCTTTCATGG
>CAZDTI010000373.1:3467-8377 GCA_964508085.1 uncultured Saprospiraceae bacterium | reverse complement strand
AGTGACCATTCAATTCAGTATTAGACTCCGGCCCAATAACATCAAGCCAGAAGCTATCCTGATCTATTGTCATAAACGCTTTCATTGACTGACTGCACCGTCCTGTTTGGTCGAGTACATCATAGGCTTCAAATAAGACTGAATTATGTGTTGTATTAAAGACATTCAACCGATGTTGACATTCGTTGTAAGGTAAACCGTATACGAAGAAACTATCGAAGCCCATGGTAAACTGATGTTCTTCATCAGGTAAAGAGCTATATCGGCCAGCGAATTTTCCTTCCCACAAGCGTTTCGTCACAAAATCAGCATTAGCAAAGAAAGTCCTTGAAAGGGTATCTTTGCCATTGTCCATGGGGAAGCAATCATTATTAGTGGTGAAATTCTCTGCGATAAGTGTTACTGTTACGTCTTCGTTTTGGGGGAAATTCCATCTGGAAATGACACTATCTTCTAACACCTCAGACCCGATGAGCCAGGTGTATTTATCGGCTTTATATTTAGCTTTGAAGGTTGCTCCTTTTATATAGCTTACCGTATCTGTATCTAACTTTCTCCATCCTTCTTGAGGAACAATATCTAAGTTCGCGTAAATAAAAAAATCCGCCGAAGTCTCCACTTCTTCCAAGCAGGCATCATAATTACCACAGAGTGGATTAGTAGGATCATCGCAATCGTCATCCTTACAAGCAGCAATAAAAAGAAGGGACAGCACCATGAACAATAAGGTATAAGTTTTCATAATTTTTTAATTTAGTTTAATGCCTTTCATGGAGTGACCATTCAATTCAGTATTAGACTCCGGCCCAATAACATCAAGCCAGAAGCTGTCCTGATCTACTGTCATAAACGCTTTCATTGACTGGCTGCACCGTCCTGTTTGGTCGAGTACATCATAGGCTTCAAATAAGACTGAATTAAATGATGAGTTAAGGATATTCAATCTATGCTGACATTCATCATAAGGCAACCCATACACAAAGAAGCTGTCTAATCCTATCGTAAACTTGTGCTCTTCATCTGGTAAAAAATCATATCGACCAATGAATTCACCTTCCCATCTAAATTTTTTTGCAACAGTCGCGGTAGAAAAAAAAGTTCTCGAGAAGGTGTCCCGACCTGTATCATTCGGAAAACAATCGATGACTGGAGTGAATTTTTCAGCAATTAGGGTTACCGTTATATTCTCGTCTTGAGGAAAATTTGTCCTAAAAACAACACTATCTTCAAGTATTTCTGAGCCAATAAGCCAAGTGAATTTATCTGCTTTGTATTTGGCTTTAAAAGTAGCTCCTAACTGATATAGAATAGTATCTGAATCTAGGTCTTTCCATCCTTCATGAGGAGCTATGCCCAAACTTGGATAAATATAAAAGTCAGCCGATGTAGCCTTTAAGGCTACACAAGGATCGACGGTTGCTTCATCATCCTTACAGGAGGAAACAAAACATAATGCGACCGCTATAAAAAATAAATAAGCATATTTCATAAATAGCCTTTTGTATTCCATCGTGCAGAAGCAATGTTAGAAAAAAGAAGAGATAGAAGAAATTAGGTAAGGCAGTAGCCTCACTTTGGTAAGTGTAATCATAACTATGCGCTTTTTTGTTGTGTATAAAATAAATACAAATCAAATATAGGATAGTTTTGAGGCCTAACCATAAGAAGCTATTTAATTCTTTGTTTTTTAACCTTTAGCAACTTTAATTATGCTTATTGTCTAATTTTTTCTCTTTAATCTAAGAGGCTATCTTCCACAAAGCTTTTCCAGTATTGGGTATTGGGTCGGTGTAATTAGGAAGAGATCTAAAAGGCAAAAGGAAATGTTCAATAAATGGTGCCCAAAATTGAAAGCGTAAAACATAACAGCTTAGCATTGAGGGCTTTGCGTGCTTAGCGAACTTCGCGTTCACCAAAAAAAGGAAGACTCCCAGGCAAAAAGGGTAGTGCCGCATCTCCGCTTTCGCAAACCTTGCGCTGCGCCTTCCCTGCTCGCGGGTTTACGAAAGCTAAGAGCTTGTTTAAATTTTAACTTCCTAAAAACCAATATTTTGAGAACCCCGCCCGACTGATCGCCGGATCGGGCAGGTTGACTTCAGATCAACTCAGTCACTTAGCTCGCTAAACTCCTTCGTTGATCAGTCGTCAAAACCTCAAACTATTGATTTTCAGTTCGTTAAATCTTTAAACATGCTCTTAGAAAACCAAAAAACCGTCGCCAGCTTTCGCCAACAACGGTTTTTTATTTAAGAACAGAAGAGCTAATTATTTACCTCCGTCTAGTTCATCTTGCCATTTTTTCAATTTAGCCCAATCTCCTTTAGCAGCCATTCCGGATTGCTTAGGCCAGGTCTTAGGATCGTGCATTTTGAAACGCGGTCCTGCTTTGTCCAAAATCTTTTTGATCGCGGCAGCGGAAGTCGTAGATAACTTCTTCCAAGTAGTGATCTTAGCAGCGTAGAGTAATTTCTCAATAGCTGGTCCGATACCTTCTACTTTTTTCAAATCGTCTTTCTTCACTTTTTTAGGCGCAGCTTTTTTCTTAGGAGCTGCTTTCTTCACGGCCTTTTTAGTTACTGCTTTTGCTTTAGAAGCCGATTTTTTAGCAGCAGGTTTTGCTTTAGCCTTTGATTTGCTCTTTGTCTTTGTAGATTTGATCTTAGTCGCTTTACCCGTTACTTTAGTTTCCTGTCCAGCTTTTACTTCTTTTCTGGAAACAACAGTTCCTTCTTTTCTGCTTCGAGTAGTACCCACTACTTTCTTAGAAACCTCAACAGTTCCCATCTTAGCCATCATTTTTTTCAGAGAGTTGAAATCAATTTGTTTTACCACTTCAACTTCTTTGATGATTTCTACAGGTACTTCCTTGATCACTTCAACAGTCTTGATGACTTCTTTGATCTTTTCTACAGGAACTTTCACTTCTTTAATGACTTCTACTTCTCTGATTAATGTTACTTCCTTGATCACTTCAACCGGTACTTCTTTGACCACTTTAACTTCTTTGATCACTTCCTTTACCACTTGAACAGGAACTTCTTTAACAACATTAACAGTCTTCACTTTTTCTACTACCTTGATCACTTCAACTGGTACTTCTTTAATAACTTCAACTACTTTGATTTTTTCTTTGTTGTTGTTAGTTTTTACAGCGACCTCTTTTTTGAGTTCTACCTTTTTAATGGTTTGTTTCCCCTTTACGGCAACAGCAACCTGGTCTTTGACCTTTACTGTTTTTAATGCTTGTTTTCTCCATCCTTGTCCTTCTTTGAAGATGGTTTCATAAGCTATTTTGGCTTTTGCCTCAGAAATTTTTGCAGCTTTGGCTACTTTACTGATTAGCTTTTGTTTTTCCATTAGAATTGTTTTTGTTAGTTAGAATTAGATATTAAGTATTTAGTTAAGCAGGTGGTCAAATTTGTTTTTACAATAAATTGAGATGAGATTTAGTGTTAGACGAGATAATTTCGACGCGAATAGCCTTAGCTATTTAAGGAGGAATTACTGAAGTATAAGACTAAATATCACTCAAGTTATTATTTAAATTAAATTGAACACCTGCTTAAAAAAAGTGATTGACCGCAAGAAGCTGTCAACCACTTTTAAAGGAGTTTATTATTTTCCACCATCTAGCTCATCCTGCCATTTTTTAAGCTTGTCCCATTGTCCTTTTGCTGCCATGCCTGATTGTCTAGGCCAAGTCTTAGGCTTGTGCATTTGGAAACGAGGTCCTGCTTTTTGGAGGATGTCTCTGATGACTGATAATTTAGTTTTAGACAACTGTTCGAAAGTCGTGATGCCATCTTTGTTCAGTAGTTTTTCGATAGCTGGCCCGATACCTTCAATCTTTTTCAAGTCGTCTTTCTTCTTACGCTTAGCGACTACTTTTTTCGCAGTTGCTTTGGCTTTTTTAGCAACAGGTTTCGCTTTAGCTTTTGTAGCGGCCTTCTTAACAATTTTGGCCTTACCTACTTTACGAGAACCTTCTTTTTCGGTACGAGAAACTTCAACGGTATTCATTCCCATCATCATTTGTTGAAGCATTTCGAAGTCAATTTCTTTAGTAACTTCTACTTCCTTGATGATTTCGATTGGAACTTCCTTGATGACCTCTACGGTTTTGACCACTTCCTTGATCACTTCTACTTCCTTGATCACTTCAACAGGTACTTTCACCTCTTTAACTACCTCTACTTCCTTAACGACTTCAACCTCTTTGATCACTTCGACCGGAACCTTTACCTCCTTAATAACGTCTACTTTCTTTTCCACTGTTTTGATCACTTCTATGGCTTTAACCACTTCAACAGGTACTTCTTTGATCTTCTCGATTTCTTTGATCACTTCGACCTCCTTAATGACCTCAACAGGTTTTTCAATAGACTTCAATACTTCCATAGATTTGATCATTTCTACAGGAACTTGAACTTCCTTGATCACTTCTACTTCTTTGATGACTTCCACAGGCACTTCAACGTTCTTAATCACTTCTACCTCTTTGATCACTTCCACTTCCTTGATGACTTCCACAGGCACCTCTACATTCTTGATGATCTCTATTTCTTTGATGACTTCCACAGGCACCTCAACGTTCTTAATCACTTCTACTTCTTTAATCACCTCAATTTCTTTGATGACCTCTACTTCTGTTGGCTTCTCCTGTAGTTTTGCTTCAGCATCATTGAAACGTCCCATCAATAGCATGTATTTGCTATCCCAGTCACTATTGCCTTTTTCAGACTCTCCTTTATAATTGTTGAAATTTAACTCCAAGTCCCCGTAACGAGAAGCCCAGTCAGCATTTGCTTTTTCAGCTTCGCCTTTATAATTGTTGAAGTTTAATTCTAAATCACCATAGCGACCTTCTAAGTCACTGTACTTTCCAGACCATTCTGTTTTGTAATTGTTGA
>CAZDTI010000373.1:0-3367 GCA_964508085.1 uncultured Saprospiraceae bacterium | reverse complement strand
ACTTTCCAGACCATTCTGTTTTGTAATTGTTGAAGTTTAATTCCAAATCACCGTACTTCGTAGTCCACTCAGATTTGTAAGCATCATACTCACTTTGAAGATCATTGTGATTAGCTTCCAAGTCGTTGTACTTAGTAGACCATTCTAATTGGAGGTTATTGTACTTGGAATCTAAGGAATTGTATCTTGTCTCCCACTCTGTTTTTTCAAAGTCGTAAGTTCCTTCTAATTTACTGTATTTAGTCGACCATTCTGATTTGTATGCTTTGTATTCACCATCCAATGTATTGTAGTTTTTCTCCATTGAACCGTAGTTCTTCTCCATTTTGCTGTATTTAGAAGACCACTCAGTTTTGTACCCATCATATTCTGTACTCATCGCATTGTAAGCCGTTTCTAATTTGCTATAACGGGAAGACCAGTCACCTAGTTTGATTTCCAAGTCTCCATATTTCGTATTCCAGTTACTAATTTCTGTTTTATAGTTTGCGGCTTCCGCAGAACAGTGGGCTACGTGCTTTTCGTAAGCAGTATTTAATTCGTTGTATTTGCTTCTCCAGCTGTTCAATTCACCATCCATTTCATTGTACTGGCTATAGAGGGAGTTGTAATTGCTGACATTGCTGTTAAATTCTGTTTGAAGACTCGCGTATTCGTTATTTCTTACACGAAGGTTGTTATTCAGCTCTTCGATTCTATCTTTTCTGAAGAACCATCTAAGGAGCCACCCGATTATACCACCGAGTATTGCGGCCACTGTGGGGAAGAGCCAAGGAAATGAACACATCATAATTGTCTAGTTTTTATTTTAGTAATGTTTTGTTAGATATTGGTTAAAGACGTTTAGCGAAAGCTCAGTGCTTTCGCTAAACAAGAGATTGTTGTTTAATTGATGGTTAACTCTACCCGTCTATTCTTTGCTCTTCCTTCTGAAGTAGCATTAGACGTAGTTGGTTGGCTAGGGCCTTTTCCATCTACTTTGATCTGAGCACCATTAATGTTATTTCTAGTCAGGTAATCTCTTGCAAACTCAGCTCTCTTACGAGATAATCTGGTGTTGGCAGCTACGTTACCCACGTTGTCGGTATGTCCAGTAGAAGTAACTGAAGAACCTTGCTTATTGTCTAGATAGTACATAAGGTCAGCCATGTATTGGCGTTGGTCAGCAGAGAGATTTAATTCATTTTTACCTGTTTGGAAATAAAGAACCAAAGGTTTTGCTCTTAGTCGAGCTTCTACTTCTGCTAATTTATCACCACTGGCAGCCATGTCTGCGAAGCTATAAGTGGCTGCGGTAGAGATACCACTACTAAAGTCGAGTGTTCTTTTTTCTCCAGCAATATTGATTTGGTTTCCAGGTACCCCTAAATCCGTGAATGCTTTTTTAATAGCGTTTGCTCTGGCTTGCCCTAAATCAGGAAGTATACTGTTGTTGGTTTCGCCATCCATATAGTAACCCGTAATCAACATAGAACGATTGCCATTCTTTTTTAGATATTCCGCCGTCTTTCCAATAGTAGTTGTTAAGTTTGGAGAAATAGGAGTGCTATAATCAACACTTGACTGAGCAAACTGGAAATCATCATTAGAAGTCTCCTTGAAATTATTAACTGCATCGTTAAAAGAAATTCCACGAATCAATTCACTAAAAGACCATCCAATGCCTTCATATGTTTTGTTATTCGTAAAACTTAATCCATCCATCGCCTTTGCACCTACAGCCAATTGAGCAGCAGGAACACCATATTCTCTTAATTTGCTCATAATATTATTCGCACGCCCTAAACCTAAGTTCCCAAAAGAACTCGTATTACTTTCGTCATTGGAATAGCGTCCTTCAATGGTAAGCTGCCTGTCAGGGTGATCAATGAGATAAGTAGCTGCTTTTTTAAGGTCGCCATCAACGGAAGCAAGTGCCATTGCTTGATGTCCAGATTGACCGAAGTAAAAATTGCTGCTTGTGTTAGCGGCAACGCTGGTGGCCCCATCACTGATAGAGAGCCCTGTTATGCCGCAACAACCGCCTGTATACATCATGGCGCCGCCCCATATCCATCCGAAAAGGAGTATGAATAAAAAGGGGAGTAAGAAATTTTTCATTTAACTGCTGATTTTATTGATTAGAAATAAGTATAAAGCACACTAAAAGATAGTGAAGCATATATAAAAGCCATTTATTGCAAATCGGAAAGGAATAACCGATTATTCTTGAACTGTGGGATATTGTGAAAGCATGTCTGTTTTAAATTCATTGACCTGAAAGAGCATAGGATCAAATTCAGGTTTCTGAAGTAGCTTTGCAGTTTTGTATCTTGTTAAGATACAAAAGGGCTAGCGTTTTCTTTTTCCAACTTCCGCTCAAGAAATAAGTAAATCGGTAAGTTTGGAAGGTCGTATGTTTTCTAAAAACAGTAGCTATACATAATGTTCTACTCTCTTTAGACACGCTAAGTTAAAAAAAAGTCACTGATTATTCATAGTTATTTTTTTACAAAAAAAAAGCACGGCGATTTGGTTGTTTTTCAACGTGAAATGAGGGATCAAATAAAAAGGGTCCATGAAATATTTCATGGACCCTTTTTATGTTTTACAATTAGAAGATAGTTTAATTAGCTTCGACTATAATTTGGCGATTCTTTAGTAATAGTAATGTTATGAGGATGGCTTTCTGTGATCCCAGCTGAAGTGATTTTTACAAATTTAGCATGATGAAGTTCTTTTACGGTAGAAGCACCACAATAGCCCATACTAGCTCTTAGCCCTCCAATATATTGAACCATGACTTCTGCTACAGAGCCTTTGAAGGCAACTCTACCCTCAATTCCTTCAGGTACCAATTTTTTAATGTCATCCTCTACATCCTGAAAGTACCTGTCCTTAGACCCTAGCTCCATCGCGCCCAATGATCCCATTCCACGATAGACTTTGAATTTTCGCCCCTGATAAATGATCGTTTCGCCAGGCGCTTCTTCCACCCCCGCAAATAAACCTCCAGCCATAATCGTATTGGCTCCGGCTGCAATAGCCTTAGGAATATCTCCAGTAAATCGAATACCACCATCGCCAACAATTGGTACTCCCGTATTTTTAATTCCTTGATAAGCACTATAAATTGCAGTCAGCTGAGGAACGCCAACTCCAGCAACGATTCTGGTTGTACAAATACTCCCTGGTCCCACACCTACTTTTACGCCATCTACGCCGGCATCGACCAATGCTTTAGCTCCTTCCCCTGTTGCTACATTGCCACCAATCACCTGTAACGTTGGATATTGATCCTTTACCAAACGAACAGCATCCAAAACACCTCGGGAATGACCGTGCGCCGTGTCGAGGCAAATAACATCAACACCTACACGGACCAAAG
>CAZDTI010000372.1:0-8550 GCA_964508085.1 uncultured Saprospiraceae bacterium | reverse complement strand
ACTTCGTCAGGCCATTGAAAAGGTAAGAAAATCTTCTCCTCTAGTAAATGAACAAATTCAATTCCTAAATAATGCAATTTCGGATAGAAAGACTCCAATTGACCAAATTGTAATATCAGGTAGCAACCACTATAACGTTTTTGATTTTGATGAAATCCTCTATTTAGAAGCACAAGGAAATTATGTTCTTTTTCATTTAGAAGACCAAATCTCCCGGCTCGCCTCTTTTCCTATGAGTCATTATGAAAACTTGCTGTCAAACAATCACTTCTTTCGTATTCATAAATCTTTCATTGTTAATCTTAAAAAGGTAAAACAATTTGAGAAAGGACGTACTGGTTCCTTGTTATTAATAGATGGGACTCAACTGGATATTGCCGCTAGGCGGAAAAGTATGTTTGCGCAATTGATGAATAATAGAGATGATCACTCTTGATGTTAATGAAGTTTTTAATTTCCCTTCCTGTAGCTACACGGTTATACAATAACGATACACGCTTACTTTTTTTTTGTTTTAATTTGATGTTTGGGTAGATAGTGTTTTCTAAGTTTAGTTTTACGAGACACGAAAACATTCCAAAACACGAAAATACTTTCCATCTTCCTTGGGCTGTGTTTTTTTGTATTTACTAATATGGATAGCGATTTTCTCTTTTGAATAAAGATTCGAATTGAGGGGGAGAGATTGCTATGTTTTAACTAAAAAAATATAATTATGAAATTAAAATTATTATTTCTTCTTCTTATAAGTACTATTTGCAGTAGCATATATAGTCAGGAATGTGATATACTTGGCTATACTGGTGGGCCTGCTTTTGGCCCTTATGTAGTAAAACTAAAATTTCATGCAGATCCATTGCTAAATACAGAGGAGAGTATAAACCTTGCTATTGTCGATCTTAATACTTATTTCAATCCTCATAATATTTTCTTTTGTGTATTTCCGGATTATTACACAGAACATATAGATAACGAACCTGATTTTGTCAACATATTATTGGAAGAGGGGAATAATGATGCTTATTACAACGGGGAAGCTGGAGGTCTTCCTAGCACGTATTTGTGGGTTGAGTATCAAATGGGAACAACACTTGCTCATGAAATAGGTCATTGTTTAGGTTTGTTTCATACTTTCGAAGATGGAAGTAATACTGCTTTTTGTACAACTAATATGAGTGGTGAAAACTGTGAAGATTGTGTCAATGATACGGACCTAGCTGTTCAGGCTCAACCAATCCCTAGTTTACCATTGTTCAATTTCGATTTAGATGAATGTCAATATACTGCCCCGGCGCTTGCTGATTTACCAGAATCAATAACTAAGAATATTATGAATTATACGTCATCATGCAGAGATCATTTTTCAAGTGGGCAAGGAGCACGGATGCGTAAATTCTTAGCATATCATCCAGACCTTGGTCCTGTCGTAAGCGGAGGAACAATTATCGGTTTATCATTTGACGATGTCATTACAGATATTTCACATCCAACTAAAAGTTCTTCTTGTGCAAATGGATCTATTGCTATAGACCCAAATACATTTGGCACTTTAAATTATTTGTGGAGCAATGGGTCAGAATCTTCTTCAATTGAAAACCTCTCACCTGGAACATACTGCGTAACGATTTCAGATGATTGTGGAGGTGAAATCCAAAATTGTTTTACACTTGAATGTCAATGCTTTAGTGATCCAATTGATATAAATTTTTCACCACCCCAAAATGGGACAGTTGATATTTCCATTAATTTTGGATCAACTTCTCAATTTCCTATTTCTGTTTCTTTAGACCCAGATGGATTTGGTTGGCCTATAATAAGTTCTGAACAAATTATAAGCTTAAATAATCAACCACTTGGGACTGAAGTGTGCCTATTCATCACAGATGCTGATGGATGCTCCTTTTCACATTGTTTCATTATCGAAGGAGAGTCGTGTGAAGACATGTTTGTAATATCTGTTATTGAAATACAGCCTGATAATGAATGTAGTGATAATCCGAATGGATATATCAATCTTGATATTAACGCTGAAATGGCAGGATGTAATTTTAGTGTAGAATGGAATACTAGTCCAATTACGACTGGAACTATTGCTTCAAATTTAACCCCTGGTACTTATTGTGCGACCATCACAGGAAATCAATCCTCGCTTTGTCCCAATTGTATTACTGTTGAATGTTTTGATATTGCATCGAGCTCATTAGATGCTGATCCAATTACAGTAAGTTCTGATCTCAAGTTTCGTTGTTGGACAGATAAAGAAGGAGTTACTCATGAATTTTTTAATTTAACATTAGAAATTACAGGAGGTGTACAACCATTGGATTTAGACCAACCATATACAGTGTATGATGAGAAGTATATCTTTAAAATAGAAGAAAATGATGTAGTACAAAACCAATATTGCGTTAATATAACCGATGATTGTGATAATAACAATGATGGAATTTATGATTATCAACATTGCGAACCCATTAGCTGGCCAGAGATAGATCCTAGAAGAGATTGTTTATCGCACTCTGGGGGGGCTAGAAGTAACTCATCCGGAGAATCGAAAAATAAGAAGGAATCGAAAGTGATAAATTTAATTTATCCCAATCCAGTTCTTAGAGGGTCTTCTATCCAACTCTCTAATCTTAATCTCTTAGATGCGCGAAATCTGGAAATATTCAATATGAATGGAATTGTATTGTTGGAAATAAATCCAGATCGCTCTGAAATTACAATTCCCAAAGAATTTAATGCAGGAGTTTATTACTTGAAAGTGAATACGAATAATGAACCACGGATTCATAGGTTTTTAGTTCAGTAACTAATCACTGTATTTCCCCACATAACAAAATTTTAAAACGAAATAAAAGTCATGCTATAGTAGAATGCACATGTGTTCGTTTGTTAAAGAAAACCTCTTGTGTTTTTTGATTGTTCTCACAAAGTCAAAACACAGGAGGTTTTTTATATTTAAAATATATTATCAAAACGTCCTTACCCCTCACTAGGCGTCTCCGGTGTCATAATAATCGTAATAAAATTTCCCTCCCTGTAGCTACACGGTTATACAAATAAGATACACGCTCACTCATATTTTGTTTCGATTCCTTATCTAGGGCTATAGCTTTTTCTAAGTTTAGATTGTCAATGTAATAAAAGGATTTTTCTATCCCCTTATTTCGTCAATTTAAATTGCACCTCTTTTGTTTATGTTGATTTGGAAGAGGACTTAGATTATTTGAAAGAAAGATTTTATAAGGCGACTTAGATCACTACTCGTCTAATCAATGGCTCTTCCAAAAAAAAGATGTTTTAATTATTTAATCAAAAATGTAAAATTATGAAAAAGTATTTTCTTATGCTGTTCTCAATATTATTGTTATGTGGAACCACAACAAATATTTGGTCTCAGGACAATCCGTGTGGAGCAGTTTGCGACAACCCCAATTTAGATCCAGTTACTGAACTTGTATTTGATGTCACCGTCGATCAGTGTGAATTAAATTTCACAGCATTTTTCCCGTTTCAAACGGACATTCGTATTACTGTTGTTGATGCCTGTAATCCAAATGTGGTACTTCAAGAATTGTATGCGTTTAGTGGTCAAGGACAATTACCACTTCAATTTACATTCCCTTATTCAAGTGCCTTTCTTGTAAGCTACGCTAGGGTCGTAGGTGGTGTTGATTTTCCAATGGGAGAGGAAAGAACAATCTGCGTAACCGATTGCTGTGGTCTGAATTTCGGAATCGAAGCTTTTGAATGGGATGAGGATACTTGTCCTGAAATGCTATGTCTTAGGGTTGTTAATGATATGTCAGAATTTCAAGAAATAGGTAGTCCTTTTAATGTTGAAAATATAGAATGGACCGCTAATGGGGTTGTAATTACAAATGTAGCTGACGATCAAAATGCTATGGGCCCTTGTATAACGGATAATAATCAAGGTTTAGTAAATTTTTCAGGACAAACAATTGTTGTCACTTTCACATACAACAATGGTCAATGTGAGGGTAGCGAAACTTTTATTATGCCGAACTGTACGGATGGGGTAGATTGCCTTGATACTTATTTCATTCAACCATTTGATTTTAATGGAGATGGCTGTCCTAATATGGTATGCATTAATGAAGAAATACTTGGAGATGCCGTAGACCTCAGCAATATTACGTGGACTTCAACCGGAGGAGATATTACAGGGCTTGTTAGCAATTGCCTTACAGATGAAAACAACCAACTGTTTAATCACATTGGAGAAACACTTACGGTTACCTTTACTTACAATAATGGAGCGTGTCCGGAGGAAATTGTATTTGATTTGACTTGTGGTGGAGATGAGCTCTCTGTCTGTGGAAATATTCGTACAGAATGTGGAGATGGAGTTGCTCTAGTTGATGTTTTTCCATGTGGTGTTACAACTGAAGATGACGGAAATTATTGCTGTACTAACCTGACTCCAGGGCAAAACTTAATCATTACTCCTACAAAAGACGCTCCTATTAATAATGGTGTTGATGCTGAAGACATAGCTTTAATCGAGGCTCACATTCAAGGGCTGGTATTGCTTGAATCTCCTTATCAGTTAATTGCTGCGGATGTAAATAGTGATGGTAACATCACTGCTTTAGATCTTGCTTTTATTAATGGGGCCATAATAGAAGGTATAACGGAATTTCCGAATGGAACCCCTTCATGGAGATTTATCCCTGAAGATTTTGAATTCCTAGATCCATTAATGAATGGATGGTCTCCAAATTTTCCTGAAGTTATTACGCTTATTAATATTATGACTTCAAGCGCTGGAAACGATTTTATTGGAATTAAAATGGGAGATGTTAATTGTTCTGCAAACCCTGCAATGCTTGTTGGCGGAGGAACAGGAGACGAGGAGAAAAAAGAGAACGGTGGAAGAAGAAATTCCGTTGATGATCAAATAGCTGAAGTCTCGATATTTCCAAATCCATTCTCTGATCAAATTAATATTACGTTCCCAGAAATGTTTACAAATGGTAGCATCCAGTTGTTTAATACCAAAGGAGAGTTAATGAATGAATTGAAAGAATTAAAATCTACTATTGATTTGGCTCATCTCCCTACGGGTATTTACTACTTACGTTTCAAATCTAATGAAGGAAATTTTGTTCAAAAAATTGTAAAGAAATAATAGTAGAAATTGTAAGCTGAAAAACGCAATTATCTTTCGGCACAAAATATTATTCTTAAACGAAATAGGGGGCATCCCATAATAAGGATGCACACGTAATAATCTGAATGAAAAAAACCTCCTGTGTATTTTTGATTGTTCTCACAAAATCAAAACACAGGAGGTTTTATTTTTAAAAATATCGAAAAATTGGAAACCCCTTACCCCTCGCTAGGCGTCTCCGGCATCATAATAATTTTAATGAAATTCGCCTCATCAAAATAACTACCAGCCGCATTCTTAATCGCATCAGAATCAAGTCCCTCAATATATTTCTCCATTTCTTCCAAAGAAATAGTAGCAGGATCACCATCGTTTTTATAAACCCTTTGCAAGCTTCTGCTCCAGAAACGATTTTCTTTCAAGTCTTTAATCCTTCCCTGTCTTTGCGTTTCTTTCACCTTCGTTAAATCCTTATCTGCGGCACCATTTGTCCTAGCGTTTTGAATGTCTTTCATAGCTGCTTCTATGAGTTTGTCTACCATTGGAGGATCCGCATTAAAGGAGATAGTGATGCTGTATTTTGAAGAAGGATACTTACTGGTATTACCTCGTACTCGAACACCATAAACACCACCGAGTTCTTCCCGCATCGACTCTCGCATTTTAATTCGAAGCACCTGAATCATAGATTCAAAGTCGTATTTATTCTGCGGCGTATATTCAAAATCACCGTGGTACATCATGTTGATTTGCGACTTAGGCGCTTCACCTCGATTAAAAGTATCTTCGATTTTTCCTTTTTTGTAATTCGCTCCAATATCTTTCCAATTGTCTACTCGTCGCTTAGAAGGAAGATTACCCAAGTAAGTAGCGAGCATTGGTTTCATTTCTTTGACATCAAAATTTCCTACGAAAGTAAAAGTGAAATCAGAAGCATCTGCAAAACGATCTTTGTAGAAGTTGTACATTGTTTCCAAGTCAATACTTTCCAAATTCTCTGCAGTAGGGAACCCACGACGAGGATGATTGCCATATTGAACTTTAGCAACCTTATCGTAAAAGAAGTAGTCTGGTTGAGACAGAAGGTTTTTGTAAACGGCCTTTTGCTTCGTTACATAAGACTGTAAAGCGTCTGCATCTTTTCGGGGCTCATGGAAATACAAGTACACCAATTGCAGCATTGTTTCCAAGTCTTTAGGAGAAGCGGCGCCGTTCATTCCTTCATACATCTCGCCAATGTAAGGAGATATACTAACCGTTTTTCCAGCTAATTTTTTCTCCAATTGTGTCAGTGTAAATTCTCCAATACCCGACTCGTCAATAATTCTGGCGGCAGAAGATGCAGAGAAATAGTCTGCATCAGAAGCCAGAGAAGTTCCTCCAGGAGAATAAGCAGATAGCAAAATCTCATCGTTTTTAAAATCAGTAGGCTTTAAAATGACTTTTACACCATTGGCTAATAACAACTCAGTTACATTTACGCCTTCAAAAGTTTTCTCCTCCATGATATTCACGGGAGTAGGAATGGTCGCCATCAAAGGAGCGTCATTAGAATCATCTACATACGCATCAATCTCCTTAGACTTAATAGATTCCAACATATTTCGGACATCTGCTTCAGTAGGCATCGGGCTTTCCGCTTTCTTAGGTCCACTTAATACGACCACTCTGTTCTCATCCGTAATCCAGTCTTTTGCCAGTGCATTCACCTCTTTGACCATGATCGTTGGTAATAATTCCTTGTAAAAACCAACTTCATCTTCGATGTCTGGAATAGGATTGTCCTTCAAGAAGTGATAAACATAACGCATAGACAAACGACCAGAGTCCGTTTTGTTTTTCTCTGCAAATGCCTTTTCCATTCGATTTAAAAGATTGGCTTTTTGTCGCTCTAATTCTGAATTTGTAAATCCGTGACGAAGCACGCGTTCATTTTCTTCTAAAATAACTTCCAATCCGCGCATGGTTCCTCCTTCTGGAGTAGCAGCGTAGGAAGAATAAGTATCCGTATTCCCAACATCACGACTGTAGCCTGTATAAGCAAAGCTGAAAGGAGGGTCAGCAGAGGAAGAGAGTTCGTCCAAACGAGCACTCAACATTCCATTGTACAAACGTTGAACAATATTCTGACGATAGTCCTTCATCGTCTTCGTTTTTTTATGTGGGTGTTTGTACACCAATTGTACATTACTAAAAGGTGCTTCTTCATCCGAGCAAATAGAAATCAGCGTTTCTTTATGATTTGGTACCACGGCAGCTTCCTTAGTTCGTTTTGTAGGAGGATTGTCGAATTTAGAAAAACGTTTCTTGATGTCTGCTTCCATGGCATCCAAATCAAAATCTCCCACCACAACTATCGCCATTAAATCCGGGCGGTACCAATCTCTGTAAAATCGTTTTACGGTTTCATAGTTTGCATTTTTGATCACGTCCATTTTTCCAATAGGCAAACGCTCCGCATATCGAGAACCTTGGTACATAACAGGAAACCAAGTGTTGAATAATCGTTCCTGTGCACTCAGACCTGAACGCCACTCAGATTCTACCACACCTCGTTCTTTATCAATTTCTTCATTGTCAAAAGCAACACCAGCAGCCCAATCTTCAATAACGAGCAAGCCTTTGTCTAATAATTCTTTTTCATCCGTACGAACTTGGAGCATGTACACTGTTTCATCAAAACTGGTGTAAGCATTAAGGTCAGGACCAAAACGAGTCCCAACCGTTTCCAAATAATCAACAAGTTCTGATTTCTTAAAATTTGTTGATCCATTGAATGCCATGTGCTCAACGAAATGGGCAAGACCACGCTGGTCTTCATCTTCCTGCATGGCACCTGCGTTAAGTGCGAGTCGCAGCTCTGCACGGTTTTCTGGTTTCATGTTTTTGCGAATGAAGTAGCGCATTCCATTTGACAAAAGGCCTTGTCGAACAGATTTCTCCGTAGGGATTAGGATATCCGTATTCTCTGCGACCGGATCTTTAGGTAATGGCGGAGGGGGAGGAGGCGGTGGTGGTACTGTTGTACTTGGTGTACGAGGAGATTCAAGGTCCTTCACTGTTTTAGGGTTACAGGCAGCTATTATCAGCGTTGCTAATAAGAGCAGCATGGGTAGCTTTTTTTTCATGATGATAAGATTTGGTGGTTTAGCTGTAGTTTGTAATATTGTTGTTGGAAGCTAATTAGAATTAAAAAAGTTTGTATGATTGGTACGTTAAAAAGGGCATTCCTCGACTCGCTATACTCGCTCGGAATGACAAGTCAGGCTTATCATTGGCATTGGCATTGGCATTCTGAGCGAGCGACCTTATGAGCGTAAAGCCTTGGCGAGAATTCAGAAAGGCGAGCCAGGCCTGTCATTGTCATCGTCATTCCGAGCGAGCGAAGCGAGTCGAGGAACTACAGCTCCGAA
>CAZDTI010000371.1:0-8564 GCA_964508085.1 uncultured Saprospiraceae bacterium | reverse complement strand
GCTCCAGCATTTAACCGAACCAGCCCGTGGCCTCCCGGCCACTTCAACACTACCAAGAATACAGACTCTTCTGATTTTCTATTTTCCCAAAGAACTTCTTCGATTATTCACGATTTAAAAACAACATAGCTACAAGTAAAAACGCTCTTTTATTGTTCTCGAGGCGCTATGCTTCTTTTTATAAATTATTACTTCTTTTACTTTAGTTTTAATCAAATATTTTGCAGCGTATCGTTTTGCGGCTTTATTGTTATTCCCATTCCCCCTATCATCTCCTTTTTTGGAAATCCATAATTCGAGAATATAGATTTAAATTTTATTTGAGTAATAGAATCTAGCTCATGGAATTATACTTTAATAAGGAATCGTGATGTACCTCATACCCTTCTTGACCTAGATCATTGTCATGCTAAATCTTTAATGGCTACTCATATAACCATATATCTGAAAAATAAAAAGAAAAACTCCAGCTGCAATCAAAAACCAATTTGTAACACTGTAGAATACTTTGTAACTTTTCAAAAGCTTCCATTTTGAAATAATAAATACAATTGGAATCAATGCTACTACCTGGCCAAGCTCTACTCCAATATTAAAACTGACGATTTTTAATAAAATCTGATCCGTCCCTATCTCAAAAGATTGCAGCCGAGTTGATAAGCCACATCCATGAATGATCCCAAAAATAAAAACCATAAATAGTAAATTTGGAGATTTTCTATGAAGTATTTTTTCAAAGCCTCCCAAATTTTCAAAACCTTTGTATAATACACTTAATGCGATAACGGCATCTATTAAATGCTCATCCGCCTTGATCCCTAAATAGGTTGCACCAATCAATGTAATACTATGACCAATAGTAAATACTGTAATAAAGCGTACAATATCCTTGAAGTCATTCAAAAAAAAGATTACTCCTGCTAAAAAAAGTAGATGGTCATATCCGGTCAGCATATGTTTAGCCCCTATTAATATGTACGCCGATAATCCTCCATCAGTCAAAACTTGTTGATCTCCCGGACTCACTCCGTGTGCTAAAAGTAAAAATGGACAAAAAATAAACGTAAATAAAAGAAAATTAAAATGTAATTTATTCATATTACAATATTAGACTTTATTCTGTTAATATTAAAGTTTTTAAGAAATTCATGCTAGTATAGATCTTACTTTTATTCCAAAACATAATTACAATTTAACATTTGTTTTAAACAGAAAACTTTTTTATTATAAGTAACTGTACAAATTAATTCTACTATAAAATGAAAAGTCTTTCAACCTTACTTTTCGTTTTGTTAAGTTAGTTTTCTACGTTTACTAATTCTATTATACAAGTTAGTTCGAAATGTGTAATAATAACTAACTTTAATTAAAGTGTTTCACTGAAGCTTTAAAATAAAAAAATGAAATTTATAAAAGCTCTTTTCATACCCTTTATCCTATTATTGTTGATCTCATCTTCATCCTGCAACAGTATAATAGGAGGAGGATTTTGGCAAAACAGTGGTAATTTAGCCTTTAGAGAAGATGAAGACAACAAGAATGGTGTCGGTGGATTTCTTGAGTGTCGGTGGAAGCAAATGGACAGTCTTAAAACTGTTGGTTTTGGATTGGATTATCGACTGGGCCTAAAAGGGTATGGTTCGGAGTTTAACGAAAGTGCGGATCTCTTATTACAAGAAATGCATGGTACATTCTATTATAATCTACACCAGTCTAAATCAAATAATAGACGAATAGATTTAGGGATTGGTCTTGGCGCAGGTAGATCTCTGGTTACTACACTTCTTACTACTGTTTCGATCGATGTCTACCTTCCTGATGCTGGATCATTGCATATTTCGCCAAGAATAAGCTATTTTCATGATTTTGAAGGACAAAAATCAGATGGTAAAGACACCTACAATTTTTCATTCGGTTTTGCTATAGGAAAGAATTTTCAGAGATAGAAAACGCTTAGCCTCCATCACAACCTTTATCATTTCTCAAACCTAACGGGCAGATTACGATACACTTTAACCGGTTCTCCTCTTTGCCTTCCGGGAATAAAATCCGGCATCAACCTAATGACTCTAATCGCTTCTTCCGCTGTTCCATAGTCCAATGTTTTAAGGGTTTTAGGATTACAAACGCTACCATCTGTGTCTACAGAAAACCGAATGACAACAGTCCCTTCAATGTCGTTAATAAATGCTTCTATTGGATATTCTAAATTATCGTATACGAATTCCAACATTTTATCAGAAGCGCAATCATAAAGTTCATCATTTGACAACCCCATATCTTCACAGCCGGGGAATCGAGGCATCTGTTCCACCACTGTAAATATTTCTTGAACTCCGTCTTCGTGACAAGAGTCTTCAATGGCCTCCATATCTTCATCCTTTGAGCAGCCACTAATAACCAAACAAGAGACTAAAAAAAGAAGACTTAAAATGCTTACTGTCGTTTTTGCTGTGAAAAATATTGCCTTTTTCATTGTTGGAATTTTGATGATTAAAATTTATGGCTATTAATTCAACCATCTTTTAATTCTTTTATTTTGAGAAGGTACTCCTTTTCATCAACAACACCGAGATTATTATTCTTTTTAACAAAAAAAGGACAACGTGCAATACCTCTATTATACGATAAGTAACTCTTCTACTCCTTCTCAAAAAACGCCAACTCCTCCCCACTCTGCACATTCTTCACCTTCACCGTCCCATCAATCGGCCGCATCCCCTTTAAATCATCCTGTCGAAAACCAAGTACTTCCGGAACCACAAACCGCAGCAACTTCTCCCCTGCAAAAACAACGTACTTACGTGGCACCAAACAGTGACGTTCAAACACAATTCCCCGCTCCGTAACCCCACAAGTCAAGTGAATCTGATTCTGGTAGGCCTCCAGGCATTGCCCCACAATATTGATCGTATCTCCGATGGTATAAGACAGTGGCCATACTTTTTCTATGATTGGGTTTCCTGAATCCATATCCCTTTTTACGGTTGGTTTTAGAATGCGCTGGAAAGCATATTTCTTTTTCTTCTTTTTGATGGGATCGTAATAGCGACCTGTTTTTTGAAAAGGTTTGTTTTCCAGGCTAAGTTGGAAGGTGCCAGATGAAGGTTCTTTTTTCAAGGTAAAAATAAGTTCCGCTAAAACATGATGGTATAAATTAATTGAACCGCCAGGTGTTCTAGCTGGAGAGATCTGCATCAAGTCTTTTTTGTTTTTCGCTTTAATCTTTACAAGAATTTGATTGTGAGAGACATCCGTAATTTTAATGTTATAATTTTCACTTAATTTCGCCGTAGGTATTCCTGAATTAAAGCTATAAAATCGACTTGCGGATACTACACCGGCTTTGGCAGCAAATGGACTTACAAAATTCGTATCGTAGTTTATTAAGAACTCATGACAAAGCAGATAGGAATAATCTTTGGTGCCGATCATAAAAATATCTGTTGATAAATCCTTGTTGTCTTCACTCCAGGAAAGATGGTTGAAACCGATTAAGGAACCTTCTTTGTCCGACAGGCCAGCCCTTCCGTTTTCGTTCAACCAATCCTTTGTCTCCTGATCCGTTTGATTAGCCGTTTCGTAAGTTATGATTTTCGAATTCGCCGATTTTGTTATCGTGGAAAAAACGTCTGTGTACAAATTTGCTCTAGTTCCAATGACTTGTGTATTCGGCCTTGTCGTTATCGACCAAGCACCATAAGCATTCCTGTCTACCGAATTGGCGACTACCTTGGTTAATTCTGGGTTTTCAGATTTTAAGAACAACAGACTTCTAGTTCCAGGAGCCGGCATGTTATTACCACCATGAGTTGTTTGTAGTTGACTGGCGCCACCAAATGAAGTAATCACAAAGGAAGGATTCATCTTACCTCCTTTCATCACATGGTGCGTTTTGAAAAAGTAGTTGGTATAAGTATGGTGATTATCGGCGTCTTTGAATTCTTCGGTTTTAACGCAAGTTGCATCCACCACTTTCTCTGCCTCTTCTAAATAATCTACAAAAGACTTTCTCCTGTGAGCCTTGAAAACATCGATCAAAGTATCCCTCAGCAATTCCCCCGTTTGATTGTCAAAATAGATTTTCCTTTGATAAGCAAAGAAATCATAAATCGTTAAAAGAGACTCCATATTCCATTCCCCTCCCCTTTCTATTTTAATATTTTCTGTTCCATCAATTAGTCCCATCTCCATCGCTTTACTTACCACATCAGCGGTGGCAAGCTTCGGTCGTCTCCCCTCTAAAATGGATGATGGCAAAGGTCTGGGATACTTCATTTCGTATTTCCCCTTTTCCGTTTCCTTAAATGAAAAACGTACGGTTACCGATCCACCTGTCCAACAAACGATGGAATCATAGAAAACCTGAAAACGGAATTCACCACTGATCATTTCTTTTTTATAATTGGTATAAGATAGGTTTAGCCAATTATATTTTGCGCGCTTACAAAAGGCCTCCTCCCCTATCTGATCAACAAGAAATTCTTTCACAACGGAAAACATAGAATCCAATGCCCTTACATAATTGGTGTCTTGAAGAATGGTATTTTTAGGTTCTTCTCTTTTTGGGTTGTAGCTGTCCCAACCCCATTGGGAGATCTGCCTTGCTACTACTTGCTGATTGGCAGCGAGAATATCTAGGTCTCCTGCACTATAGCAATCCATTGGGATGAAGGGGGCAAAACACTGGCTGATGCCAAAAACAGGTGAAAATAGATACAGAAATAAAAGGATTTTTTTGATGTTGGTCATAGCTATTTTGTGGTTAGTCTCTCTCTTTTATTGATTCTTGTATTAAAAGCATTAATTAGTTACTACTTCGAGCTTTTCTACCTTTATGTGCTTCCTTCTTCATTTTGACATCTGATAAGTTCTCAAATATAATAATAATCTCTTTTAACTTATCCTGGTGCTTACTCTTGTGATGATCTCCACTCCTGTTGCTACTTAGGCAGGTCTCATTTATTTCACAACTTTAACAGATATTGGCCTGCAACCAAGCTACTGAAATTATATGACAGAAATAAACCTCTGATTTCACGGTGGTCTCTTGCTTAATATTCCAAACTAATCCCATTCATTTCCAAAAGTAAAGCACCTCTTTTTGTATGCTCCATTAACCTATTCCGCTAAAATAGCCAACAATATAACTACTTGGCTAATTTATTGATTAAGAGTACCATAACGCCCCAACAAGTACTATACAAAAAGCAATTTAGGCTACTTTTCGTTGTTACTAAATCCCGCTAAATGAGAAAATCCCTCTATAGCTACACGACTACAATATTCTTCCTATTATTGAATATCAACCTGTGTGCTCAGCATATACACTTACCAGTAGAAAAGAACCCTGGGGATCAACTTCAATTTGTTGAAAATAAAGGGCAGTGGACCGCTCCTGCCTTATACAAAGCTTCTCTTGGAGGGCTAAATACCTTATTTTTGGAAAACCACGCACTGACCTATATTTTTCACGACTCGAAACAAGTTACCAGCCTCCATGATACTTTTTACCATAACAGAGAAAACCATCCTATCGATGGACATGCCTTTAAAGTTCATTTTGTAGGAGCATCAAATAAGACTTCCATTAAAGAGCTGGAAGAACTGCCTACCCGATATAGTTACTTTTTGGGAAAGGACGAAAGTAATTGGATTTCTGAAGCAAAAGCCTTTCAAAAAATCAGGCATGAAAACCTTTACAAATACATCAATTTAGAATCTTATAGTGATGGTAATAATTTCAAATACGATTTTATCATCAGGCCTGGTGGAGATCCTGACCAAATAAAATTATTTTACGAGGGGACTACATCCTTAGAAATCAGACAGGGGCATTTGGTTATAGGTACTTCTGTTGAAACTATACATGAGCTCAAACCTATAGCCTGGCA
Source organism: uncultured Saprospiraceae bacterium (assembly GCA_964508085.1). Taxonomy (GTDB): domain Bacteria; phylum Bacteroidota; class Bacteroidia; order Chitinophagales; family Saprospiraceae; genus CALGLS01. The sequence goes on along the minus strand of CAZDTI010000371.1, from coordinate 2,670 downwards.
GGTAATTGATGGTAAAAAAAGAATGATTAATTGTCAATATAAACTGGAAGGTAATATTTTATCCTTTGAAATTCTGGACAGTTATGACTACGCAGTTCCATTGATAATTGATCCGGTTGTGATTGCGGCCACTTTATCGGGATCGAATACAAACCTTAATTTCGGGCATACCGCTGCCTTCGATAATGCGGGTAATATTTATACTGGTGGTATTTCTTTTGGAACAGGCTACCCCAGTAGCCTTGGAGCATTTCAGACCAATTATGGTGGCGGGGAAAGTGACATTTGCATCAGTAAATATTCGTCTGACGGAAGTCAACTACTTTACGCGACTTATTTAGGCGGAAGCGGAAATGATTTTCCACATAGTATGATAACGGATGATTTAGGGCAACTGTACCTTTATGGCTCTACCAGCTCCGGCGATTTTCCAACTACTTCAAATGCCATACAATCCAATTTCGGGGGAGATTTTGATATTTTTGTAACGAAACTTAATACAGCAGGCAGCCAACTGGTCGGCTCTACTTATTTTGGCGGTTCCCAAGAAGATGGCCACGATATGGTGGAACATAAAGACAACTACGGAGATCGGTATCGAGGAGAAATCATAATTGACTCGCAAGGAAATGCTTACGTTGCCTCGAATACTTTGTCTTTGAATTTTCCAGTCACCTCAGGAACTTTTGACTCCAATTATAATAATAATTCAAGCGGTTCTTTGGGTCCACAAGATGCTGTTGTTTTTAAAATCAACAGTGATATGTCTACCCTGTATTGGAGTTCTTATCTAGGAGGCGATGGTCCAGATACTGGAGCTGGCTTGCGTTTAGACAAGTCTCAAAACGTTTACATAACAGGAACAGCTGGGGGAGCTAATTTTCCAAACATAAATGGAGGTTACCAAAACTCTTTTTTAGGGGGAGCAGAAGATGCCTATGTTGTCCTACTATCTTCTGACGGAAAAGAATTGTTACATTCAACCTTCTTTGGAACGAGTGGCAATGACCATGGTTATTTTATAGACATAGATCAAGAAGATAATATTCATATTTATGGACAATCAGCTATTGGGGTTATTCCGACTCCAAATACTTATTCTACAGACAATGATAGTCCGCAATTTGTAGCCGCCTTTAATTCAAGTTTGAACGAATTGGTATATGCTACTCATATTGGAACGGGAACTTACGATGATATCGCATTCCAATTCGTTCCCGCAGCTTTTATGGTAGACGAGTGCAACAACATTTATTTATCTGGTTATCATGCACAATCCGGACTACCGACTACTGGAGATGCGCTGGTTTCCAATGGAAATCAAATGTTCTATCTAGCAGTACTCGATCCTTTAGCTAAGGAGCTCTCTTACGCAACTTACTACGGGAACGCCGATCATGTAGATGGTGGAACCAGTCGCTTTGATAAAGGCGGTACGGTATACCAAGCTGTTTGTTCTTGTCCATATAGTAATACGGAATTAAACACACTGCCAAACGCTTGGTCAACCCAATCTGACCTTGATTGCGACATTGGTGTTTTCAAAATTGACTTTGAAAAAGACATCGTAACTGCTTCTGCCATTTCTGAATTTTCAGGGACGCAGACCACCAGTGGTTGTGCCCCTTTGGATATGGATTTCGTTTTTACTGGGCATGATGCAGAAACTTACCATTGGCAATTTGGAGATGGGACAACCAGCAGTTTAAAAGACCCTTCTCATACCTACACTGAAGCAGGACAGTATGAGATAATACTTGTCGCTACTTCTAGTTTCACCTGCAATGCTTCGGATACTTTTTATCTCGATATTACGGTATTGGACAATAGTTCTTCCTTGCAGGAAACGGCTCTCTGCGCTGGCATCTCTTCCATTTACCTTGATGTAAGCACCGCAAATGCTTCTTATACGTGGCAGGATGGTTCTACAAGTCCCACTTATCTTGTTTATGATTCAGGAACTTATTGGGTGGACATCAGTATTGGCAGTTGCGAACAAAGAGACAGCTTTCAGGTTTATTCCGCAACCGATATGACGATTGACCTTGGTGATGGCTTTTCTATTTGTGATCAAAATTCACATACCCTTTTGCCACAGCTTGAAGGCCCTGTTGCCGAATTCCTTTGGAGTGACGGAAGTACCAACCCAACATTGGAAATTACAGAAAGCGGTACTTATACTTTAGCCGTTACAGATACTGCCGGTTGTGTTCTTACGGACGCTCTGGAAGTCTCTTTCGGTTCAACTCCTGAAATTGAATTAGGAGCTTATGATACCTTATGTGAGGGACAAACCATTTTGCTAAATGCGGCAACGCAAAACACAACTTATCTTTGGCAAGATGGATCACAAGAAGCAACTTTTACGGTAATAGAACCTGGAAACTATGCGGTTACTTTATCAGATAATGGATGTACTGCTTCGGATGAAGTGGACGTCAATTATTTCAATAGTCCAACTTATACAACCGAAGTAAATAACATTATATGCACGGACGATTGCAATGGTTCCATCATCATAGATTTCACTTCCAATACCGTTACCCCTCTAAACCTTTCTTGGAATACAGGAGACAGCACAGATCAACTTACAGAACTCTGCGAAGGGTTTTACAACCTTAGTATCAGTGATGAAAACGAATGTATTTATGAAGAAGCTTTTGAGGTCGT
>CAZDTI010000370.1:0-8603 GCA_964508085.1 uncultured Saprospiraceae bacterium | reverse complement strand
GTCCATTAAATTCCATCAATTCCCATTCGCCCAATAATTCAGAAGCATCTACCACGGCCATGCATCTTTCATATCTGCGTTTCATAAATTTTTCAAAAGCCGTTTTGACATCAGTAGCGTTTACCAATTCTTCGGCTAAGACGACCGCATCCTCTATAGCCAAGGCTGCACCAGATCCCAATTGAGGAATCGTAGCATGTGCTCCATCTCCAATAATAATGGCATTATTGACATACCAAGGATCTTGAATTCTTATGGCTACTATTTCGGATTTGAGATTTCGGATTCAAAGCACGGTGCGAACTGAGCGCTCCGAGATCCGAAATCCTACATCCGAAATCGTACTATTCTTTTATTTTCTGCTCAATCCAGTCATACATTCTAAAGGTGGGCGTAAAGTCATCAATACAACAATGTTGTGCACCACTCGTGCCTATAGGAACGATATCAAGTACATGCTCACAAGTCAGGTGCTCTGCAACTCGGTGTGCATGACTCACAAAATTTTGCTTGTCATCTTCCCCATGAATAATGTAAGTAGGACAGGAAATTTTTTCTGCAACTCCATTTGCCAAGGTATACCCTTCTAATTTTGTTCTTGCCTCTTCAAAAGTAGGTGTGCCCATGATGTGTTGAACAATTTCAGCCAATGGATGCTTTTCTGACCTTCCCATCCATACTTCATGATAAGACCATACGGCCCCAAGTATCATACAAACTTTAAATCGGGGTTCAAAAGCAGCACACCTTGCAGCCATATAGCCACCCATTGATACTGCTCCAATTCCTATTCGGGTGGTATCCACCTCTTCTTTTAAATTTTCTAAAGCCCAATCTAAAACTGCAGTTCCCGCTACATTAAAATCATGACGAGAATGAATGTGATTGTTCCGAAGCGCAGCTCCCTGACCTGGTCCGTCCATAGCCAACAAAGCAATTCCTCTTTCGTTCAAGTGCGTACCTACACCAAAGTAAAGTTCTTCCGCCAGACTATCCAATCCACCAAACGCTATTATTACAGGAGGATTTTCAACGCCCTTTGGAGCAAATAAAACCCCGGGAAGAAAGGAGTCTTCGAATGGTACTTCTACCCTTTTCGTCGGTTGGTCAAAATATTTTAGCGCTCTGTTAAAAGCTACGATGGCATGATTGTACGTTTCTAATTTTCGAGGGTCGCCCAGCTTCATAAAGAACTCCGCTGAACGCAGATAATTAAAGGCCCTCAAATAGGTTCTGCGGGCAGATACATGATGACCTTCTTTGTCGTACTTTTCTGCCAGCTCAAAAACAGGCTTACCCTTTGCCAACCAAGCGACGTTAATGGTCTCTCGATTATCAGGATCTATATTTCCTGCAACTTCTAGTATTTCTGCAATTTCACCACCACCATAATGTGCTTGTGTAAGTGCTCTGTTAACTTGATAGGAAGGCATGTATTTTCCTGGATAGTAGTGCCACATATGATTTCGGATTTTTGATTTCGGAATACGATTTCGGATTTGCGATTTCGGATGTCGGAGCGCTTAGTTCGCACCGTGCGTTGAATCCGCAATCTCCAATCTGGAAACTATACTTCGCGATCTTGTTTGTTATTTAATTATTTCTTTTGCTCAATATTGAGCTTACTGTTCATCTTGTTAATTCAGCTTTACGATTTCGGATGTCGGAATTAACGCGCCAGAATATATAATTTCGGATGCAACACACCACGCGAAATGGGGACTCCGAAATCCGAAATCCCACATCCGAAATCGTATCATTTACTGTTTTTCTTTTTGCTCTTGATGGAACTAACCACTATCCTTATCAATTCATCTCCCTCTTTCCATAGTGGAGACACCTCAGTTCGATAATCTTCCTTTATGCCAACTGCAAATTCCAGCCAAAATTGAGTTTCATCTAACTCTTCTTCTACAATGGTCATTTTATAAATATAATCTGCATCAGACTTGGCTCGGCAAGCAGCTCTATAATTCGCCGCTGAAGAAGAACCACTTCGTACAATTTGATTTTTCACAGTTCTTAATCCCGCCGTATTGGGTAACTTTTCCGCAAAAAAACAATTTGTAAAGCAAATTGCTTGAGTCTTTCCTGGAGTATTTTCTTGTTCATCTTCTCAAAGTTTTATTTATTAAAAAACTACAAGAAAATACATTTAAAATCATCCACAAAACTATTTCGGGTACGATTTCGGATTTGCGATTTCGGATTTCGGAAATATCGCACCGAACGCACCAGAACGTATGATTTTGGATTCAATACACTGTGCGAACTAAGCGTTCCGAAACCCGCCTGCTCCGCAACGGGCAGGTCCGAAATCCCACATCCGAAATCGTATCCGAAATCATATCTCGGTGCGTATTAATGCGAACTAAGCGCTCCGAAATCCGAAATCTAAAATCCGACATCGTCAAATGTCTACCGGTTTTATCCCCCCTACTTTCCCTTTTGCGGCTTCTGCAAATGGATTCGTGTTCCCCCAAGCATCATTTGGATTATCTTTGAGGTAGTGGACATCTGGCCCATGGTCTGGTGCGAATATCAATCTGGCGCAGGCATATATTTCTAGTAGGACACCAGTGTGTGGCTCCATCATATAGAAGAAAAAACCTTCGTCGGCTTTGTGTCTCGTTGGAGCGCCCCATACACTTTTGTAGCCATTTTCTGTAAACCAATCCAAAGCCAATAGTACTTCCTCTCTGCTATCCACGTTATAGCATATATGGTTGAGTACTCCTTGGCCAGGCAATAGGTTCGGATCTGAGAAGATGGCTATGTCATGTGATAGATTCCCGATTGTCCAGAGTCCACCTATTGGTGGTTTTTCGTCATCCAGTCTTATTTCATCAGGGTTTTTCAATCCCATGCTTTGCCAGAATGCTTTCTCTTTTGCGTACTCTCCGATGGGTACTAAGTAAGTAGAATGATCCCATCTACGAGGACAGGCCCCTTTACGTCGGTTACTTGAATATCTATCTGCATAAATACTCCCTTTTTCGCCTTTTTCATTTAACCATTCAACATCCCAGAATACTTCGTGAAGCAAACCGCCGGGTGATCTGAATCGGTAGGCTTTACCTCTTCCTTCATCTGGGGCTACCCATCCTTCACCAGCACCTATTTTTTCGAGGTGGGCGACACATTCATCAAAGGCTTCCGGACTATCCGCTCGCCAGCCCATGGCACCATTGCCCGGTGTATCTGACTGAGTGATCTTCAAGGTGTATTTAAAATAGTCTCCCCAAGCTCTGAGGTAAACGGAGGTTTCATCTTTTGCGGTGATGTCCATCCCCACGATATCGGTATAAAATCTGACGGACTCCTCAAGGTTTGTGCTCAGTAGTTCTTGATGAGACATCTGCGATAAGTAATGTGGATTTTTTGCCATTTTATTTTATATTTTTTCTTTACAAATTTAATATGATATATTATTTTCTACTATTCCATTTTCTCATAAAAACATTCAAAATCAATCCACAATAGGCTTAAACTTAAAATTAAGTACACCTTTGTATTCAATAAATCATTGATTTGCTTCTCAAATGAGACACCTCAATTCCATTTCCAATTGGTAGTCAGACAGAATGAAAAGCATTGGTACGGTTTCGGACCTGCCCGTTGTGGGGCAGGCGGTTTTCGGAGTACTTGGTTCGCACAGTACGTTGAATCTGAAATCCAAAATCAAATTTCAGTGCGATCGGTGCGGTATTTCCGACATCCGAAATCAAAAATCCGAAATCGCAATCGTTTCTGCGGCGATTCGTCCCGTGTTCAAGGCAAAGCCCATGGAGGTGCCTGGGAAAATAAACGGATAGCTGTCTCCGTAAATGGAACAAGCGTCTGTGCCTGCTGCATATAATCCTTTTATCGGTTTCCAATCTTGGCCGATGACCTCTGCTTTTTCGTTGATTTTGATGCCACCTGCGCTTCCGTAGGCACTTGGAAAATGCCGACCTGCGTACCATTTTTTTCCTTTCAAAGGACGTAGGTATTTTCTATCTTTATTGAATTGCTCGTCGTAGCCTTTTTGACAAAAAGCATTGTATTGAGCGATTGTTTTTTCCAATCCTTCTTGTTCGAGTCCCGTTTGTTTACACAAATCTTCGATAGAATCAGCGACGTAAAAATTGCCGATTCCAGATTTCAAATAGGCATCAATTATGGCTTGGCTATTTGCAAAATTGGTTTTTGGAAAAACTCGATTTCGGGTATCAAAATCCTTTTCCATTTCTTCCAAAATTGTATCGTCAAAAATCAAAAAGGCTGTTTTATCCTTTTGCAATGAAATGGCATTTCCGGTGTAGGTGACATTTGCCATAACGGCTTCATCCATAAATCGCTCGCCCAAATAGTTGACCAATAAATGCGGTTGGCGGCAAGCCTCATGCAAGGGTGGAGGTACGTTGAGTGGATCGGGCATCCCGTAGACCAACTCCATAGTCATCTCCGTTTTTTGTGCGCCCGCCTCCCAGGCCATCCTGATTCCATCACCTGTAATGCCGGGGACTCGAAAGGGATAGATGTCTTTTTCCATTTCGAATCCTGCATGTTTTTTTATCATTTCTGGGCTGTTGCCAAAGCCGCCTGTTGCAATGAGGACCGCTTTCGCCTTTGCCTGAATGATGTTATTATTTTTATCAAGGGCCTCGACTCCCACGACTCTTTCCCCTTCTTTCAAAATTTTGGTGACGGATGTTTCTAATTGAATGGAAACGCCTAAATCAATTGCCTTTTCGGTCATGATTTTCATCATGGTTGCAGCACCGCCCGGACCAGGAGGTCTTCCTTCCGGCTTCACTAAATGCCAAGTCGAATAGGAGCCTTTGAAATAGGTAGCCGGTTCTACAAACTCTACTCCAAGCGATTCTAACCAATGAATCGTATCTCCTGATTTATTTAAAAATGCGCGTACCAATTTTGCATCTACTCGCCAATGTGTGTAATCCATGAACACCTTGAAGGCTTCGTCTTTGGTCGGTTCGAGAAGCCTTGCTCTGGTATGCCGACTCTCTATTCCCAGCGGTCCCATTCCTCGGTTAGCCGTCCCTCCTGTTATCGGCATTTTTTCAAAAATAGAAACAGACATGCCCTTTTGTGCTGCGGTTATGGCAGCAGCTAATCCGGCTGGGCCGGCGGCGATAATGATGAGGTCACTTTTCATATTGGATAACTTAATGTGGTATTAGAAATTTGCTTTTTCAAATCAATTGTAATTATGTAATCCGCCTTGAAAAGTTCATCAGATGGCTTTGAGGCCATCCGATGAAGTCCGACGGATATAACTTACGGAACAGTTATAATCAATTAAAACTTAACTTTTTATAATGATTTTCGTGTAATTTTTTAGCTGGTTTATCGAGTGTTCCTTGTGTCACGAATTGCGACATGGGTAATTTAATACCTTGTACTTCTTTGAAATTGGTGAATTTATTAAAACCGGTTGCCATTGAAAAAATATCACGAACCGTAAATTCTAACCACTCCAATAAGTGCGTTTCCGGATTGAGGTAATTAGGTAACACTTTATGATTGGTACCGGGATCTAACAATTTATACATTATGTTGAGCCAAAAAAAAGAAGTATCAGAAACAAAGAGAGCATCAGAAATTGCTGTTACCGGTAGACCATCTTCCTGAAGAGAAACATAATAATATCCATTTGCATTCGATGTCAGGGAATAATTGGACCCCGCAGAGATGCCTCTTGCATAGACTTGATTTCGGACTTCCCCGGCTGATGAATTAACAAAAACATCAGGTGTATTGGCAAATAGATCGGCGGAACTTACGGGAGTTAATCGATTCATTTGTTTTGCCTCCAATGTAGAAATCGCAATAGAGGATTCCATTCTTGAACGTGCGTCAAATACCCCAGTTACTACTATTTCATCAAGACCTACACCCTCCTCCAGGACTGCACGCATGTCATTAGCGGCAACTACCTCTTGGGTTTGGTATCCGGTATAACTGATTTCAAGTACAGTACCTTCCTTTACATTTAAGGTAAATTGTCCATTAATATCTGTTACTGTTCCATTGGAGGTTCCTTTCTCAAGGACAGCTGCTCCAATTAATACTTCTCCAGTATCATCGAGAATAGTTCCAGAAATTTGTGAAAAGCTTTGTGTTGAAAAAAGTAGAAACATAGCAAACAATGCGCTTGTCCATTGGACGTTTCTTTTTCCAATCTTTTTCCGTAGGTAGGAATAAAATTGATTTGTCATTTCATGATAGTTTTGATAGAAAGAAAAAGACATCTTTCTAAAATTGAATAAATGGTTTTACAGCCTGTAGTTCAAGCTTATCATTATCGTGCTTATGAAATTTGGAAATCAATTGGACTATTTATCGATTCTAATAAAATTGATATTTTATTTCGTATATCTACTTTATTCCAAATAAAATCACGATTTATATTGCAAATATAGAACAACTAAAAAATTGCTGTTATTCAAAAAACTGCATAAAATATTCAATTTCGTGTATTCTTGCTTATTGCAATTTTTCCAATAAATTATTTTCGGAGATTTTTTTTGAAAGAAATGAGAGGCATAGTGAAAATAGAAATGAAATCCGAACAGTCGGAATCAACTGTTCTAGACATTGTAAATATATTGTTATATAATTTCTTCTTTTAAAAGTTTACTTGGCCATTTTGATGTAACCTTTAGGAGAGACACCGGTTTGATGTTTGAAAAATCGAGCAAAATTACTGGGTGAGCGTTGAAATAATTTTTCAGCAATTTCTGAAATTGACAATCCTGAGTACCTCAACAAAGACTTAGCTTCGAGCACCAACATTTCATTTAATAATTTTTGAGCAGTTTTATTAGTAGTTCCTTTGACACATCTATTTAAATAATTAGGTGTAACAAAAAGAAGTTGTGCATATTCCTTCACCGTTTGTTTTTGATAAATGTATTGAGCCAATGCATCCTTGTACCGTTCGGTTAGTTGAGTACCCATAGTCACTTTTTTCAACAAGGGATTAGTAGACTCCGCATATTGATTGATTTCGGCTAATAATACAAGTAAGTAAGAAATCAATAATTCCAGATTGGCATTTTTTCCATAATACAATTTAATCATCCGCTCAAATAGATAAAAAATGGGTTCCAATTTGTCAATGGGAATAGTAACAATAGGATACGAGGAAAAGCCAAGAAATTCGAAAGGCTTCAAGAGTTTGCCTTTGTCCTTAAATAACTCTTCCGAAAAATGAATAAAATAACCTGTGACATCCTCACTCATACTTTCGTGGGAAGTAATCTGATAAGGTGGTAAAAAGAATACTTGATTTTTCTGAAATTGATATTGATTTAATCCTTTAGAACGAAGGCTCTTTCCTTTGGTCAAAAAAATCATATCATAAACCACTTTGCGGTGTACGGGAAGAGGAAAAGACATTTTATCCAAATAATCCTCTAAACGACTGATGTGGAATATTTTATCGAAATTAGGTACAGGTTCTACCCAGCCTTCCACGCTAAAATGGAACTTATCCTCTAGTGAAGGTTCAACAGTAGGTATTTTCTTTTTTTTCCCCATGCACTTAATCTTGGATTTACGATTTTAGAATTCAAGCCGTGTTGACTTAAATTTTAATCGCACCAAATTAAGTTTTTTGGGCTATAAACCACAATTTTTTTAGAATAAGTAACGCTGACTCTGTATTGGATTCGTGTTTTCGATAAGATTTTTTTTGCAACTTAGTAATGTTGAAAAAACGTAACTGTTCAGTAAGTTAGGTGAGTCGTGGACTTCTTCGAATGGCCTCATTGCCATCCGGTGAACTTTTCAAAGCGCTTTGCTGAATAGTTACGAAAAAACAAACTAAAAGATTATGCTTTCTCTATTTTCAATTTCGAATAACTTCTTTTGACAGCATATTGCACCATCAAAGACAACAAACTTATTACACAAATCCCTAAGACCATCGGCATAGGCGTTCCATCTGCTAACCACCCCAAAGCGGAAACGGCCAGTGCGGCTGATCCTGCGCTAAAGGTTCCGAGTATAGCATTGGCGATTCCTATGTTTTCTTTAAATGGCAATAATGACAAAGCATAGGCATTGGGGCGAATCAATGCCAGCGTAAGCATGAAGAGGTATAATAAACCTAGTACGAACCATAATTCAAAGTAATATAAAATGGCTCCTAGTAATAAGAAGGCAACGACCACCTGGCAACATACCGCTCCATAAGCTATCGTCGGACTGTCAAATCTTTGTAGCAACATTCTATTCATTTGATTACCCACTATTAAGCAAAAAGCAGTAGAAGCAAACACCCATCCATATTGGGTAGAAGTCAGCTGAAAATTTTCCATAAATAATAGCGAGGAATTAGAAATCCAAGCCATCAAACTCCCTGTTCCCAAACCAGCTATTAAAGCATAAGCTACAAAGGTAGGCGTCTGCCATACTTTTTTATATTTTTTTAAAATGGCTTTTGGGTGTAAGGAATAATCACCTGTATCTGCTTTTGATTCTGGTAAAAAGAAATATACAATTCCTGCTAAAAGTACAGATAGAATGGCTAATGTATAAAAGATACCTCGCCAATCAAAACTAAGCAAAATGACACTACCAACAGAAGGACC
>CAZDTI010000369.1:0-8607 GCA_964508085.1 uncultured Saprospiraceae bacterium | reverse complement strand
TTACGATACTGTCGCAGGTATTAAAAGCCACTAGCGTATCGCTGTACATTCCTGTCATGGTATAAACCGAATCGCCTACAGAAAAACTTTCGCCTGTACAGATTGTAGCCACAACATTATTAACTGAGGACAAATTTACTGTTAGATTTAAATTTACAATACTATCACAAGTATTAAAACCTACTAAGGTGTCATTGTATATTCCTCCACTTGTGTAAATCGAATCGCCTACCAAAAAGCTCTCCCCTTCGCAGATCGTTGTACTTACATTATTTACAGACAAAGGATTTACCGTGAGGTTTAAATTAATAATACTATCACAGGTATTGAAGGCTGTTAGTGTATCGTTGTATATTCCTGTTACTGTATAGATGGAATCGCCAACTAAGAAGCTTTCCCCTTCGCATATTGTAGTTGTTATGTTATTGATTGAAGACTCATTTACTGTAAGATCTAAATTTACGATACTGTCGCAGGTATTAAAAGCCAATAGCGTATCGCTGTACATTCCTGTTATTGTATAGATGGAATCACCGACTGGAAAACTTTCACCTGAACAGATTTGCTCTGATAAATTCGTCTCATTTAGGTCACTGACCGTTAAATTCAGATTTACCGTACTATCACAAGTATTAAGAGCAGTAAAGACATTACTATACATTCCACTTGTTGTGTAAACCGAATCGCCGACCGCAAAGCTTTCGCCTGCACAAATAACCATTTCGAGATTAGTAAGTACCGTATCCAAGACCGTTAAATTGACAACCACAGTACTATCGACACAGCCAATAGTGGAAGGAAAAACAAAATCATATTCTCCAGAGGCCGATAGTGGGGTACCATTATAAGTATAAGTTGCTCCTTCACAAATCGTATCAAGGATAGTATTACCAGTAGATAGGATATTAACCACCAGGCAGGTATCCGAAAGACTGCCACAAAAATCCGGAGGCATATTGTTCAGATCCGCCTCTAAATCCGTAACAGTGAATACCCCATTTGGATTGGGGATAGATAAACTATCGTCGTATGAATAAGAAAGTCCACAGATTTTATATTCACCTGCTTCATAACTCCGTAAATCAGCTATGGTATCATAATCTAAAATCAAGTCGCCTTGTGTGATTACATAATAGTAGCCATAGCTGGTCGTATCAGGTTCTGTCGAACTATAAACCGGAGGAATATTGAGTTGCAACATTGGGTCTTCCTGACACAAAGTTATTGTATCATAGCTTACTAACTCACCTCCGTCAGCAGCACAAGTAAAACAGCCCATCCCAGTAGTATCACAAAAAATAATTTCAAAATCTAATACTTCACCGGTGTAGAAAGGATGGGTATTGGTGGTCGTCAAGGTCCATGTTCCATCAACAACGCCCGTATTGAAATCTTCCAAGCAACCTGAGTTGGGATAGTAGGAGCCGGAATACATTCCTGCCGCTAACCAACTTTGGTTATTAGACCAAACTGGACTAAAACCAGCGTCTGGCACCACCACTTCCGAACATTGCTCGAATGTAACCAACCAATCCGTAAATCCAGTAAAAGATCCAGAAGGCGGCATTACATCGGCTCCAACCAGCGTAACCGTTTGTCCCCCAGGAGAAGTTAAGACCATTTCTATATTCCAAATAAAATCGTGTTCAAAGCTAATGTATACTCCACATACACCTTGTCCCGAATCAGATAGATCGTTGTTCACTGCTCCGCTGATGTCAAAATCAAGGGTAGAGCTACTACTAATGGGAATATCTCCCGGACAATTCGTACAGATACAGCTTTGTGCATTCATTCCTTTAGGGCAAAAGAAAAAAAGAAAGAAAAGATACGAGATCAGATTTCTGTACACGATGGATATGTTTGCTTTTCGGGTTTTGGTATTATATTGATAAGTTCCATAAGCTATAAAAAAAGCTGCCTATAGATTAACCAATGTCTTCTTTAGCAAATTTACAACTAATAACGTCCGTTTTCTGTTGCGGAGCATGTAGATTTTGACGAATATTTAGCAAGTAGAAATGTCTTTGTAAAACGGAGAAAAGTAAACTTTGCGGGAATTAGGCTCAATTTTGGGGAATGAATTACCTTTAGGCCCTAAATTTTGTACGAAAGATAGCAGCCATTGCGTTCTCTTTTTCTTAATCCTTAAGTATTATGATAAAAAACTTAGCTACTTTTCTATTTGTTTCGATTCTTATTTCTGTTCCGCTTTGGTTAATAAACAGCAATCCTTCTCCAGATAGCCATTCGAAAACCTCTGATGAATACCATTCCTGCTTACACGATCATTTTTTGGCGAATATGAAAGCGGATACGACTTCACCAGATTTTTTCCCTGCTATATCCGATTCTTACTATAAAGCTTACTTTGATCAATATCCTGCATTTCGTGCAAATGGCTTTGATTTTCCAGTAGGAATCCCTGATGCTGCAGGTTACTACAAGGCACTCAATTTCGGAGATAAAAACCACCTGGGAGAAGATTGGAATGGTAGAGGTGGTGGGAATACAGACTTAGGAGACCCCGTACATGTGGTTGCCAATGGATTAGTGGTCGATGCTAAAGAAGTTTGCTGCGGATGGGGAAATGTTGTTCGAGTTGTTCACAAAGTCTCCGATGATCCTGCCAAACCTTTTGTAGAAACAGTATATGCTCACCTTCACACTATTCGAGTGCAACCTGGTGATTTGATTAAACGAGGAGTACAAATTGGAACCATTGGTAATGCGAAAGGACGTTATGCCGCGCACTTGCATTTGGAGATGCGGGATTTTGTGGGGATGTCTTTGGGGCCGGGGTATTCGGATGATCGTTTTGGGTATTTGGATCCTACGGGGTTTATTCGGAGGAATAGGCCGTGAGTTCGCTTCTACAGCGGAGCTCTAAGCGAACTCAATTGGCCGTAATATTTTTGTTATAAAATATTACGGCTTTTTATTTGGATAAGTCCATTTTTTTTTTCGACCTTTAGGATATCTTAAAAAGTTTAAAAACCCGACCCCCCAATGAAAATTAACCACTCTTTTCTTTTGCAATTTGTAAAATCTAACAATTTACGTACATCTTTTTTTTACGCTGTTGTAATTTCTTTATTTAGAAATTGCAACCGTACTGATTTTGCCACTTTCTTCCTTTAGGCGAAATGATTTAATTCACTAAATAAGAAAAATATTTTGGGTGGGCTGGGGCCTTGCTTTGATCTGTGATGCGGTTTTCTGCATATCATGGAAATGGTGATTTATTTTATGAAAGGATCAATTTGAACGCTAGAAATATCCCGTTGAATGATGGGGTATATAGAATTAGCAACTTATTTTTTAACCGATAAATTTTAAATCATGAAAAAGAACAAGTTAGTCTACATTGTTATCTTCCTCTTCTCATACAGTTTGGGGAATGGACAAATTAATTGCCTGGATTCAGAACCTTTGTCTGCAACGAGCGTCTTCCCTCCATCGTGTTCAGAAATTGAACGATATTTTCCAAGCCCAACTGACCCCGAGAAGGTTATTAGGATAAATATACATGTAATGCAAAATGAAGATCCAAACAATCCGGGACAGGTTCATCCTACTGATCCAGGGAATTTCACTATTGATCAGGATGAAGTAGTAAGAGCAATCGTAAAAAATAGTGAAGCTTGGGTATTTAAAACAATTAACCCTTTACTGTTTCAGGGGCCTGTACCAAATGCTCCTTGGATTGAAGATACTCGTATTCGATTTGATATAGCTAATGTTTTTTATCGTCCTGATGATGTAGGAATAATAAATAATACACCATGTAATACTTGTCCTTTTACAAATAATTATTTATTCAATGCTTACAACCCCGATAGTGATTGTATTTTAAATCTGTATCTTATTGAACATCCAAGTGGTGGTACTGGGTGGGGGCCTTCAGGGGGGGTTCTTATGAATAAATCATACACTAATCATATAACCAATGTTTCTGCATCTGCCAACGCATATAATTTTGCTCACGAAATGGGACATCATCTAGGCATCCACCATGTTTGGTGTGATACCCAAATAGCTTTGTATGGCTTACCATCCCCTCATTGTGCACCTACTCCCTCAGGTTGCACAGGGGGTATATCGTGTAGCGTAACTTTTTGTAATCCTAACTTTGATCCTAATTGCTCCAATAATGTTATGTCCTACTCAAAAATAAATAATCATTTGACTCCTCTACAGCAGGGGCAGATAACCAGAAGCTTAATTCATGGCTTTCAGTCACAATATTTAAAGACAGAATATGACTCCTCTTATGATGTTGATATTCTTGCTGATGAAATTTGGGAAAGCGGTAAACATATTGGAGGAAGCATTATTATTAGTGCAGGAGCAACCTTGACTATAAAATGTAAGGTGATTATGCCTCCAGATGGGAAAATAATAGTCAGACCCGGTGGCAAGCTAATCGTGGATCAAGGTGAAGTAACTATTGCTTCGTCAAAATGCGGAGACTATTGGGCAGGGATTTGTGCCTGGGGAAGAAGTGGTTTTCCTCAAACAGAAACAAATCAATCTTCTGTAGAGATTATAAACGAAGGAACAATTTCTTACGCAAAAGTAGGGATTCAGACCTTTGACGAAGTTGACTTAGTTGATGGTGGTGGCGCTATTATTAAATGTAATGATGCCTTCTTCATTAACAATACAAAAAGTGTAGACTTTGGGCCTTATACAAATGAACCCAATATCAGCGAGTTTATTAATTCTCGGTTTCAACTAGATGACGACTACGCCGGAGGCTTTTTTCAAGAACACGTTAAGTTAAATCAAGTAACAAATATTCCATTCTTAAGCTGCGATTTCAAAAATGAAAGATCTCATAACTACTACGATTTATACACATTTAAAGGAATGGGGATCAATGCCATTGATTCAGATTTCACGGTAACTCAATGGTGTGAGTCAGATGACGATCCATGCACCACCTGGTCCGATCAATTGTCCTCTTTCTCTGGATTGTGGATGGGTGTTCGATCTTCTATGACGGGCGTTTCTAACAATACTTTTGAAGTAGATCGCACCAGTTTTGTAAGAAACCATGTTGGTATTTTAAGTAGTGGTGTTACTGCTCCGTTAATTACTAGAAATGACTTTGAAGTTGGGGTAGATTATTTTTATGTGTATCCTCCAATTGGTTTGTATCTCAATGGCTCTACAGGGTACATCGTAGAAGAAAATGAATTTGCGGGAATGGATGATAGTCGGATTACGGTTGGGCTTTTGACTCGGGAGTCGGGAGCTGTCTCTAACGAGATTAGATCTAATAGTTTTAAGGACTTACATGTTGCAAACTTGTCGAATGGGATGAATCTAAACCCTTCCAATCCTACGAATGGGTTATCTTATGCTTGCAATAGAAACAACTCAATGGAAGCAAATAATTTCGATTTTTCTGTTCCGAATGAAGCAATAGGAACCAACCCTTTTCCTGGGCCTAATCCTCCAAATCAGGATCATGGTATTTCGACAATGCAAGGTGCTTTTGATGAAGCAGCAGGAAATTCTTTTTCGCATTTAGGAAATCCTGAAAGTGATTTTAAAAATAATAGTGCCAGTTATAACGTAACTTACTTTTTTGATGTGGCGCCACCGCTAGAAGAACCTTTGACGGTTACTACTTTTCCAAAAGTGAATCCATCTGGAACCTCAAGTGAAAACGAATGTTTAATCAATTTTTCAGCCCTTATGGATCACGAAGACGAAAGTGATCGAAGAGCTAGTTATCACCAAAACAAAAATGCATATGATGCAATTAGACTAGACTGGACTTCTAAAATAGATGGAGGAAATACCGATGCTTTATTGAACCAGATTGCAACTTCCTCCTCTGCAACTTCCAACCAGTTAAAGTCGAAAATGACAATGCATTCTCCGTGGTTGTCAAAGGAAGTCGTATTTGCAGCAAGTGATCGCACTGACTTATTCACTCATAGTGAGTTATATGATTTGCTGGTGGCGAATCCAGATGTTTTAAAACGTAAAGATGTTTTAACTTATTTAAAAACGAAATTAGAACCGATGCCTTCTAATATGACTACCTCTTTAGAGACTATGGTGACTAATGCTACAGAACGGACAAACTTAGAAAGTAACCTAAGTCATTACAAAAGTAATTTTACTTACGCTGCTACTCACTTAAGTAATTTTTTCATGCACGATCGCTATTTTCACGATATGGACTCCGTAAGGCTCTGGTTGTCTCGTCAGGAAAGTGTTCGGACAGATATGACAATAGTGGACAGTTGGTTACACGAAGGAAACATAGCGTCGGCAGAAAATGCTTTAATTCTTTTAGGTCAATCTTACGAAATGTCTGCTACTCAACAAGTGGAGCTTGCTTATTTTAGGAGCTTGAAAGAATTACAAATTAGACTAATAAAGGAAGATAAATCTGTTAAGGATATGGGAGTGTCAGATTTGGAAAAAGTGATAGACCTAGCAAGCAACAGTCGGGGGATTGCAGGAATACAAGCTAAGAACATTCTGAATACATCATTTGGCCATGCGATTTATGACGAACCAATTTTGCCAGAACCCACAGAGGAATTACGAATAAATAATGGTAATAGTAATGAGAAAGTCACTAATAGAATAACCGCTTTCCCTAATCCTGCGAATCAAAATGTTCAATTCCAATATAATCTGGATCAAGATTATGTTAATTTAAGTATTCGTATATTTGATTCAAGTGGTAGCCTGATTGAAGAAATAGGACTACCCAATGGTAAAGAGGGCTTTTTAAGCTGGAACAGTGGAAAAGTAGAAGAGGGTTTTTATTTGTACAGTATAGCTTCTAATAAACATAACTTAGTAACTGGGAAACTAGTTGTTGCTCGATAATTTAATTGTCCGCTTACAGAAGAAACCTGTAAGCGGACATAAAACTAAGACCATGAAAAAGATACTATTAACTTTTGTCAGTGTTATTCTAGTTACAATTGCTAATGGACAAGAGACATTTAACAACCGACTTAGTTTCCACGGGATCGCACCTACCGTTATTACTAGCATAGAAGTGACAGATAGTTGCTATTATGTAAGCGGTATTACAAACGATACTTTACCTCCTCATCGATTGGGCGTTTTTTTGGGAAAAACGACCTTAGAAGGAGAAATAGAATGGTATAAAACACTATTAGGGCCTAATGATTATTATAGCGCTTGGAATAACACTTTGACATCTGACATGAATGGGGATTTCTTACTAACAGGAAGACATGTTGACACCTCTGGAGTAGGAGCTATTCTTATCAAATACGATGCAGAAGGAGATACCATATTTATTAAAAAGTTTATTAGTCCTTACTTCCCAGAAGAACCATTTATCGCTCTGACAAGCTCCCATAATACGAATGACAATGGTCATTTGATGGTTTGTAACTTACATAATGAATGGGGAAATACGGATAATTATTTGGTAAAACTAGATAGTCTGGGAAATATAGAATGGGATGGAATATATGGAGATACAATAATTAGCGAGTCAAATGGGGCAGTTCTTGTTTTACCTGATGATAGGGTATTGGTGACAGGGCATAAGACAAATACTAATTTTACGGGGTCCAACTTCATTTCCAGAGTGCATCTATATGAGATTAATCAGGAAGGGGAAATCCAATGGGAATATATTTCACCAGAAGGAGAACTATGGAATAGAGCCACCGATATTTTATTTACAGCAGATGGCGGCTATTTATTAGCAACAGGAAAAGGAATGGAAGAAACAACTCCTAATCCCAACTTATCTAACCTTAATTGGCACAGCGCTTTTCTAAAGCTAGATGCAGATCGAAATGTAGAATGGAGTGTAGATATACGGGATTCCTTTTCTATTAGTTTAAACACCATAACCAAAATGATAATCCCATCAGATAATAGTGGCTATATAGGAGTGGGTACCATTTACAATCCCAATCATGCCGAAAATGGCTATGATTTAAATGGAACCATTTCAAAAATATCAAATGGAGGAGATAGCTTATGGACTCGCTATTACCGTTATGTAGAAAGTCGTGCAGACATTCATTCTTTTTATGATCTCGAAGAAACTACAGATGGTGGTTTTATAATGGTTGGCCAAGCCACAGATAATACTCCACAGGCAGAAGACCCTCCCCAACGCGCCTGGATCGTAAAAGTAGACCAACATGGCTGCCTAGTGCCCGGCTGTCATCTTATCTCCCCAACAATAGAGCTACAAGAAGTCAGCTTCGAAATAAAAACCTATCCGAATCCAGCGACGGATTATCTGAATGTTTATTTCCAGCATCCGAGTTTGAAGGAAACGGCTTATTTTAGTTTGGTGGATGCGGCTGGAAAAGTAGTGTTAGCATTTGAAAGTCGGTATGGGGATATTACGCATATGGTTCCGGTGAGCAGGTTGGCGAGTGGGAGTTATTGGTTGACTTGTCGGGTGGGAGAAGCGATTTTGACGAAGGGAGTTTTGGTGGAGTGAACAACGAAAACTTTTAACGAAAACGAAAACTGCCTTCTGGCGTTTTTTCAACCTCAAGCGCAACCAGCCCGTTTCGGTGTCTTGCGACATAATGTTGTAGCTACGTAAATCGCCAGAAAGTTGTAGCCGTT
>CAZDTI010000368.1:0-8658 GCA_964508085.1 uncultured Saprospiraceae bacterium | reverse complement strand
ATGGGCTGAATAAAAAACAGCGCGTAAGGAACGAAGTGGCTACATTACCTGAGTGAATGGATAATTAATTGCATAACGCTCGGTCCGGCATCATAGCGACTAGTCACATTGGCCTTCGTATTGAACTGCTGGTAGTTAGGAATGTAAAACCATTGTTAAATACTGATTTGAATCTTCCTTACCAATCATAATCAGCCCCTACCGCACCAACGTCACCTTCCCCGTCTTCTCAAAACCAACAACCTCCCCTTTATTATCATAAGAATACTGAATCCGATAAACATAAACCCCTAGCCCCGTTTGTCGCCCGTCTACACGTCCATCCCAGCCCCTACTAATATCTTCTGACTCAAAAACCTTCCCGCCATAGCGATTATAAATCTGCATGTTATAAGTCAGCAAATCGCAATTGGAAAGTGGCATAAACTCATCATTCAAGCCATCAAAATTAGCGGTAAAAGCATTCGGGATGTGCATACAAGAATTGCAATCTGTAAATTCAATCGTATCTCGAAAAGTACAAAAATCGACGTAAACGGTGACGCTGTATTCCCCCGCTTCGGTGACCAAATAAGTAGAATCCGTGGAGCCATCTTGCCATTGGTAGCGACCTCTTTCGCGAGTTACATCGAGCAAACATTGTTGATTTTTGTCTTCGCAGAGGATGGTGTTGTCTCCCAACTCGATGGGTTCGATTTCTTTATAGATGATGGCAATGGTGTCAGAAACTTGGCAATCATTTAGCGTTGCTTCCACCCAATAAGTACCCGAGGAATCCACAGCTATGTTATCTGCGTTGCTACCGGTTGACCATTCGAAGGTGGCGCCGGGTAGATTGGCTGTTAGCGGAAAAGCGCCTTCGCCACAGACGGTGATGTCTTTGCCGAGGTTTAGTTGTGGGCCGAAATAGTCAATCGTGATTTCGTCTTCGAAGGTACAAGTGCCCAAGGTGGCGATTACGTTGTAAGTTCCGGCTTCATTTACCGTGAAGGTTGGAGCTACGGTACCATCTGGCCAGCTGAAAGTCGCACCAGCGAAATCTGGTTCCAGTACGAGGCTGTCCCCAATACACAAAACAACATCGGGTCCAAGGTCTACATTTTCCGAAAGGGGATATAGCATCGTCAAAGTATCTTTGAAAACACAGCCTTCACGGAAAACTTCTACGGAGTAAGTTCCCGCTTCATCTAACAATATAGTTGCATCTGTAGAGCCAGTGCTCCATAAATATTCTGCATTAGGTTGGGTGGCATCTAACAGTAGTGTTTCGCCGACACATAAGGTGGTGTCATTCCCAAGCTGTAGTGTATTTTCTATTGGGTTTAGTTTTACGACCCAGTAATCTCGTCCTCCGTAATTGCCGCTCACATCTACATCAGAAGATTCGCTATAGCCAACCATAATGTAACCGCCATCTGCGGATTGCCGAAGTGCATAGGCGCGATCTCTATTGGTTCCGCCAAAGTTTTTCTCCCATTCCAGGTTTCCGGTATTGTCTAATTTGACCAACCAGAAATCTTCAGAGCCATAATTATTCGCCACATCACCACTGGAAGTAGAAGTGGCATATCCGGCGAGAATGTAGCCGCCATCAAAAGCTTGTTGAAGGCCAAAGGCCGTTTCTGTTGCGTTTCCACCATAGGTGTTTTCCCATTCAAATTCTCCATCCGCATCTACTTTTACAATCCAATAATCTGTACCACCATTGTTACTTCCAATGTCACCACCTATGGAAAAGGTGTAACCGCCGATGATGAATCCGCCATCAGAAGCCGCCGCGATATGCCAAGCCCGCTCCTCCCCTTCTCCTCCATAATTATTTTGCCACAATATATTTCCGGAAGCATCAGTTCGAACCACCCAATAATCGTACAATCCATTATTGTCTGTAAGGTCAGTGTTATCGGAAAACGAAGAACCGGCCATAATATAGCCACCATCTTGAGTTTGTGTAATCGCATAACCGTAATCTGCGCCAGAGCCACCGTAGTTCTTATCCCAGGTCAGGTCACCATTTGCATCTAATTTTAAAACCCAGTAATCGAAGTTGCCATAATTATCGGACACATCTCCGTTTAGGGATTCGGAATAACCTGCTACGATAAAGCCACCATCCGCTGTTTGTTCGATACTCTCTGCTCGGTCTGATTCTGAGCCACCGTAGTTGCGTTGCCATTCTAAATTTCCAAGGTTATTTAGTTTAATCACCCAGACATCTTCGCCACCATTGTTTCCTGTCAAAGTTCCATCACTGGATTCCGATGAACCAGCTATAACATAGCCGCCATCCGTTGTTGGCCAAACGGCCGTAGCCTGATCAATATCGGAACCACCGTAGTTTCTTTTCCAATTGAGTGAGCCATCTTCATTCAATTTCAAGATCCAATAATCCCAGTTTCCGAAATTATTGTCCACATCGATGTCGTCTGATCGGGAGTAACCCACTACGATGTATCCACCATCATCCGTTTGGCGAATATCGCGGGCCCAATCTTGACCGGAGCCACCGAAGTGGTTTTCCCAAAGGATTTCCAGACAATCTTGCTGAGCGTAGCTAAAGAAGGAAAGAAAGCAAAGAAGGAGGCTTGCGCCGAATTTATATATTGATTTGGTCATGTCGTATCTTCGTAGACTATAAGGAAATAGTCTACGAAGATACGGATTTTTACACTGGGGAAAAGGGTAATTTTAGTCTACCTTTTGATATATATACATGTTTCCATCGCTTGGAGTATGATTGTAGAACATAAATTGTTCACAAAATGTAAAAAAGCTTACATTGTAAGGTCCATTTTGTATACCAGGAGCATTTATGGAAAATACACCTCCCTGAAGTATATCAAGGTTCCATGAACTGGCTAAAGTGCTGTCTATTTCGTCGTTTTCGAAATCAAGTCTGAGCGAATCTGTGGTAAAAATTATATTCGCGCAGGGTTGTGAAAGGGTCGGAATCCAGCCTTCTCCATGTCCTACCTATTTTCATATAAAAACATCTTCTGTTAAAATAAAGGTTTTCTCTGTAAAGTTTTTCTTAGTCATTTCATAGCCACTAAGTTCTAATAATCAAACATTTACACTTTTTAATTACCCCCTATATATATTTTCCTCCATTTTATTTTATGGAATTTCTATGTTTTTGCAACCTATAAGTAGAGACTTGCTGATTGCAATGACTTGAAAAGCTTATGTATAGAAAGTAATTGAATAACGATTGGAGCCAAATGCTTTTTTCCGTGGTTTTTTATAAGCAGGTGGTCAAATTTGTTTTTACAAATAAATGGAGAGGAGATTTTGTGTTAGACGAGTTAATTTCGACGCGAATAGCCTTAGCTATTTAAAGGAGGAATTACCGAAGTAAAAAACTAAATATCACTCTAATTATTATTTATAATTAAGTTGGCCTCCTGATTAAGTCCAGGCAAATCTCCGCTGAACGTTCAAAATCTCCTTGAATAAAGGAAAAAACATATAACCATGTTAGGTCTAATCAGCTGATGTAGGGTAGCTGCGCTGTGCATGGTACCAAAATCGAGGCGGGCTCGGAAACCCGGCGGTGGCGGCTTAGGGTGGGCCCTCCCTTTCCCTACAAAAGCTACTCCTAAATTCAAATGTAATTACACTGTTACAACCATACTACTCTTTCAAAACCATCCCCCATCTACACCCCAAAGTCACTCCACAATATCTCCAAATTACAGCGTTTCACTAAAACCCAAATCAAAAATCCTTCTCAATTGTAAACAAATTAATTTTTTCATTTCTCCCTCTAAGTTCGGCTGCTCCCAACCCCTGAGCATAAAAAGCGCTGCCAACTTTCAAGGCTTTAATTAATTTTTCAGAAGTCAATAAATCCACTCCATGATTATTACAGAGTCCTTGAATTCTTGCGGTAGTATTCAGTACATCTCCGGAGAACGTAATCTCCTTTTTTATAACACCAATTTCACCCGTTGTAACTTTCCCCAAATGAATCCCTGCCTTAAAAGTTGGAATGACTCCAAATTCTAATTCATATTTTTTCGCCTGGTTGCTAAGCGCCGCTTTCATAGCGAAGAAACAATGCAGACAATTATCATTAGTTACTCCTCTCTTATATTTCCAGGTGACAATAACTTCATCGCCTACATACATGTAAATCTCTCCACCGTATTCTATTATGGGATCAGACAAATCTGCGTAGTATTCTTTTAGCATTTTGAAGTATGCTACATGGCCCAGTTTTTCGGCAATGGTCGTAGAGGATTTCATGTCGAGAAACATAAAAATTCGTTCTTCTTCAACGGGGTGATGGTATTTTCCTGTAAAGAAATTAAGCAATACACCTTGGCCGATATTATCACTTACTTCTGTGTAGAACAACGAAATGCTAATCCCAACGGCTACATATAATTGAATAGTCAAAAAAGCAAAGCTAAAAAAGAAGTTCATAGCAGTGTTCCATAGTTTTTCGTTTAGAGGACTAATCCCAGCTTCATATGCGTCTCCCACAATGACCATAAACAAAATAAATACAGTTATAAGTAACACATAAATAACGGTCTTAAAAACAATCTTCTTCAAAAAGCTACTTTTCTGGAACCAGTTGTTAAGGTATAATATTTCAATAGCACCGATCAGCGAACCGAACATCATTGCCAAAATTCCAGGAAGAACAAGACTAAAGACATACGGATTTCCCGTAGATGGGTAGGAAGGATAATCACCTAAAATTCCTTTTTCTAACAAATTATAAATGACACTAAACAAGAAAGATATTATCCCAAAGGGAATGATCTGCAGGAAATTTCTTTTTTGTTTTGGCGATAGCATATAACGATGATTTACTCCAAAAACATGGTAAAGTACTTTAGGTTCATTAACAAATCCATTTAGTCAGCTAGGCGGACGTTGTACTAATAATAGAGCTTAGGATTCTTCGATTCCAGAAACCGTCCACCGCCTTACCGTCCACTATCTACCAACGAATCAACGCAGAGCCCCAAGTGAACCCAGATCCAAATGCAGCCAGACAAACCAAATCTCCTTTCTTAATTTTCCCTGCTTCCCATGCTTCACAAAGCGCAATTGGAATAGAAGCTGCGGTAGTATTTCCATATTTCTGAATGTTATTCCAAACCTTATCATCTGACAGTCCCATTCGTTTTTGAACAAACTGACTGATTCGTAGATTGGCCTGATGCGGTACCAACATATCAATGTCTGTTGGTTGATAACCATTCTTAGTCAATGCCTCCATGATCACCTCCGGGAATTTTTGAACCGCCATTTTGAAAACCGCCTGTCCTTCCATATTTGGGAATACATCTTCGTCTGCTATCATTTTTTTAGTAAGAAATGCACCTCCAAATTCTTGATCCGGATATTCGTACTGCTCGGTACCAAGGTGTTTACCTCCATGACAACCGGGATTGATGTAAGCTAGTTTTTCCGCGTAGGTTCCATCTGCATGTAAATGAGTAGAAAGGATTCCTTGGCCTTCTTCTTCCGTTGGTTGTACCACTACCGCTCCTGCCCCGTCTCCAAAAATAACAGTAACATTACGTCCGCGTGTAGAAAAGTCCAATCCAGCAGAATGGAACTCTGCTCCTACCACCAGTACATTTTTGTACATACCGGATTTTACATAATTATCTGCTATCGAAAGCGCATAGATAAATCCACTACATTGATTTCGGATGTCTAATGCGCCTACACCAGGAATATCTAATTCTCTTTGCAGTAAAACGCCACAACCAGGAAAATAATAATCTGGACTGAGGGTAGCAAAAACGATAAAGTCTACATCTTTAGGCGTGATTCCAGCGCGCTCTATTGCTATTCGTGCTGCAGCAGTTCCCATGGTCGCAGAGGTTTCTTTATGCTTTACCGCGTAGCGACGTTCTTTGATTCCAGTACGTTCCTGTATCCACTCGTCAGAGGTATCCATTACTTTTGTAAGATCGTTGTTGGTGACTACTTTTTCTGGAACGTAGAAACCGATACCGGCTATTTTTGAATTTGGCATGTTTGTATAAGTTTAAATGGTATATTTATTTTTTATAATTCTTTTCTGTCTTTTACTATCCCCATTTCTTCGAATGCTTTATAAGTTACTTCTTTTCTTATTATTGGAAATAGCCTCATATCAAATGCTGCTTCAGGCTCCACGTTTGCAGCAAAAAAGTATGTTTTGTTTTGGGCTTCGATATAGCCTACAAACCAACCGTTGTTATTTCCATTCCTGATTGACCAGCCCGTTTTTCCACTAAGTTTAAATGCTTCCGTTTCTTTAAGCACCATCATTCTTTTCATAATTCTTTCCGTCCGATCAGCAATCTTTAGTTCGGATAGGTAGAATCTTTTTAAAAAGTCAATTTGTTGAAATTGAGTAATTTTCGATTCTCCTTCGAGCCAGAACATATCGATGTTACTTGAATCGACATTAATACTACCATATTCAAGTCTGTCAAGATATTCCCTCATTTTTATCGCTCCAATTTTTCTTGCTATTTCTTGATAACAAGGTACACACGAAAAATGAAAGGCATCTCTAAATATTAAGTCTTGTTCCCAAATTCTAAGTCTCCTTCTTTCTCCATTCCATTTAAAAAGTGAACTATCGTTTTCAACTACCCCGGTTTCAAGCGCTATCATTGAATTCGCTATTTTAAATGTGGAAGCAGGTAAATTCCCTTTTCTTGCCCACTCAAAGTCATTCGAATAATAGGTATCACTTTCCAAATCGTAAATTAATATTGCGCCATTGACTTTAGCAGAATCAATAATGGTTTTAAATTCTGGAACTATAACTTCTTGCTTGGTTGTATTTTCCTCCTGCTTTTCAGGGGAAACCTTCTTTTCGGAGCAAGAAATGAAAAGAATGAATATCAGTACTAAGTAAGGTATTTTCATCTTGTTTTATTAGCGCTATCAAGAGCCTAAATGTACAAAAAAAACAAGATTGAGTCACAAATAGAAAAGGCTATTGCTGACACAATCTCTATTTTTTTGATAGATCATGCCAACAATAGCCTTTTGGTAGAAACAAATTTACGTTAAACGTGCTAGTAACTACTAATCAATGACCACCTGCTGAGTTCTCCTTTTTTCCCCATCATATACCACGACCTGATACACCCCGGAAGGTATATCACTAAGCTCAAAACTCAAGGTTCTCTGATGATCCAAATTCATTCCTATTACTTCTTCTCTTAGTTTTTGTCCAGTCAAACCATACAAACCAACAATAAGATCCGCGTTTTCAAATCCAATTAAATCCACATTCATTAGGTCCGAAGCGGGATTAGGATAGATACTGATCAAAGTTGCTTTCTCTTTTGGTTCCAGCGTACTTACCATTTGAGATATAATAAAATCATAGTGAATAAAACTACCAAATTCTGGTTCGAAGGTCTTTAAAGTCGATAGCGATCCGTTAGCATTTACTCGCCTTAACCGAAGGGAACCTGTTCCTACGTTTTGCCCTGTTTGATTCCAAAACCAATAATCCAAACCATCTCCACCATCATCAGTAAATTCCAAAGAGTAACAGCCACTCGGGAGGTCAAGGGCATCCGTGTACGTTGTGTTATCTGCCATAAAGGTACGCTCTAACACTATTTCTCCAGAATGATCTTTTACGTACATTTTATTTTCCTCCCCCCTATTGTTTGTTCGGTATTGTAAAGCCAATTCTTCTTCAAATATGTTTAAAGACTCATAGGCGGAACGAATTGTATTGTTATTTGAATATAGATCATCGCTTCCAACCGGAGTACTGATACTAGCAATGAATATTTCTTCCCCTCCGTTTGTATCCCAAAACGAAAGGTCTTCGACTGGCAGCTCTACTTCTTCTGTTTCTAAAAAAGCCAAATCTCCCGTCCAGGCATAAGTCAAAATCGTACCTCCTTCTACCTGATAATTAATATCAAGATTTGTCAAATTATTTGATCCAGTGTTTTGTATAACTACTGTTGGACGACTGCAAGCTGGGTTAAAGCGCTGATGTTCTACTTTAAGACTTGGTCGAATGACATCAATAATTGCGGCATCCGAAACGAAGTTGGGAGCACCATAAGTTACCAATTGATTAGAGACCAAGTAGTTGGCTTCTGTCATATTATTACCAAGAAGACCGTAGTCGATTTCCACCGCTTGTCCTGCTGTGATATAGGGCGTAATGTCAAACCGGTTGACGGTAGTTGGATCCCCAGGACACCAACCTGCGCGATCAAACAACCAAGTTCCTCCTTGCGGATAAATTGGGATACCTCCACAGGTTTTCCATACCGGGAACGTAAACTCGTTGTTTCCTCCGTTTATATTAAAATAGTGATTTCGTGACACAAACTCTCCATTAGAACCATGTCCGGTAATACTTGATCGAATTTCATAAGTCGCAGCCCCAGCATCTGTCATCAATGCCCTTGGTTCGAAAACGTTATCATCGAGAATACTTTGAAACCAACCTCGTCTAAACGGCCATATGTTTTGAATGTCTTTCACTTCTCGTACAGGTGTACCCGTAATAAAAAGAAAGCGGATGTCCATTTCTTCTTGGTTTTGCCCACCCATTTCAATTGACAGCCTTCTGTCTCCTTTTAAAATTGGTGCATAATCGGTAACATCAAAAATAAACGTTTTTCCATTTTGTCCCAGATCCAAACCATTTCCATA
>CAZDTI010000367.1:0-8685 GCA_964508085.1 uncultured Saprospiraceae bacterium | reverse complement strand
AGTAGAACTTCTCAAATTCGGGGAAACCTTACAGGTCGTGCTGTTGGCAATCCCGAGCTAAGCTTTTCGAGCAATCGAATTGAAAGTGTAGAGACTTGACGGGAAGTGCCTAAATTACGGATTCCGTAACACGGTAAAGAGAAAGTCCAGACCACAAATCCATACAATTCGTATGGCGGCAGCTAAAGCTGTAGCTGGTAAGAAAATCCTGTGCTCTTCGGGGCGTGCGGGTTCAAGTCCCGCCTCGGGTACATTTTAAGGCAAAAAGCCGCTGTAAATCAATGATTTATAGCGGCTTTTGTTTTTCTTGCTGAATGTTTGCTGAAGAATTCGTGCGGTTTGGTGCGTTTTTTTGCTTTGGTAGATGGAGTTTTTCTTAGGATAATATGCTTTTGGAGGAAATGGCTTTTTATTCTTAGAGCTTCAAAACCTTCCTTGCTAGGCTTTCTTTTATGAGTTGATTTGGATGATATAACTCCCAGTCAGGAAATGAACTTTCTTCCTTTCGAACCCTAATTCAAGTCGCGATTTTGTTTTAGTGGAGAAGAATCTAAAGCATAACAAGTGGACAAACCTGAACAGGCCGCCAGCTAATAAAAACGTAGGTTTAGTTTATGGTACGAAACAACTAGACAAAGTAAACTCCAAAGCTGATCTGGATAATATATTAATGACACTACAAAGTCAATTGAGCCTTGACTTTGATGGAAATATAATGAAGCGGAATAAACACAAAGCCGATTTCCTGAAAATAACGAACAAAAGAATTGGCTCACTAAAATCAAAAAAACAAGAGGACCTGGGGGCTAGAGTTTCACCTTAGACTGAACTTCACTGAATGCTAGGCATAACTTTTTCAATAACCTCAAGCAACTCCCTTTCCTTTAAATCAGAAACAAAAGAAGGGTAAATAACTATAGGCTTATCTTCATTCAAGTCTCCAATCAATTTGTTATTAATTGCTCCGTAATCAATAATATTTCTAATTGCAGGCTTGTCTATATTGCCATCGAAGATTATTATTTTATTTTCATCCCTACCAGCAAAGGACAATAGTCTAGCATTCAAAGGTTCATCACTCCAACCGTAACCGGAAATAACTAATAGTCTCGAAGTATTTAGAGCGTAAACAAATGCGTTTAACAACTGTGAAAATATTGTATAAGAGTATTCATGTGCTTTAGACAAATTACCTCTCAACATTTCTGGGCCATGTTCTGGTGTATATAATGGCCCTATCTCTTGAATAGTAGAACAAAATGCTGAAGAAGGTTCAATCTTGAAATCACTAACAACCCCTAGGGTATTTCCCGCAATAGTATGAACATCTTTTAATGCAAACCAGTTTATTGAGCCATGCAGCTTAATAAGTTGAATTGCTTTCTCTGTAAAGAATTGGAATTTGTTTCCAATTCTCCACTCTTGATCAATGTCATCTTCAACTACTTCTCCAACGAATCCATCTGTAAATGACAACTTATGCTTTTGGAAAAGAAGTTCTAAGTTTAAATCATAATTTGTAGTTATAAAATCCAATTGAACTTCTTTAGCAGAAAGCTCCTTTATAGCATTCACCAAAGATTCATACCCTAATAATTTAGGCTTGCTTTTCAACCTACTGGATACAACCCAACCAATAAAATCATCTATTAATAATAACTTCTTACCAATTGGATATTTATGAAAACGATGATGAGAAGGGAAATCTATATTCTCTAGTAATGTAGCGATATTATGTTTCTGAATAAAAGAAACCACGAATGGGTTGTTTTGCCTTAAATAGAAATGATTAATCATTAAATTTAAAATGCCAGAAATGTCCTCATAATTAGGGGGCTTAGACCAGTCTTCTAATAAGACCATTTCTTTTAAAAACCTTTGAATGCTTATTGCAGGATCTCTCCAAGGTTTCAAATCTTTTTTTGTTTTTCTTCCGCCGCTTTTTTTCTCAAAATCTTTTTTTGTTCCCCACTGCGGTAAGCAATCATCTAGTTCCAGCTGAAAAGCATGACTTAAATCAATTGGTTCTATTAAATAAATCTCATCTTCCAAGCATGCTTTTGTGATATCGTCTACACTTGGCTGGCCTGAAGGGAGAGAACTTCCAGAACCGATGAAAAAGCTTATTTTTTTGATTGGTTTCATTTTTAGTAATTTTGGATAAAATGGATTCTAGAAATAAAAATAATTTCAACTAACTTACATAAAACTTACCTTAAGTCCCCTTCAGAAATTATCTGTTGAACCTTAGAAGGTTACGAGTCTATTCCTAAGAATTTATTTAAACGGCAGTCTAGAAATATGTATATCTAAGTCATGATTTCTTCCTTTCAAACAGTAATCAAAGACGGCTGCCCATTCTTCAGGTTTTTCAACCTTTGGTCCAATTGTAATACTAGACAAGTGCTTGCTAATATCTCCTAACTCAATATATACTTTAGGGTTGAGCCCTTCATATTCATTCTCTTTTTTAAATCCAATTCCATTTACTATGAGTCTTATTTCATGCTCATATATATATGCGGAGCTTTTGAATAAAAAAGCAATTTCGTTTAATAGCTCAGTAAAGTTTAACAAATTCTCATTCTTAAAATTTTTATCTTTTTTCATGTTATTTAAAACATTTTTTAGCTCACTCATATAATTATTTAGGATCTTTTCTTCTTTAGAATTCCCTGGAATAATGAATTTATTTTTTTTGTCATTATTCAAGTAAGCTACTCTATAAAATCTATATTTTTCATGATCTGTAATTGGTTTATTATCGTGATTACTTAAACCTAAACCTTCATAAATATTAGATATTAATTTTGTCCTACTTATTGTTAATGCACATCCTTTAGCTTCTTCATTATTTTCTTTCCCATACATCCTCCAAAGCGTTAAGTCATTTAATTTTCCTTTCGGTACAAAAGAACCTATAAACGGTTTTGGACTGAATAAATAGGATATTGTGATATCATCCTTATTATAAAATTGGTCAAAATTTAAATATCTAAAAAGCTCTTTCCCTTCGGAGGTGTCGTTTAAAAATGTCCCTTCTGAAATTCTAAAATGGCTACTATTAAGTATCAATTCTTTTGCTGTAGACAAGCTCGTATAATGAGTGATTAGCTCTCCTTCATATTCCAATAGGTTTTTGATTTTTGATACGATCTCACTGATTTTACTATAAGATAAATCCTCTTTAGATTTTTCTAATTCCTTAATTTTTGAATCAGTTATAAGATTAATGGTGTTTGAGTTACTACCGATACCCTTTTTCAACTCCCTTAAAACCCCTATAGCTTCTTCATATCTTTTTTGGTTCCTATAGATTTCTTCTAGTCCATAATATGGGGATGACAATTTTGGATCTATTTCAATAGCCTTTTTGTAGGCTTCTATAGCTTCTTCGTATCTTTTCTGATCCCTATAGACACTTCCTAATCCACCATGTGGGCTTGCGTATTCAGGATCTATTTCAATAACCTTTTTGTAAATCGCTATAGCTTCTTCGTATCTTTCCTGATTCTGATAGACAATTCCTAACCCATTGTATGGGAATGAATATTCCGGATCGACTTCAATGGCCTTTTTGTAGGCTTCTATAGCTTCTTTATGTCTTTTTTGAAAATAATAGGTATTTCCTAATCCATTATATGGAGATGAATATTCCGGATCAACTTCAATGGCCTTTTTGTAAGCTTCTATAGCTTCTTCATGTCTTTGCTGAAAATAATAGGTATTTCCTAATCCATTATATGGAGATGAATATTCCGGATCGACTTCAATGGCCTTTTTGTAGGCTTCTATAGCTTCTTCATGTCTTTGCTGAAAATAATAGGTATTTCCTAATCCATTATATGGAGATGAATATTCCGGATCGACTTCAATGGCCTTTTTGTAGGCTTCTATAGCTTCTTCATACCTTTTCTGATTATAATAGATAAGTCCTAATCCATTATATGGGAATGGAAATTCAGGATCGACTTCAATAGCCTTTTTGTAGGCTTCGATAGCTTCTTCATACCTTTTATTTTCATAATTATCTACACCCTTATAATAAATTCCAACAGGATGGTTTTTCTCAATATTTAATATAATATCAACAATTGCATTCCTAGCTTCCTTCTGTTTTAAGCCTTGTAACGCTTTCGCTTTTTCGGCATATAGGTCAACGTTATTTAATTCATCTAAGAGCCTCGAATTAAGTATTTCAATTACTTCATCAAATTTTTTATTTTTATTTAAACTTATGACTGTCTCTAGGATGCTTTTTGAATTTTTCATTTCTAATGGGGCATTAAAATATTATAACTCAGGATCTTCATCATTTATTAGCGAGGAACGCGAGGCTAGTTTCAGAACGTTTTATTTTGAGTGATGGGAATAATGATACCGCATTTTTTCTTTTCTCCTTTCACTTCCTTATTGTCTTTTTTAGTCTTTGCCATTGTTTGTGATTTACGCTAATTCATAAGGTATTAAGAATTGTCTTAGGTCTGAATTCAGTTTGATATCATTCTCAGGAAAGTCTTGATTCAAAATACCAAGTAACCTCTGCTTGTAGTCTTCTGAATCATTCTTGGGTGCCTGAATATATACTTTATCAAAGTCGTTGTTCAATAAAAGTTTCCTATCAATATCTCTATTAAAGTTTGGAAAAGAATAACTGATTACAACTAATATATCGGTATCCACTATAATATTTTTAGCTACTTCTATAGCTTTTCTTTGATACCCTGTTTCATCAGCCTCCCAAGCAAAATTTACAAAAGGAAAATAACCTTTATAAAATGGTGCTGGCGATGGTTTAATTATTCCTTCACAAAAACTAAAAATCTTCTTTAACAGTTCAATCCTATCACCTTCCTCGCTGTATTGATCTATTAACTTTTCTTTCGATCCCTCAAATTCATCATTATAATATAATCCTGCGGTTCCATTTAGTTTTACTATCCTGGAACCTTCCAAATCATCATTTTCAATATCACTTGATTTGTTAGGAAAAATATTTAAAGCTTCCCTAGCAGCATAGAAGGGCTTTCCAATAAAATCAGAATACGCTATTTCAAGTTGTGAATCATAATTCCATGATATAATATTGATTTTATCATCTAATTCCTTTTTGTGTACATCTAAAAGTGTGGCAAAAAAAGCGTCATATCTAGTATCTAAGCGGACTTTCATTTTATTCCGAAACTCTTTTTGTATCGCTCCATCCTTTGGAATACTGGTAATATTTGTGAAGTTGGAATGTATAAGCTTATTAAAGTCCTCTTCTTCCAATTGCTCAAAGATCAAATAGGATGAAAGAAAAGCTTTTAATAAAAACAACTCTTTAACATCCCCCCTTATGTGGAGTTTTTTCGCAAAAGTATCAATAGAAGCATGTCCTTTGACCTGATCGAGCAATTTCTGAAACTTCTCTTGAACAGGACTAATTCCAATTTTGCCTTTGTTAATCACTTGATTAATGGCATAGATAAAATACTGCATCCGATCATTCATAGTCGCCACGACAGGTAGCGCGTTCGCGCTGGCTCCAGCGCCTAGGTAGTAGGTGATTTTCATATTTCTTTGATGTGCATTGTATTGGCAGACTAACTAACGCCTTCCGTTAGCCATTGGGTTTGAAAATAAAGCAGGCACAATATACAAAATGAAAAGAATTGATATACTCTAAGCTCGTGATTTCCAGAGTTATAGCATATGGCGAGGGAAAAAAGGTTTATAAACAGGTCTGTTTTGACATTAGGTAAAACAAAAATAACACATTGGTTAGCAGTGGTCGTTTTGTTTTTTCTATATTTGGGGAGACGAAAACCTTGAAAATATTAGAGATGCCTACCGAACAAGAACAAAAAAACACCTTATCTGAATTTAGTAAAAAGAAAGCACAAGATATAAAAGAAGCTAATGGATATCTAATGCCTAAGACCGATTGGAAGGACTTCAAAAAAAAGGGAGATGACATTTACAAGCTTGCTAAATCTTTTCAAAATAAAAGTGCCTTCTCTTATGCAAGGAGGTTGTTCCAATTACTATATAATGGTATTGAAATGGTTGATGGAGGTATTGAAACAGAAGATGATATAACAATAACGGAAAAACAAAACAAGTTCCAATCTCTTCATAAGGAGTTTAAAATTATCGATCTGATTGAAAGGCTTGCCATTTGTACTTATAAAGACACAGATCTCTCCAGCGAGAGTAAGTATGATATTGCCATCAAGATTGTAGAAGAATATTTAAACCATTCCAAAAAAGATATTCATCATGCTAATTTTTATGGCCTGCTTGGTTCTATTTATAAAAAAAAGTGGCAGTATGAGAATGATGACAGAAACTTGTACGATTCCTTACATTATTATCAGATCGGGTACGCCATTGCCAAAAAGGGCCTTATGCCTAAAAGGCGTCGCATCATAGGTCCTATCATAGCTCCCAAATTGGAAGGTAAAGCGGTTTCCTTTTTAGGGTATTGTGGTATCAATACAGTCTATGTTTTTGAGCTTTTAGATCATAATAACAGTCAGAGGAAAGGGAGATCAAGAGAATTTTCTTCGTCCAGTCACTATAAGTCTAAAGCTAAGAAGGCAAGAGAGGAACTTCTTAAGGACTATAAACCCTACCAAGAACTATATGAGAAAGAATGGAACGCTCCATTAGGAGAACAAGAATCGGATTTTGAAGAGTTGAGAAAATATTGGTTCTTCATCACATTAGCTGAAGCCAATCTAGGGAATGGCGATATTGAAAGTGCCGAAAATTACTATGAGAAATCTCTTAGTTTTTACAGTAAGAAATCCCCTACCCCAGAGTCTCCTCCAGAATGGGCGAGGCATGCCGCTAGCGTTCAAGGTTTTAATCTTTTGGAATTGCTTTACAAAAATGACGAAACAAAAAAGGCAAGAAGTCAGGCTACCATTGGGATTTTACTGAAATCGGTAAAAGGTATCCCCACCATTCATAATGAGAAAATTGGATTGGCTCTTTCAGGTGGTGGATTTCGGGCTTCTATGTTCCATATTGGCGTCTTAGCCCAATTAGCGGAAAAAGGGATATTACATAAAGTGGAAACGATTTCTTGCGTTTCGGGAGGTTCAATTATTGGAGCAATGTATTACTTGAAGTTGAAGAAGTTATTAGAAAATAAGATCGATATTAGCCAGGAAGATTACATCCATTTAATAGTAGAATTGGAAAAAGAATTTACAACTGCTGTAAGGAAGAATATTCGACTTCAGATTCTTTCTAATTTTCAGAAAAATTTAGAAATGGCAAGTTCTAAAGAATTCAATAGAACCAGTTACATTGCGGAATTATATGACGAACACTTTTACAATGATATCCTAGAAAAAAAGTCTTATATCAAAATGCAGGATTTAAAAATTCATCCTATTTACGAAGAAGACGGGAATTCTTCAAAGAATAATGACTTCAATCCAAAAACAGATAATTGGAAAAGAAAATATAAAGTACCCACTCTTGTGATTAACGCAACCACCCTCAACACTGGACATTGCTGGCAATTCACTGCTACGTGGATGGGAGAATCACCCTCTTATATTAATTCTGAATTTGATGCCCTCCCCACCTTGAGAAGGATGTACTACGATGAAGCTGGCGAATATGAAAATATTCGCCTGAGTACTGCGGTGGCCGCTTCTGCAGGTGTACCAGGTATCTTTGCCCCAGTAGAGCTGAATAACCTATACGAAGACCATGAAAAAGTATTGTTGGTTGATGGTGGTGTTCATGACAATCAGGGCTTAACAGCATTGTATGAGGAGGAATGTAATGTTTTAATTATTAGTGATGCCAGTGGTCAAATGCCTGAAGAAGATACACCAAGTCGGATTTTTTACAATGTTCTTTCAAGATCAAACTCCATACTTCAAAATCGTGTTCGAGATGTTCAATTCAAAGATTTACAATCAAGGAAGAGGTCCGGAATCATACGCGACTATCTGCTGATTCATTTTACAAAAGATTTATATGGGAATATCATCAATTGGAAGGAATGCAATAATAGATTGATTCAACCCAAAGTTCACGGGCAAACATCTACTAAAAAGAATGACATAGATCAAATTAAAGAAGACATACAATATGCTCTGGCAAAAATAAGGACAGATCTTGATTCCTTTCACGATTCAGAAACCTATGGACTGATGTATAGAGGCTACAAAATTACAGAGAAAGAAGTTGAAAATTCATCTCTACAACCAATCGAAAACAACACAGCCAAAAATCAATCAATACAGAGGCTCAAATATCATTGGAATATTAATAAGGTCGAAGAAGTGAATAATAAACAGCTTTTAGGGGAATTAAAAAAGACCCTGGATCACTCCTCTAGCACCTTTGGCAAATTGCTCTTATTGAAACACGGGAAAGATAAAACTAAAAACCTCTTTCGGGTTCTACTAATCTTAATTCTCGGCCTCCCTTTACTTATGATAACAATATTTTTTAAAGCATTTAGAACTCTCGCAGTAATTCTAGACATGGTAATGCTTGCTTATATCTTCCGCGATCCAATCATTAAAGGATTTCGTATTGCTTTTGGCGTTATGGCCTGGGGGCTTTTTAATTTGTTACAGTGCTTTAATAAATCCTATTTATCGAAAGGTGAATTGCCTAACAAGAAACCCAGAAACTAAAAGGCTACATCCAGCGTTTATCCGACATTGAAAA
>CAZDTI010000366.1:0-8695 GCA_964508085.1 uncultured Saprospiraceae bacterium | reverse complement strand
CTGTGAAAAGCCACCAAGGCCATCAATGGGTTTGTAAAACCTAGTACGACAGTTATAAAATGAATTAAGGGATATAAGAAGGCTAGTGCGAGCACATCTACAATCAAGTTAAATAGAAATTGTCCAAGCGCCACTTGTTTCTTGGCTGGTGTTCCTTGTATTCCTCCAAAAACAACGGTTATCGTCGTACCCAAATCACTTCCAATAACCATTGCTCCCGCTGCAACCAAAGGAATCATCCCCGCATTTAAGGCACTCAAGGCAATGACCATCACTGCAGAACTGGATTGTATAATCGCTGCAAGCGCAAAACCAACAAAGAATAGTAAATACGGGCCGTAAGCAATGAAGGGAGCTAAATCGAAATTTTGGGCTAGTAATTCTATACTAGACTTCATATAATCTAAACCCAAGAAAAGGAAACCAAAACCTCCTAGTAAGTTACCGAAATTGTAAATCTTTTCTTTGCCAGCAAAGAAAACCATCAGCAGAACACCGATGGCAATAAACGGAAGTGCGAAGCTTTCAATATCAAACTGGAAGCCGATATAGGCCACCACCCATCCTGTAAAAGTAGTTCCCAGGTTGGACCCCAGAATGATTCCAATGGCATTGTATAATTCTATTATCCCCGCTCCTACCAACGCCAATACCATCAGACTCACCACAGAACTACTTTGTAAAATGGCCGTTACAACGGTTCCACTTAGTATTGCTTTTACTGGATGACCTGTATGCTTTCTCAGGAATTTCTTGAAGGAACGCCCTCCGAGAACGGTGAGTGCTCCTTCGATCATTATCATTCCTAACAAGAATATTCCTAAACCCGCCAGAAAGGCCCAAACATTAAAAGGGTAAGTAGTCATCCTTAACTTTTGCCTCTTTTCATTTTGAATGCTTCGCGAACTTGTGCTACCATTTGCCTTTCCGACATACGATCGGCAGTGTCTGTTTTACGAATGACACAAGTAATTGCATTGTTATTTTGAATCGCATCCCGAAATTTAAACTTCGTTTCTGCTGGGCCAAAGAGATACAACTCTTCCGTCCCCTTCACCACCTTCAGGATTTCTTTAAAATATCGGTTCATTTGATTCTTATGTCTTTCCAAGGATTTCTTTTCAGAAACAACATCCATAGGGCCCCAAGGTGTTTTGGAACGAGCGCCGCCTACTACATGGTAAGTTTCAATATTAGAATCCAATTGTTTTACGATTGCTTCTTCATTCTTAAACTGTATAATAAATGCTTGTTTTTGATCCAGCCAAATACCCGTTTGATTTTTCATAATTGATTGATGTTAAGTAACTGTACAAATTAATTCTACTATAAAATGAAAAGGCTTCCGAGCTTGTATTTCGTTAAAAAGCCTCGCCGATACTAAGGCATCGTCTGCGTTTTTTGCCTCATTCAACTTCGAAATCCAATTCCATTTTATGTTGAAACAATTTTGTCCAATTACTTAGGTTTTTAAATATTGAATTCTATCAGTTTTCACTTGAAATTTACGGCGGGCTGATCATAAGCATATTGGATCAAATCAACTGTAGATATCAAGCCAACTAAAATATTTCCTTCTGTTACTATCGGAATTGCATGAAATAAGTTTTCTTTAAACAGTCCTGCAGCAACAGATACTTTGACATCAGGAGACAGAGTTGCCATTTCTTCAACCATCACTTCTTGCGCGAGCAAGGTTCGTAGAAAGCGCAGATTCTTTTCCTTTTCTTCTTCCTTACGAAAAAGGGTCATTCTATTGCATAGCGTTAGATAATCTGACTTACTTATGATTCCAAGGATTCTCCCATCGGTTGCAACCACTGGTAAATGCCGGAAATTATTATTGTTAAAAATATAATCCACAACTTCAAGTGTATCGTCTGGACCGACTGTTACTAAATCTTTGGTCATAATTTCTGAAAGAGGTGTATTGTAATACATGTGATATTGTTTTAAAAAAAATGAAATTTTATTGTTATTTAATACCCTAAAGATACCGTCATCTTGGTTTTGGAATATTGATTTTTGCCATGCAGGTAGGTGATCTTTGTCAGTTATTGATTATAAAATTAGCTTCTCGTGTTAAACATAATCTTCCATATCCTCCAGTTCATCCTTTACCTGCCAAGCTTGTAACATCTCCTTCATTAAATCATAAGGAGTTATCAATCCAACAAATGAATCTTCCCGATTTAAAACTGGCAAAGCCCTCACTTGATGTTCTAAAAAGAAATTCACCGCTTCTATAATTTTCGTGTCCTCCCGAATGGTGAAGGGGTCTCGTGTCATAACATGTTCGGCGAGAAGAGAATCTGGAGACACATAAAATTGAGAAGCCCGGTTGACATCTTCTGTACTGATGATCCCGACTAATTTTCTATTTTCATCTTCAACTGGGATGTGATGAAAATTTCTTCGTTTGAAATGATCTTTGAATTCCGCAACGGTTGTTTTCGGAGTTACCGTGGTCAAGTCGGTGGTCATTATTTCGAGAATGGTGGTTTGAAAATCCATTGTTGTTATTTTAAGGAAGGTGAAAAATCATCAAAGGCAATTTCGTTTGAAAAGCCATTGTCTTTGTCATGCTTAATCCAAATAAAGATTCTAGAAAGCCTCTTTGATTGTTTACCAGAGTGATGAGGTCTATATCGTTTTCTTCAGCATATTGGTTTAAGCCTTTTGTTACGGATTCGCTATTGATAGCAGTTAGATTGAACGGAAACTTAGGATCGCCTCCTTCAAATAATAGTTCGAAAATTCTTTTTTCCGTTTCCGTAAAATCCTCTATTTCGTCTTTCGATCTTACATGGATGAAGTGAATCGTCGCTTTAAACAAATCAGCAAATTGAGATACTTGATTTAGCTTTGCTCTTTCAGCAGATTCGAAGTTGCTCGCATAAAGCACCCCTTTATAAGGGACATAAGTTGCACTACTAGGAATCAGTAAAACTGGACAATTTGCTTTTTGCGCAACACTAGAAGATACCGTTCCAAAAAACCGCCCAACGGCATTGTGTCTACCAGTCATCCCCATTACAATAATGGATGAAGAAGGAAATTCACAAAGACTTATAATCGATTTTATAGGTAGACCTCTAAGAAGTCGGATACTAACTTTTGTTTCCGTAAGCACCGTTCCATTCCCTTGATTTGTGTTTGGATAAAGATTGATAAAGTCTGTTAAATTGACTTTCAACTTTTCCATTTCTTTTGTTATATGCTCCGTTTTTTGCCCAGGCTTGTCATTGTAAACATGAACAACTTCGATCACCGCATCATAATCAACAGCTAAATCTCTTGCATATAAATAGGTGTTATGAGAGGCTGTAGAGAAATCGACAGGTACAATTATTTTCCTTTTCATAATTTTTGTTTTTTATTTCAATTAATAACCGCAAGTTCTACCTTTTCTCGCTCCTTACATCTGTCAAAAATCATTAGTAGAAGTGATTTTCATCAGTCAGCTTACAAACAGACTCCTCTACTTTTGAGGTATAATTATAAACTAATAAATAAGACAACATGAAAAATATCCTAGTACCTACGGACTTCTCCGCCTGCGCTTCTCACGCCACTTATGCTGCTATGGAATTGGCGGCAGCCTATAGAGGAACGCTGCATCTTTATAGCGTTGTGGACAGCCCTAAAGGATGGTCTGAGATGACGGACGGAGAGCGATCAAAACACCCAGAAGTAATCCAATCCATTCACAATACAAAAGTAT
Organism: uncultured Saprospiraceae bacterium; assembly: GCA_964508085.1. Lineage (GTDB taxonomy): Bacteria > Bacteroidota > Bacteroidia > Chitinophagales > Saprospiraceae > CALGLS01. The sequence continues at coordinate 4,971 of CAZDTI010000366.1, read as the reverse complement.
TGTTACAAGAATGGGAGCAAATTGCAAAGAAAAAAAACGCACCTATAGTAACTGGATGGATCCATGGAGACCTAGTGGATCAAATCAAAACATACGTTCTGAGTCATCAAATTGATTTTTTGGTAATGGGCTCCCATGGCGCAAGTGGAAAGAAAGATTATTTAATAGGATCCAATACTCAAAAAGTAGTAAGGTCTGTTCACATCCCAGTTCTAATCATAAAAGAAAAAGTCAAAGACTATCGAATCAAAAAAGTAGTTTTCGCTTCTAATTTTGACACTTCAGAAAAAAAGGCTTTTCAGTATTTACTCGATTTTGTAAAGCCTTTCAAACCGGAAATTTACCTAACACAAATCAATACCACCAGCTGGTTTGGGCAGCCTTATACTCTGGTCAAAGCAGCTATGGAAGACTTTAAAGCCATGTGCTCAGCAGATCAACCTTGTAAAACTTACTTCTATAAAGATTGGAGTATTGATGCGGGGGTTCGACATTTGTCAGAGGAGCTGGATGCAGATATGATTGCCATTTCTAACCAACAACGCCACCCCTTGAAGCGGATTTTCACCGGTAGCAACGTAGAAGCCCTAGTGAATCATGCCCAGATTCCTGTTTTAAGTATTGACTTGAAAGATGTGAAATAGGAATGGGGTGACAAAAATCACCCTATCCTATGATGAAAATCAAATGTCATTATCTTTACATCCTGTTTCTTTGCAACAGACAATCGCACAATAGGTATTCAATTCCGCGAAACGATTGATTTTTGAAATAAAAACAAGAAACGATGAAAAGGATTTTAGTCATTGAAGACAATACAATTGTAAGAGAAAACTTGGCAGAAGTACTGGAACTTTCCAACTACGAAGTCATCACTGCTGAAAATGGAAAGATTGGAGTCGAAAAGGCCCTGACCCAATCTCCAGATCTGATTCTTTGTGATGTGATGATGCCTGTTTTAGATGGCTTTGGTGTGCTGCGTATTTTAGATAAAAAACCAGCGACAGCCGACATCCCTTTGATTTTTCTAACGGCAAAAGCAGAAAAAAACGATTTCAGAAAAGGAATGAACCTCGGAGCTGACGACTACATCACCAAGCCCTATGATGATGTAGAATTGTTGGATGCGGTGGAAATGAGACTGGCAAAAAGTGACCGGATTAAAAAGTCTTTCGACGGAACGCAAGATGGATTACGGTCTTTCATTGACGAAGCAAGGGGACAAAAAGATTTAGAAAAATTATCACAAAAAAGAGATACCAGAAAGTACCGGAAAAAAGATTTCCTTTATCAAGAAGGAGACCATCCTAAAAGACTTTATTTTATTGCAAGCGGTCAGGTAAAAACCTTTAGAACTAATGATGCTGGTAAAGAATACATAACTCAAATTTACAAAGCCGGGGATTTTATTGGCTACAATGCTTTGCTCCGGGATCAACCTTATCAGGAGTCCGCGATGCTTATAGAGGAAGGCGATGTAAATTATATTCCAAAAGAAGATTTCTTTTCTCTTTTGTATAACAATAGAAATTTTTCTGCTCGTTTTATAAAGATGCTGGCCAACAATACCAATGAGCAGGAAGAACAATTGTTGAGCCTTGCTTATAGCTCTATTCGGAAGCGGGTTGCCGAAGCTTTAGTGAAATTGGATAACCATCATCGTGCTGATGGGAAGACCAAAATCTCTATCCTCCGGGATGACCTGGCCAGCATGGTTGGCACTGCCAAAGAATCGGTCATTCGCACACTGACTGATTTTAAACAAGAAGGATTGATTGTAGTTGAAAACAGTGTAATTACAATTTTGAAAAAAGAGGAATTGGAGGAATTGCCGAATTGAAGAAAAGATATTCTAAAAAGTTTGTTGTATCAGAAAATGAAAAACAGTAAGTCGCTATATCTAAGTGACTTACTGTTTTTCATTAATATTGACAAATAAGGGTTCCACGTGACTATTTTCCAAAAACTAGTCTATACTTAAGCATTGAAATGCAAACAAAAAATCTATTCCACTCCTTCCCCATGCAAGCTCAAAAAACGCAGCTTACCTCGTCATCATTTCCTTCTTCATTGCCCTGCTCATCACCGGAAAACCCTTTCTGGTTCCACTCTTGTTGGGATGTTGTTGTGTGTCCCTCTAACGGCTATTCTTATTGTAGTAATGGCGCAGTTTCCAACCACTAGGCCCATTGCTATTCTTCTTTCCAGAAATGGTAAAATGGGCAAATTGTCTTAAGCATATTCCATCCATTTTCCAACTGCTTTTCCACTTACTCGCAAAAAAATGATCCACTTTATGTGACCTAATCCACTATTCCAGTCCTTTCCATGTTTACAATAAATTTAAACCTAAATCTGACTAAGTATTTAGCACCAGACACAGAAAAGTAAGACTCATGGCAACCACCAAATCACAAACAATCGCCACGCTCGTGCAGCCTGGATCTTTCGAAGCACACGAACACTGGTATCCAAAAGCATTAAATGCCACCATTCATCCAATGATTAATTTCTTTCTTAATCTGAGCCAGGATCGCATCATCAAACGCTATTGCCATATGCATCCGACGGTCAGTGCGGAAGACTTGAAAGAGGTTTTAAATTATAAATCCAAACACTTCCTCTGGTCTGGTGCTGACTTGCTCAATGTAACTTCCGCAGGTGGAAAAAGGCAGATGGTTGTCATCGAAAATAACTCTTGTCCTTCCGGACAAAAGTCCATGCCGCTATTGGATGACAATCAGGAACAAGGCAGCTATCGCGCTTTGATAGAACGAACTTTTAAACCTTACCTAAAGAATTTACGCAAGAGCATCAAAGGTGGTTTAGCTGTTGTTTATGATAAAAACTACATGGAGACTTCGGGCTACGCAGAGGTAATAGCTGACGTGATGAACGAGCCGGTTTACCTCGTCCCTTTTTATATCGATGATGAAGATCCAGCGGTGAAATACCAGGATGGAATTATGCAAGTTAGAAATAAGCCGGGGGAATTCGTTCCCATTCGTGCAGCTTTCAGATACCTGACACAACGGCCCTGGAACAGATTGCCGCTGCATTCAAAAACGCGTATTCTCAATCCGATTATCGCTTGTCTGGCAGGGGGTAGAAATAAGATGGTGGCCGCCAAAGCTTATGATTTTTACAATGCAGAATTATCGTCTAAGAATCTAAAGATCAACACGCCAGAAACCATCTGGGATGTAAGCAAAAATGAGGTACCGCTTTGGGTCAAAAAAATGGGTGGTCACGCGGTTGTAAAAATTCCTTATAGTAATGCCGGACAAGGAGTTTACACCATTGTGAATCAGAAAGAGCTGGATGATTTCATGGCAATGGACTTTGATTACGATCTCTTTATTGTACAAAGTTTGATTGGCAATTATAATTGGACGAGCACAACTGCTTCTGGAAAATTGTATCACGTTGGTACTATTCCAACAGCTAAGGGAGATACTTTCGTGGCAGATATTCGGATGATGGTCAGCTCCACCAAAAATGGAATTCGCCCACTTTGCACCTATGCGCGTCGCTCTGCAAAACCATTGGTAGATCAGATACAAGAGGGAGCAGACAGTTGGCAAATGCTGGGAACAAATCTTTCTTTCAAAAATCCAGACGGCTCCTGGAACTCCGATACCAATCGCCTCATCCTCATGGATCGACGAGATTTTAATAAACTCGGAATCGGTCTCGATGATTTGATTGAAGCTTTTATTCAAACGGTTTTGTCTACCGTAGCTATTGATAAAATGGCGCAGACTTTAGTCAATAAACAAGGGAAGTTCAGAATGCGTCTTTTCAAAAGTTTGAACGATGATGCTGGATTAATTGATGAAATAAAATTAGATTAAAAATGCGCAAATTAAAAATGTTGATCTTAACGGATCACAGTAATCACAGTTCAGAGAATTCGCTTTATCCTTTAGCCAAAGCTATGATGGCTCACCCTTTTTGCGAACAGATTGATGTGGCCACTAAAGGAAATCCATCCAATGCTTCTTTCTTTGCGGGACAACAAAGCTATCCTTTATTTGTATCAAAAATAGAGGCTGATTTTGACTTCCATCCAGAGGGCCAATCTTTTAGAAATAAAATTCGCACAGCCTTGGTAAAAAACTATGATGTGGTTTGGTTTCGAATGCCGCCGCCATTGACTGATGATTTTTTGCAGTTTTTGATTCTAAGATATCCGAATCAATTGTTCATCAATGCGCCTATCGGAATTAAGAGAACAGGAAGTAAAGATTTCCTAATTAATTTCCCGGACTTGTGTCCACCTATGAAAATTTGTAGATCAACAACTGACATTACCCGATTTGCAAATGAATTTCCAATTGTGCTAAAGCCCTTCCGAGAATACGGTGGTAATGGTATTGTTAGAATTGATGGAGACAAAGTTATGGAAGGAAGCCAAGAAACAATTTTAGAAGATTTCTTAATCAAATACAGAAAAAATCCCATTCCCTACCTTGGGGTAAAATTCTTAAAAAATGTTTCTAAAGGAGACAAACGAATCGTAGTCGTGGATGGCCAAATTATGGGGGCTTCGCTTCGTCTTCCAGCAAAGGATTCCTGGATCTGTAATGTGGCAATGGGTGGAAGTTCTAACCATACAGAAGTGGATGAAGCCGAAATACAAATTGTAAAACGCCTCCATCCTACACTGTCCAGATTAGGTGTGGTGATGTATGGCGTGGACACACTAATGGGTGATAACGGAAAAAGAGTCCTTTCCGAAATAAATACTACAAGCATCGGAGGACTTCCACAAATTGCGAAACTAAGAGGCGAACCACTGGTCGAAAAAGCAGCAGGTTTGATTTGGAATTATATTGTTACGAAAAAGAAAAAACATGTTATTACAAAAAGCTAAAGACGAAATTATTATCAATAAATTAGATGTTTCCTTAGCACCAAAAGGAGAGATTACAAAGTACTGGTTGCACATTGCTACGAACGGAATGGGCG
>CAZDTI010000365.1:0-8744 GCA_964508085.1 uncultured Saprospiraceae bacterium | reverse complement strand
GGTAGTCACTCCCGATTCTTTACCCTTAACTAAAATATTAGCTCCTGGTAACGGTCCTTCATTCGATGTGACGGTTCCCGACACTGATTGCCCAATTGCCTGACCCATGATGATCGAAAAGAAGACAATGCATAAATTCTTTAATTTCATTTTATAGAATTGATTTAGATTAGTTCTTTTTATTAGACTTCTTTATGAACGTATCTCTACGCCTTTTGCAAAAAAAGATTTTGTTAAGTGCAAGTTAAATTTAGTAGTCGCAAGGAGGGTATTTTATTTGATGCAATAAATAGTTCAAATGTTGCATTTGAATAAAACCTAGTAAAAGCAACATCTTTTAATTAAATAGAAGTAAAGATTATGGTGGGATTTATTTAAAACTAATGGTAATTGTTACTTAATTTTCCCGCTTTTTGGAAGCTCTCCAAATTGCTTCTTGTAGCAAACCGTAAAGTAAGATGCCGATAAGAAACCTACTTTATGGGCCACTTCACTTACGTTTAAATTTTTATCATTTTGAAAAATTGTACGTGATCTTTCTAACCTAACTCTTCGTATAAACTCAATTGGCGATAGACCTGTTAGAGTTTTTATTTTTCGATAAACTTGACTGCGACTGAGACAAAGATGTGAAGATAATTTCTCAACATTTAAAGATGTGTTTTCAATATTATCATGAATATACCCTAGCACTTTTTGGACGAAATCGTTGTCCAGATCTGATCCTTTCTTTTCTTCTTCAACAGGCATTACATTTGAATATTGCTCAAATAACCGCTTCTTTTTTAAAAGTAACTGCTCTAAAATTACTTTGAGTTCTTTAGTATCAAAAGGTTTCACAAGGTAAGCCTCCGCTCCTACTTCCATTCCTTTAATCCTATCTTCTGTAAGATTCTTTGCAGTAAGCATAACTATTGGAATTTGATTTAAACTAGGATCTTTCTTCACTTTTTGACTAAATTCAATACCATCCATTATTGGCATAATCACATCTGTGACAATAATATCAGGACGATGTTCCATAGTTTTAAGCCAACCCTCTTGACCATCTGATGCCAAAACTAAATCATAGTCTTCCTCTAAAATCGAGACAAGATAATCTTGTAAATCCGGATTATCCTCCACAACAAGTAGTTTCTTTTTCAATTCTTTCTTTGATAAAATATCTTCAATTTTGTAAATCTCAGATTTACTCTCAGTATTAATATTAAACAATGACTTTTCGTTATCCCTTATGGTCGAAAGATTGTTATCTTCAAAGAACTCTTTACCATAAGGAATAAAAACTTTAAAAACGGTTCCTTTACCCAATTCACTATCAACCTCCACGACGCCTTTATGAAGTTTAACAAAACTCTTTACCATCTCCAGACCAACACCGGTACTACCATAATAAGACTTGTTTAACTGACTAACTTGATAAAATCTATCAAATATCTTTTTGTAGTCCTTTTGGTCTATACCTGGACCATTATCTTTTACACTAAGCTCTACAACAGGTATAGGTGTCTCAGTGCTTATTAGTGGTAGTATTTTTTCCTTATTTGAGGTGATTTTCACACGAATTCGACCTTTATTAGGGGTAACCTTGAAAGCATTGGAAAGCAAGTTGAACATAACCTTTTCCAATAATCCACTATCTGCCCAAATATCTAAATTGGCACTATTATGTTTTAAATCTAGCTGTATTGCTCTTCTTTTTGATTCTTCGTTAAAAAAACTAAGTATACCCTTTGTACTTTTTACTAGATTAAACTGACCTACTTTTAGTTGTAATTTATTGGATTGTAGTTTTCTGAAATCCATCAATTCATTAATTAATCTCGACAGGCGTTCTGCATTTTTATGAATTATTTTATGTTTTCGTTGCACTGATTTTGGAAAATCCGAACTATCAGATTCTATCAATTCCTTTACGGGATTTATAATTAAAGTAAGTGGTGTTCTAAATTCATGTGAGATATTGGTAAAAAACTGAAGTTTTTGTTTTTGAAGCTCTACCTTTTGTTTTCTGCGTTCTCTTTCGAGCCTAAAAGTATTTCTTTCATTAATGCGCTTTCTGTAGAAATAAGCCACTCCGAATGCAAGACAGCCAAACAATAAAACGTAAAGTATATAGGCCCAAATGGTTTTCCACCAAGGTGGTAATACGTCTATTTTCAGAATAACAGAAGCTTCATTCCAGATGTTGTCGTTATTAGATGCTTTTAGTTTAAATGTATAATTACCAGGTTCAAGATTGGTATAAGTTGCACTTGTTTTTGATCCCACATAATTCCAATCTTGTTCAAAACCCTCCAAAAAATAAGCATAATTATTCTTTTCTGGTCTTGTATAGCTTACGGCTCCATAATCAATTGTTAAGACCGTTTGATTATGCTTCAATGAAATTATATTAATGCCACTTTTGATATCTAAAGGACTATTCTTATCATTTATGTCGACTTTTTTATTAAAGATTCTAACGTCTTTAAGATAGGGTTTCGACAAATAGGGATTATAAACTATATGCTGTGGTTCTATAATATTAATCCCGCTTTTAGTACCCAAATAAAACAAGTGATTATTGTCCATTATTACCGCACGATCTTTTAAGAAATTTTCGAGTAGTCCATCATCTATTGTAAACTGAACAACATCATTCGTTTCGCGATCAATTTTTAGGACTCCTTGCTTGCTACTTACCCAAAGTTCATTCTTTATGGGCTCATATATGGCATTGACATAAGACAAATCGTATCCTTCTAATTCTAACCTTTCAAAATCTTGTTTGCCCCTTTTAAATTCAAACAAGCCCCCTCCATTTGTACCATACCATACCGTTCCGTCTTGCGTTTCATATATATCTAGGATACGACTAGAACTAGGATGACCATCAAACTTAGATGAAATGGCATTGCTATGAGCTGTGACCTCATACTTATCATTTCGATTTTCGATGTGATAAAGCCCTGATGAAGTACCTATCCATATATATCCTGAGCTGTCGTAATATATTACCTTAACGTCTTTATTAACAATTTCCGAATTAGCATAGGATTCACCAGCTGGAATTTTAATTTGCCCTGTATCTGAATCAAAATAAAACACACCCTCCAAAAATGAACCAACCCAAACCTTTCCACTGCTATCTTCCGTAAAGCATCTGACTTTATTTGTCCTTAGTACCCCTGAAGTACTTTCTTTAGTAAAATTTATAAAATTTTTGGTTCCTTTTTTTAAAAAGAAAATACCTTCACCCCAGGTTGCTATCCATACATTTCCTTTAGTATCAATAAAAACATCTTCAATGTATAAACCATCTTTTAAACCTGTGAACTCTGATTGGGCCGATCCAAAAACGTTAGTAATCTCTTTATTCTCAGTATTTAAAATATCTATTCCATTGATTTGGGCTATCCAGATTTTACCATCGTTGGTTTTAGCAAATGCTTTTATATCATTTGTGTGAATACTATTTTCTACGTTTTCTCTTTGTATAGACTTAAACTTATCATGGTGTTCGTCAAAAAAGCCTAAACCATTTTCATAATAACCCAGCCATAATCTATTTTCATTATCCAATAACATAGACCAAACAGAATCTGATCCAATACCGCCCCTATCGAGTACATTATATTGATAGTGTTTTTCAATGTCTCCTGTTATATCCAAGACAAAGAGCCCTTCATTTTCTACAGCCACAAAAACGTGATCAATACCACTTGTGATCGCCATTGTTGCACTCTCGACAATATCCAGTTTGGTAAAAGGTGTTCTTGCTTTTTTAAGATCACCTTTAAATACTCCATCCCTCAAAGTTCCCACCCATAGATTCTCTCGATTATCTATATGCAAACTTGTAATGTGTTCTTGAAAATTTAGGTTTTGTATGGGTATGTTTCCGATTTCTCCTCTTTCATTATAACGCTCTATTTTCAATCCAAGGCCGGTCGCTATGTATAAGTCGCCTTTCGAAGAAAACTTCAAATCCAATACTGATTCACCTAACAATGCGTAATCTTGAAGTAGGCCATTTTGAAAATCTAGTTCTTTTATACCATTATATGTACCAACCACAAATCTATCTCCATACTGAGCGAAGCATAGCACGTTTATATAATTATCCGCTGTACCACTTTCAATGCCCCTTCTGAATCTTTGAAATGAATCCTGCTTTTCATTGTAAACGCATAGTCCTGCATCTGTACCAATCCATAATTGCCCAGAATTATCAAGAAACATAGAGCTTATGGAATTACTATTAATAGTATTTACATCTGTCAAATCGTGCCTGTAATACTTATAGGATAGACCGTTGTATTGGTATAGACCAGCCCCTTCAGTTCCTATCCACAAGAAACCATGCTTATCCAATACCATTGATGTTATAGGACGTTGGAAAATATTCTCCTTAACCGAATTAAATTCAAGGGAATTAAAATCAATCTGAGAATTTACCTCATTTGCACCTATTAAAAATGAAAGAATAAGAACAAGTCTGAGCAACTTGAAAAAACTAGTTTTTACAATTATCATGTAATGTTGCATTAAAACGTGAAATAAAAGCAATTTGACTCTAATTAAAATAAAATATGTCGCATTTTAAGTTACAAATGTTGCAAAAATCTTTACATAGAGCATTCGAACCCTTACAAAAACAAGTAAAAAGGTATATTGCTTTAAAATTAATCAATACTAAATTATGCGATCAATTATTTTCGGAATTTTAATTATTTCATTTATTTCCTGTAATAGAGAAGTTGAATTTGACGCCGTTCTTAGTGAAGGACCAGCACCAACGGAAGTTCAAGCTAACATAATGTTCAATAATGCAGAACCACCTTTCTCAGTTACTGTAAGTCCTACTGCCTTAGGAGCAACTGCATTTGAAGTTAATTCCGGGCTTCCAGGTGCAACTAATGAATTAGTTGGGATACAGCAACAACTTACATACGAATATCCTGAATCAGATGAGAATTTTTTCGTGACGATTAAAGCCATTGCTCCAAACGATTTGGTGACCGAACAACAATTTGAAGTAGTTCCACCCGCAGATCCTTGCACACAAATATTTAGTTCTCCTGCTACATTTGACAACAATAATGTAGCATTTTCATTCGGTTTTAATGGTGCAGACGTTCAAGTTGTTGCAAATCCTGATCTTTCTGGAGCTAATCCAGAAGCATCCAATGTGTTAGAGATTGTTCAAGATGGAGGTGGTAACTTTGACGGGTATGGTGTACAAATGAATTCGGCTATAGATTTTAGCAGCACCAGTGACACTGCCGACAAAATTGTACGTTTGAAATTTTGGTCTAACACCGTACTTCCAGTAAGATTAAGTATGCAACAAGACCCTAATAATGATACAGAGCGAGAAGTTGAAGTCACTTTAGAACATGGAGGTACTGGATGGGAAGAAATGCGTTTTGATTTTACAAATGCAATTGCAGGCTTTACTGGTAATGCAGATGGCGCTCTAGGCATTCCTGATGGCACTTCTATTGTGCCAACTGGACAGTATATAAGATTTCAAATGTTTATTAGTCCTGGCAATGATGTTGCGGGTACATTCTATTTGGATGATGTTGGTGTATGCCCTTAAATTCCTGTAAATAAATATATTTTAATGAAGTTTTTTAAACACGTACTTTTATTCGTGTCTATTGCGGGTATAATAACTGCATGCTCTGACGCTAAATCTGAAAATAGCAACAACCAACAAAATGAAGGAGCTCCTCCAAATTTTGAACTCAAGGCGAAAGAATTAGTCGCTGCAATGACTTTAGAAGAAAAAGTCTCTCAGATGAGTTATGAATCGCCTGCAATTGAAAGGCTTAATATTCCAGAATATAATTGGTGGAATGAATGTCTTCATGGAGTGGGACGAGCCGGAAAAGCAACAGTATTTCCTCAGGCAATAGGTCTAGCTGCAATGTTCGACAAAGACCAAATGAGTAAGATTTCTGAAATCATTTCTGATGAAGCTCGTGCAAAACATCATGAATTTGCATCAAGAGGTAAAAGAGGTATTTATCAAGGATTAACATATTGGACTCCCAATATTAATATATTTCGCGACCCTAGATGGGGACGTGGTATGGAAACCTATGGTGAAGATCCTTACCTAGCGGGTGAATTAGCTGTTCGCTTTATTAAGGGACTTCAAGGGGATGATCCTAATTATTTAAAGCTTGTAGCAACCGCAAAACACTTTGCCGTTCATAGTGGTCCAGAAATTGATCGTCATCGCTTTAATGCAGTACCCAGTGCACAGGACTTCTTGAATACTTATAGTCCACATTTTGAAAAAGTAGTCAAACAGGCTGGTGTTTATTCAATAATGTGCGCGTACAATAGTTACAATGGTCAACCGTGTTGTGGTAATCAAGAATTAAACGATCTACTGCGCAATGATTGGGGATTCAATGGATACATTGTTTCTGATTGTTGGGCCATAAAAGATTTTTATGACAAAGGTGCTCATGAAATTAGTGAAGACGCCAAAGAAGCCTCAGCAATAGCGGTAAAAGCTGGAACAGATTTAAATTGCGGCGATTCTTACCCTTCACTGGTAGCGGCAGTAAAAGACGGTCTTATCACGGAAGAAGAGCTTAATGTATCTTTAGAACGATTAATTGTAGCTCGATTAAAACTAGGTCTTTTTGCACCAGAAGGAGCAGTTAAATATGAAAACATACCTTATGATGTAGTCGATTCTGAAAAACATAGACTTGCCGCCCTAGAGACTGCACGAAAATCCATGGTCCTTTTAAAGAACGAAAACAATACACTGCCTCTAGATAAAAATAGGATTAAAAAAATTGCGGTAATCGGGTCAAATGCCAATGATTTAGAAGTATTATTAGGCAATTATAATGGTTATCCAACAGAACCTATCACTCCGCTAAAAGGTATTCAACAAAAATTACCTAATGCAGAGGTATCATATGCTGTTGGGTGTAAACTAGCAGAAGGGCTTCCTGTATTTGAAGCTATACCAAACTCAGTATTGTTTACAGATGATTCTAAGAAGATCAAAGGCCTTAGTGCTGAGTATTATGACAATATTGATTTTAAAGGTGACCCTAAGCATAAAAGAATAGATGACATTGTAGATTTTACTTGGGGCACTAAACCACCTTTTGATGATATGGGTTATGACAAATACTCTGTACGATGGACGGGAGTGCTTTCTGTTGATCAAACAGGTAATTATGCACTTGGGGGTGAAGCTTTTTCTTCAATGAAGATGTATCTAGACGGGAAGTTATTAATGAGTCGAGACGATGTACATCATCCTAAAAAGATTTACGAATACGTAAAACTTGAAGCAGGTAAAAATTATGACATACGATTTGAGTGTATTCAAGATAATACTGAACATTCTATTATGCGCTTATTATGGGAGTCTCCTAAAGAGAACTTAGGGGAAGAAGCTCTAACTATTGCCCAGAATGCTGATGCCGTAATTTTATGCATGGGAATTAGTCCACTATTAGAAGGGGAGGAAATGAAAGTCAAAGTTGATGGTTTCTCAGGGGGCGATCGTGTAAACACAAAATTACCTAAAACACAAGCTCAATTAATTAAAAAAATCCAAGCTTTAGGTAAACCAACAATTCTAGTATTGTTAAACGGTAGTGCACTTTCAATTAACTGGGAAAATGAGAACATTCCCGCCATAATAGAAGCATGGTATCCTGGGCAAGCTGGTGGAACGGCAATAGCGGATGTTATTTTTGGTGATTATAATCCAGCAGGAAGACTACCCGTAACTTTCTATAAGGACATCAACGATATACCGGCTTTCAGTAATTACGACATGTCTGGAAAAACGTATCGTTATTTTAAAGGAACACCTTTGTATGAGTTTGGTTATGGACTTAGCTATACCAATTTCAAATACAGCAACTTAAAAATCCCTAATACTATTGAATCAGGAAATAATTTCACTGTAGAGGTCGAAGTTGAAAATGTAGGCGCTTTAGATGGCGAAGAGGTTGTACAGTTATATATACAGAATCCAAATGCAGATGCTTTCAATCCACATAAAACTTTAGCAGCTTTTGAAAGGCTTTTCTTCAAACCTGGTGAAAAGAAAATCTTAACTTTTGAAATTGACAAAGAACAATTAAGTATTGTGAACATGAAAGGTGAAAAAATTATCCAACCTGGAGCATATGAAATTTCAGTTGGTGGAGCACAACCTTCTGATGAAAGAATGCTTAAGGGATCAGTAGTTAAGAAAAAAGTAACTATATCAGGGAATGCAACAAAAATTTAATAATAAAATTCATCCTAATTTCGCCGAGTTTAAATTTCAAGTTTAAACAAAAACTCGATTTATTCTATAGTCTGGGGCCCAAATTTTCTTTTTCTAGCTTAATCGCCTGTTACGAACCCATTATTAGCGTTAATGACGATTAAAATGTTTGGTGTCTAACATTGAATACTTATTATTACCAAAAAATAGACCCATCATTATAGCCATTATTATAACAATTATATCTTGTTCTGGCCTTTATAAGTCTATTTGGAGTCTTAAAATTTCATATTGAAGATCAAAAAGAACATCAGCAAATTTGCATTCTAAAATGTAAAACATAAAAACTGACACCTGAGCCATTATTTTAAGAAATTTTTCAAGTAATGCAATATTTTTAAATAAAAAAACCTGCAAAAAATTGCAGGTTTTACGTCAATAGTGACCTCGACAGGATTCAAACCTGTAACCTTCTGAGCCGTAATCAGATGCGCTA
>CAZDTI010000364.1:0-8751 GCA_964508085.1 uncultured Saprospiraceae bacterium | reverse complement strand
ATCCAAATATACGAAACTCTCGTTTTACCGAATTACTTTTTCTACATTGCTTATATAGCAGTAAAAGATAGTATTTTGAAAAGTAGAAATGAGATAATTCTAAAGTTGCCAATAGAAATGAGTATGGATGACTATCTTTTGATTCTGAGAGATATTCAAGGGCTGAGGATGATTAACGGTAGGTCTATAAGAGTTCACATAATGGATTGAATAAAGGAAAGTATTTATATTACCATGCTTAAAGTAAGATAACATTAAACTCATACCAGTTAAAATGAATAAAATCAGTATTGTAAACCGCGAAATGACAACTGAAGAATTTACTCGTATGAATACAGGTTTTGATGAACATTCCCTTGAAAATAATGTAGCGCTACAAAAGTCGGATAGATTTAGTTTTGTAGGTTTGGATGGAAAAAGATTTGTCGGTTGCTCATCAGGTTTAGCATACAAAAATGGTGAAAATTATTCAGGATGGTTTTATCTGACGGATCTTTTTGTGGAGAAAGAATATCGTTCGAAGGGGCTGGGAGCCAAGCTATTGAAATCAATAGAAGAAGAGGTTGCATCTGTTGGTGTAAAGCATGTTTGGCTATGGACTTCAGGGGAAGAAGCACTGAGGTTTTATCGAAGACAAGCGTATCGTAAATTTACAGAAATGGAAAATTGGTATTCAGATGGAAGTAGTCGAGTCGGATTAAGAAAGAATTTATAAACAATATGGTATCTTAATTCGAAAAGAAATAGGATCAAGACTCTGAATAAGGCATAGGCATCCCTTCACAATAACATGAAAAACTAAAAATGAAATACGAAAAAATATATTTGATCTTAGTTCTTAGCCTGCTCACTATTAGTCTATACGCCCAGGATAAAACGATCTTAGTTTTTGATTTGGTCAATGAAACATTGGATTCTATAAGTAATATTTCTTTCGATACGACTAGTCTTTCTGACCAAACTGAATATTACATAGGAGACTTTAATTCAACTGTTGCAACATTGGAAGAAGAAGCACCTGTTGTTAATGTTTATCCCAATTCCCAGTTTACCTATAAGAAAAAAGCCGCACTAGATTATAATTTAAGCAGCTACCCTTTACGAACGAGTGTCAAAATCTTTTATGTAGAAAACGATACGCTAAAAAACTTATGTTCAGGGAGTATGATTAGTAAGCGGCATGTTTTAACAGCGGCTCATTGTATTTCAGAAGTTAATACGAATAGTTTACAGGTTGATTCCTTGATTGTTTGTCCTGTTTATAACAATGGAATTTCAAATTCAAACTTTGATTGTAACGCTGTCCGGAAAGTGTTTTTTATAAAGGATTGGAAAGTTAATAATGG
Source organism: uncultured Saprospiraceae bacterium (assembly GCA_964508085.1). Taxonomy (GTDB): domain Bacteria; phylum Bacteroidota; class Bacteroidia; order Chitinophagales; family Saprospiraceae; genus CALGLS01. The sequence goes on along the minus strand of CAZDTI010000364.1, from coordinate 7,405 downwards.
CGAAGACTTTTCGGTTTTGGAGTTAGAAGAACCTATCGGACAAACAACAGGCTGGATCAGCATTGGGTATGATGAAACAAATAACCAATTTGCAGACGGCATCTTCTATAAATTTTCATATCCGAGTGTTTTCATTCCACCAGTAGACCCACTTCCCTATAACGGAGATACATTGTATTACAATTATGGAAAGGTGGATTTAATTGAGCCGAATTTTATTGGAGCAATGAATACAAGTGGAATAGTAGGAGAGAGTGGAAGTTCAATCATCCACATAAGAAACAATGAGGATTATACGACATATGGTGTCTTTACGTATGGCTCCAATTTAAGGCATAGTAAAATAACAGAAGAAATTTTTTATTTGCTCAAGCATATTATACAAGAATCCATTTCTGTAGAAAATGTTGATTTACCTCAAGGAGAAAAGATTACAGTTTTCCCCAATCCTACAAATGGAAATCTTCAACTTAAAAATATAGCAGAAAATAAATTATTTGACATTGAAATTGTCGATCAGCTGGGTAGAACCGTATATCTTAAAAATAATTTCAAATCGAGAGACCAACTAAATATATCTGAATTTAATGATGGGGTTTATTTTTTAATGATTAGATTAGATGATAGAATTAAAGTAGAAAAAATAATTAAAAGTGGCGGTTGATAAATAGGCTGGCTACAACACAATCATAAACAAACCCGAATAAGATGAACTTAATTAAAATAATTCTGACGACATCCATATTTATTTTTGTACTTACAAGTTGTGAAGAGGAAAACCAAAAATTAGTAGAAACAATTGTCCCTGTAAATGCTTCTTACTTTATAAAAGAAAACTTGGTTCAACCGATTGAAAAAGTAGAGTATAAGCTTTCTGGAGGAACTAAAGCGGAGTGTTATAAAATTGTTGTTAATTCTGAACCAGGTGAACATCAAATGGGGCCTTGGTGTCCTAAACATATAAACGACTCAAAAGAGAAAGGAGGAATTTGGTTTGATAAAGGGAAAGTATATGATGTTGATGGTCATTTTATTTCGAATATCGGAACGTTTTATTCAGACGCTAAATGGAAACTATACAATGAAGATGGTTCTATAAAAGTTACCGTTACTCAAAAGGAATGTGAAGGTGCAGCAAAACCTGACGTTGAAGAAATATATCAAAATCATTGTGTTGAATGTCAACCTTCCTTTTATCATCACCATATAACTACGTACTATATTCCTATTAACCCGGTTTACCAAAAAACACCCTCAAGAGTAAGAAGAGGAATTATGGGTTTAGCTTTTAATGGGGTTAATTTTGACCCTCCAGCACCTACTGACGCCATCTTGGAAGCACACACCTTAGTACCTCTGGATGATTGTGGAGGACATGTTAATCCGCATACGGGATATCACTATCATGCTGTAAATGGATGCACTAAAGAAATTGCACAAAAAGACAATCATGCACCTATGATCGGATATGCAATTGACGGATTTGGAATTTATGCCTTATTGGATAAAGATGGGAATAAACCAACAGATTTGGATAAGTGTGGAGGACATGAAGATGAGATAAGAGGTTATCATTATCACGCAGGTGAACCAGGAGGTAATCAAATAATTGCTTGCTTAAATGGGGAGTATGGTAAAATGATAGTTGAACATTGATTGAATGTATCAAAGCCCCCCGACAGAAAGTCTACCACTCTCATTGCCCCACTCCAGTGGTTAACAAGTTGTTGTACACGAATAGAATCAGAACTAATACAATGATAAAACTAAGACCCGCTACAATCAAGGATCTTGAATTGCTCAAGTATTGGGATACAAAGCAACATGTAATTGACTGTGACCCCGATAGTGATTGGAATTGGGAAGTGGAACTAAAACGAAATCCAGTATGGAGAGAACAGTTAATCGCAGAATTAGAGGAAGAACCTATAGGGATTATTCAAATTATTGATCCTTACTTAGAAGAAACACAATATTGGGGAATTGTAGAAAAGAACAAAAGAGCAATTGATATTTGGATTGGAGAAGAAGATAAACTGAATAAAGGATATGGTACGCTAATGATGAACCTCGCCATTAAAAGATGTTTTGCTAATCCTGAGGTAGAGGGAATTCTAATTGACCCCTTGAAAAGTAACGTCAAAGCGCATCGGTTTTATGAAAGACTAGGATTTGAGTTTATCGAGGAGCGAGAGTTTGAAGGAATTGCTTGTTGCATTTATGAATTGAAAAGAATACAAGGATATAACTATAAGGGATAATACTTCAAAACCGAAGAATTTAAACCCGCGTTTAAAGCATTTAACAAACGAGAAAGCATTTATGCACAGGTCAAAGGACTTTTTGATGAAATAATAAAGACACTTAGACAAACCAGCCCGTTCCGGTCAGGCGGGGCCAATGATTTTAGCTACCTAGCGGGTAGATTTCCCCTTTAGGGGTTAGGGGCTGCGCTGGCAGAATTACGCTTCAACGAGATTTGTCAAAGAACCATAATAAAAACAGACAACCATGAAAATAGGACAAAAAATATCCACTGTTAGAAAACAAAAGGGCTATACACAAGAGTCCTTGGCGGAAGCAACAAATTTATCATTAAGCACCATAAAAAGAATTGAAAAAGGAAAAGTGGTTCCCCGTATCCATACCTTAAAAACATTGTCAGCTGTTCTGGACTTGGACTTATTAGTCAACCAAACAAAGGAGGAGATGCCCAAAATGGAGACGAACCACCTGTCTTTGATTTTGCTTTTTTCAGCAACCTTGGTCTTTCTTCCACCGCTCCACATTATCTTTTTGCTGAGTCTATGGAGGAACAAAAAAAGTCAAAGCTTTTTTAATACCATCGGAAAAGACTTGTTATCCTTTCAAACCATTACGTTCATTTTATTAATGTTGTCAATAGGCTTAGTTCCACTTTTTATTTTCATACTGACCGGACAAAAAATGTATGGCCAATTAAATATTCCGCTCTTAGCTTATAGTTGCTTTGTTCTAGTGAATATTGGAAGGTTATCTTTGATTTATCATAGAAGAACCAAAGAGCGGTTTACAACAGCATAGTTTAAGCAAAAGAGGTAAAAGACATTAGAATGACACCGAAGTGACCTAAGGTTCTTTTAGGTAATTAGCTAATTTGGTCGAATTATTAATCTAGGAGTCAGAAAGTTATTATTTACTGAGTCCTCAATTCTGACTAACATGAAAAGAACAATTCTAATTACCTTACTAGCAGTAATCGTAACCTTAATTGCCACCTTAACAGCCTTTGAAATACAAGCACAAAGGGATCAGCTTAGCGCTGATGAAACTGAAAATATTGATTCCAAAATTCTGAATGGATCGAGAAAGTTATTGGTTCATCTTCCAAAAAGCTATTCCTCTGATCAGGATAAAAACTATCCTGTTTTGTATGCATTAGATGCAACCTCTCATGACCGGGATGTGCTGAATGCAGCAACAGTGCTCAACCTTGCGGGGGTATTGCCAGAAGTCATTGTGGTGGGAATCGTCAATGAAAATCGAAATTTAGATTTAACGCCCAATTACATTATGGTAGGGGAGGATCCATCTGAACTAGGTGGCGGTGATGCTTTTTTAGATTTCCTTAAAAAAGAAGCCATCCCATTAATGGAAAAGAAATATCGAACATCAGGTTATCGAATGTTGTCTGGAAAATCCAGAGCGGGGTTGTTTACTCTTTTTGCTATGTTAGAAGAGCCAAATCTATTTAATGCCTACTTCTGTTACAGCCCGGCATTTTGGAGAAATGAAAATTTGATAGTTGATAAAGCAAAGACATTTTTAGCGCAAGCGCGCCAATTAGATCAATTCCTTTATATGAGCTTGGGAGATCAGGAAAACGATAAAATGAAAATGGGTTTTGATGAAATGGTGAAGATTTTAGAGAAAAACGATACTACTGATCTAAAGTTTTTTTATCATTATACCGCTAATGCCAATCATCAGTCAAATGCTTATTATTCTATTCCTCCTGCATTAAGAAAATGGAATGATGAACGTTCTTCTCCATACAAAGGAATGGGCGTAATTATAGAACGTAAGGATTTCTAAAAAATGAACAATGAAACTAAAGTATATTTTTCACCTAATCGTATTCCTTAACTTTTGTACAGTAGCTTCAGCTCAAGAAGACAAGAAAGAATGGTCTGTAAAAGAACCTGTTCCATTGACTTATGCAGAGCAATATGTGATTCATTCAAAAATACTAAATGAAGATAGAACGGTAAATGTTTTTCTACCCGAGAGTTTTTACGAGGTGTCGGCAGATCATACTTATCCTGTATTTCTATTGCTTGAAGATGAATTTTTTCTTATGGTTTCAGGAATGGTAAAGCATCTGGGGGCTGTAGAAAGAATGCCCGACTGCATAGTTGTCAGTCTGGTAGATGGTCCTCATGTACCGAAATTCTATACCAATGGTAGTGACTTTTGGCCAAAGGATTGGAAGCAACTTCCGTTTGGAGTAAATCCAGATCCATTTACCGCTCATTTGAAACAAGAGCTCTTGCCATATTTAAAAAGCAACTTTAGAGCAAACGACTTTACTATTGTGATGGGACTTTCTGGGACATCAACTTATGCCCTGCACACCTTTGCAAAAGAACCAGCATTGTTTGATGCTCATATTGCAATTGCCTCTGGAGATGTCCTTGGAATGGGCTATAATGAAGGAGAAAGTCTTATTGATGTTTTTGAAAATGATTTTAAGAATTCTCCAAAAAGGAAAGGATACCTTTATGTAACCTCTGCGGATGGAGATACCAACGGAAATTCACCGATGATAAAGGAAAATATAGAAGCCTTAGAAAAACGGCTGTCCCCTTTCCGTTCTGATGATTTTCATTTTGTATCAAAGGTATTTCCAAATGAAGGACATTATGATGTTGCCTTACCTGCATTAGCAGAAGCATTTGAATTGATATTTCCAAAAGACAAATGGTTCGCACAATATCGTGAAATTATCAAAGCGCCCGGAAATGCAATGGAAAACCTTGATCAGTATTTTCAAAATCTATCGAAAGAGTATGGTTTTGATATTCTGCCAAAAGCAGAACGCTGGAATAGTGGCAACAAGCTGAGTAGAATAGGTCCTTATTTATTGAGAGAAGGGAAAACTATTGAAGCAATTGAAGTTCTTGAACGTTGGGTAGCATACCGCCCAAAATCAATTGTAGCATTAAGGGAGCTTGCAAAAGCATATGAAGCAAACAATGAACTTACAAAAGCACTGACAACATTGGAGAAGGCTTCTGAAATGTCATCTGGAGTAGGAGGGAAGGAGACAGATGAATTACAAATTCAAATTAGCCAGTTGAAAGAGAAAATCTCAAAGAATAAATAAACTTTTTCTTTGTAAATATTTAAATAAGAGCTCCCAACTCAAAGAGAACAAAATTGTGAAATTCAAATGGGGAAAAAAAATACTTATAGGACTACTCCTTATCGGAGGAATTGTAGGATTCTTAGCCTATGATAAATATGCTGTGATTATGTCTTCTAATGTGCCAGATGAATTAGCGCAGAATATCGTTATTATTCCAAGTCAATCGTCCTTTGAAACCGTAGTGGGAATCCTCCAAAAAAATAAGCAGATAAAAAATGCAGATTCATTTAGTGAAGTAGCAGGAATGATGAATTACAAAAAGGAAGGCATGCGCTCTGGTCGATACCAAATTAAGCCTTTCTGGGGTAATCGTTCTTTAATAAGTCACCTTCGTGCAGGAAAACAAGCCCCTGTAAAAGTAGTGTTGAATCACGGATGGATACTGCTACTAAATAATAGGAAATGATTAAAAGGCTTCGAAACGACAATCTTGAAACAGCTAAGGAAATTCGGTCCATATTTCAAGCGTCCTACAAAATAGAGGCGGAGTTATTAAATGCAACTGATTTTCCACCTTTGAAAAGACCTCTGGAAAAATACAGGAATACGAACACCGTTTTTTTTGGGTTTTTTAAAAATCAAGAATTAGCAGGAGTGGTTGAGGTAGAAAATAACAATATTTTTACAAGTATTAATAGTTTAGTCGTTCATCCTCGTTTTTTCAGACAAGGAGTGGCGAATGGACTAATGAAACATGTTCTCCAATTTTTTGATTCAAAGCTGTTTGTCGTTGAGACGGGCCTTGGAAATATCCCTGCGATTAAATTGTATGAGCGTTTTGGTTTTAAAGTGGTCGATCAGTGGGATACGGATCACGGAGTTCGAAAAGTGAAACTTGAACGAAGTTCAAACTAACAAATTACGCTAAAGAAGAAGACTCTAAAATGAAAATAAAACTACTCTGTCTCTCCTTGTTTTGCTTATGCCTAACAAACCTATCTGCCCAAGATAGCTTAACCACCACCACTCCCTCTACGATCAACAAATCCAAGCTACGAGCTGCCATCATAACAGAATCAGCATTGTATCTCGGAGGCATGGCCTATCTCCAATATGTCTGGTATAGAGACTCCGAACGTGTCCCTTTCCATTTGTACAATGATAGCAAAGGCTATCTGCAAATGGATAAAATGGGGCATGGCTATGGGGCTTATTTAGAAAGCTACCTCTGCTACAAATGGCTTAGAAGTGCAGGAGTGAGCAAAAAGAAATCACTCCTTTTCGGCGGGACAATGGGAATTGTACTACAAACCCCCATTGAAATATTCGATGGCCTTTATGAAGACTGGGGTTTTTCCTGGAGCGATATGGCTGCGAACACCGCAGGCGCCCTGCTCGTCATGGGACAAGAGATTTTATTTGATCGTCAAGTCCTTCAATATAAATTTAGCTTCAGTCGTTCGGTCTACGCCGAAAGGTCAAACGGTTATTTAGGTGATAACACTTTAGAAAGCCTATTGTTAGATTACAATGGACACACCTATTGGCTGAGTACGAATGTCAATAACTTTGTATTAAAAGATAAAATGCCAGGGTGGATAAATCTAGCCTTTGGCTATAGCGCCAACGGAATGTACGGGGAGTTTGAAAACAGAACTTCATACCGGGGCGTTCCCATTCCAGAAACAAAAAGATACCGTCAGTTTTTATTGTCTCCGGACATTGATTGGACAAAAATTCCAACTCGTTCAAAATTTCTAAAGGGGCTTTTTCAAGCATTAAATTTTATAAAGATCCCGGCACCAGCGCTCGAAGTTGATGGCCGTGGGAAAATAAAAGGGCATTGGTTTTATTTTTAAGAAAAGGGCGTTCTTATAAAAATCCGTTTTACCGATTTCTGTCTTTTTTTTCTCCAACGCTAAAGGGAGAAAAAATAGAAAATACTTTCGTTTTGCAGTAACAAAAGATGGACTCCATCATCAATGTACTAAATAGCTAAAGCAAAAAAACATGAATCATCCCATAAGTAAAGTGTGCACGTACGAAAATTCACAACAT
>CAZDTI010000363.1:0-8759 GCA_964508085.1 uncultured Saprospiraceae bacterium | reverse complement strand
CCTTACCGCATCAAAATGACTTGTTATGAAACGCCACAAACACAGATCCATTGTCCAGGGAATTGTAGCGAAGGAATGGCCTTCCAACAATTCGAAGTAGAAAGAACCAGTTTTGGAGAAGCAGATAATGATTTGGATGGCCTTCCTGACAATGCAGGAACCTTAGACTTTTCTAAGGTAAAAACAAATCGAATGATGTTAGGAGATACTTTCCAAACAATATTTACGGGAGTGGTTAAAACTTCTGTAGCTTATCCTTCCTGGGCATATGGTTACGCTTCTTCCAGTGTTCCTTATGGAAACGACATTATGATTCAGTCCGCTAGTGTAGAAATTTTAGACGCCAGTACTGGCCTTACTTTGACTTGTGATCAAGTATCATTTACGGACCAAGTTTCAAGTGGAAATAGAGTAGTCGATTTTGATTTTAGTCCTGCTACTTTATCCGCTAATGGCTGCACCAACTTTTCGGGTTTTGTGCTTGAAGCAGAAGATCAGGTTGTTTTAACTGCCACGTATAAAGTTATAGAAAATGTGGGAGGAGGAGCAGAACAAGTAACCATAACCAATGACTTCTATGTCAGCGATAGTCCGAACGGAACAGCATTTCAATGTAATGACTGGAATGGAAACTTTACGATAATCGGATATTATTATCGTTCTAATTGGGCAGAACAATACGATGTAAAAACATGTACTAAAACACTCGTACAAACTTACAAAATGAGTGTTGGCGATTGTTGTACCAATTACGCAGGCGGAAATATTTTTCCTTACGAATACCGTAACTGGTCACACTTGAAAGACATGAGAGTTGAAATTCCAGCAGGCTACTCTTTTGTCAGTGGTTATATAGATCAGTGGAGAACAAAATCGACGAACGTCACGCAGAAAGAAACCGCTACGATTAGCCCTGATAGTGAAATTGGAAATACGTTGATATTTGACTTTGATCAACATCTAGTAGAAAATGGAGGAACATTAAACAAGAGTGATGATGGATATAATGGAAAAGTCTATATCGAATTAAAACCGACCTGCCTTGTTAATGAAGCGGCAAACAACCCCGTAACTTGGTTCTTTGCTTTTCAGGAGAATGATTTCATTGGAGGAGCTTTATCAGCAGAATCTACCTATGCTCCTGACTACCTAAAGTACTATAAATCACAACTTCAAGTCACAACAACTCAAGCTACACAAGAAGGAATTGCTCCTACGCTTAGTTGGGAAATCAAAATCAAGGGCAAAAAAGCAGATGCCGAAAATGCTTGGTTTCATTTACAAGACATGGGAAGTAGTATCACTATTTTGGAAGTGACTGACCTTAGTAGCAACAATATACTTACACCAGTCAACGGCTTTTATCAAATCGGCAATCACAGTTTAAATGAAGTTAAAAATTTCAGAATCACAGCATCTTATAACGATTGCAATCTATCTACACTAAAAGTATCAACCGGTTATGATTGTGATGGTTATCCAAATTCATTAAATGAACATGTTTGTGGAACGGAAGAACTCTTATTATACATTGCTCCTCAACCTTCTGAATTACAGGTTAAGTTTAACAGTGTAATCAACCAAGTTGATGAATGTGACAATATCATTGGAATAGAATTAGAAATGCTTAGTTCCAAGTTAGCTGTCGTTAATGACTTGTTGGTTGATTTGTCTGTTCCTGCAGACCAAGTTATCACAATCGAAAGTGGAAGTATGGAAGTGTTATATCCAACAAGCGGTTCTTATAGCAGCCTTCCTGATCCAACACTACTCAACAATGCTTATTCCATAACGGGAATGGACATGGATGCCATTATTGGAAACGATGGTTTAGTTGGTGTAACTGATGTAACTGCAAACATTGTTAAATTAAGGTTCAACATTATGCTGGGGAATGACTTCCAACCTGGCGACATACTTGATATTTCTGTCTCTGGTAAACGACCTTGTGGAGACAACTTACCAGCTTTAGCGATGGCATTCGATCCGAACGCAAGCTTTGGTAGCTTGACCGGTATTGGTTTATCTGATGTCAGCAACAATTGGGCAACCGCTTGGGGTGACTATGATAATGATGGTTTTGTCGACTTATTTGTAACGAGCTACGAACCTACGGTGCCGAACCTTTTATATAATAACAATGGGGACGGAACATTCACTAAAATAACAAGTGGACCAGTTGCTACAGATTTAGCTAGCTCTACTGCTGCAACCTGGGGGGATTACGACAATGATGGCGATCTTGATCTATACGTTGCAAACAATATCGGTTATTCCAACTTCCTTTATAGAAACAATGGAAATGGAACTTTTGTAAAAATCAGTAATGACCCAATTGTAATTGACAATGGATATGCTCACGGTGTAAGTTGGGTGGATTATGACAATGATGGATTCTTGGATATGTTTGTTACCGATTATTTTTCTACAAAGTTCAACCAGCTATACCATAACAATGGAGATGGAACTTTCGCAACTGAAACGAATGCCGCTCCTGTTTTAGAAGCTAACTTTTCCGTATCCGGAGCTTGGGGAGATTACAACAATGACGGTTACCCAGATCTATTTGTGGCCAACACGGAAAACTCGAATAACAGTTTATACGAAAATCGAGGCGATGGAAACTTCTTAAAAATAAATACAGGAGCCATCGTGTCTGACGGAGGTAGTTCGGTTGGTGGAAGCTGGGGAGATTACGACAATGATGGAGACCTTGATTTATTTGTAGCTAACTCTGGTGATCAGAATAACTTCTTATACCAAAATAATGGCGATGGAAGTTTCACTAAAATAACCACAGGAGTAATAGCAAATGATGGCGGACATTCTCATGGTTCTGGTTGGGCCGATTATGATAATGATGGAGATCTAGACCTACTGGTTACAAATGATCAAGGACAGGATAACTTCCTTTACTCCAATAACGGTGACGGTACATTCGTCAAGACAGTCAATCAAATCACACAAGATAGCGGTGATTCATTTGGTGCGGCTTGGGCTGATATCGACAATGATGGAGATGTTGATCTTTTTATTGCTAACCATAGCGCCAATGAAAATTTCGTTTATGAGAATTCAAGAGGAAAGTGTCAAAACAAATCCTGCATCACCTTAGTTGGAACCAGTGCAAATCGATCAGCCGTTGGAACGAAGGTTTATGTAAAAGCTAACATTTACGGCCAATCTATTTGGCAGATGCGTGAAGTTTCTAGTCAAACAGGTGGAGGAATAGGCGGCCAGAGCGAACTTAAAATGATTTTTGGATTAGGAAATGCCAGTTCGGTTGATTCTGTTAAGGTAGTATGGAGTTCAGGTTATCAGCAAGTATTAGCTAATCCGGCCATCAATGATTGTATCATTATAACAGAAGAAAACGGATCTGAAATTTGTGGTGTTGCGTATTACGATACGAATGGAAATTGTCAACAGGACTTAAACGAGCCGGGCATCAATAACATGAAAATTGTTGTCCAGCCAGGTAACCGAACAGTAATGACTGATGAGAACGGGGCATACAGTATCATGGTAGAGCCTGGTGACTACACACTTAGAGAAGATGCAACCGGCACCAACTGGACTCCAGCTTGTACATTAGAGCAAGTCGTTACGGTAACTGGAATTGGTAATAGCTTTTGTGGATATGACTTTCCTAATCAGTCCCTTTGTGCCCTACCCGATTTGAAGGTAGAGTTATCTGCGACTGCTCATCGCGTTGGTTTTGAGAACTTGATTGCAGTAACTTACAAAAACGAAGGTGGACAAGCAGCCACTGATGTGAAATTGACCGTAGCATTTGGTTCTGATGTTATTCCATTAGAAAGTTCTATTCCTTGGGACTTAACTGTAGGCACTGATCGTCGTTGGAATTTAGGCACGGTTGCCATTGGGGAATCTGTAACCATTTATATCAAAGATTCTATATCTGTAAATGCAGTAATTGGAGAAAACATTACTATTACAGCAACTCTTTATGGCAATGAAGACGATTGCCTAGGAGCAGATAATGTTTTTGAAAGTGTGCAGGAAGCGGTTGGTGCCATTGATCCGAATGATATCGCAGTTAGTCCGGAAGGGTTTATTGATGCTGGAGAAGAATTGATTTACAAGATTCGTTTTCAGAATGTAGGAAACACAATTGTATCGACGGTTCGAATTGAAGATGAGTTACCAGACTATCTAGACATGAGTACTTTCCAGCAAGGTGTTGCATCGCACCCTTACCGTTTAGAGTTGACAGGTCAAAAACTAGTTTGGACTTTTGAGAATATTAATATGCCTGACAGTTTAACGAATGAACCAGAGAGTCACGGTTTTATTATTTTCAAAATAAAGACAAGATCGGGCTTGACAGATCAAACGCGTATTGAAAACAAGGCAGCTATTTATTTTGATAATGTTGCGCCAATGATCACCAACACGGTTGTCAATATCATTGGTTCACCGAATGGAAATATTAATGAAGAAGGAACTGTTTCGATCCTTCCAAATCCAATGGTGGAATCTAGTACTATTCAAATTGTTCCTTTTAATAAAGGAAATGAGGCGATTCAATCTATCACTGTTTTCGATGTTTTGGGAAATAAACTTTACGAAAAATCAGGATTAGATGCAGAACGTGTTCAACTAGATCGAAACAGAATGAACAGTGGATATTATTTCATTAAAGTTGTTGGAATGAATGGAGATGAGTATGGAGGTAAATTGTTAGTGGAATAGTACTTTTATTTAAAAACTATCTTTTTCTCAGTTGTTATTCGGTCGGTCTTGAGTCAAGTTTTAATTAAAAATTACTTGCACCAAGACCGGCCTTATTTTGTTTTATAGTAGACGCTTAAAATACAACTTTTCGGATACTGGCTCGCATACCTCCATTTCAGTTTTTGTCATTGTGTGTTCTTTTTATTATTTCTTCTTCCAAAAACACTAAATTCTTTTCTTCTAATTATCATCCACCCCAGAAGCATCAAGACTACAAAGGGCCATAAATTCACGATCAAAACAATTAGATCCAAAAATAAATCGAAGCCTTTTTTAAAGCCTTTTTTTATTCTTCCTATAAAATTTGAATCTGACTCCACGTATTCAATCATTTCATTCAGCTCAAGATTTATCGTGCTATACTTTACCTTATCTTCGAGGTATTTTAATCGACCTTGATTTGATTCTATATCAGATTCTATAATTCTATTTCGTTCTTTTATTTCTAGTATTTCATTTATCGTTTTAGCTTTTTTTAATAGTTCATTATATTGATCAAGGTAAGCCAAGTTATTTTTCAATCGAATATTAAGGTCAACAAATTCTTCTGTCACATCTTTCGCCAATATGTTTTTTGCCTTCAACTTTCCTTTACCTTGTTCTAACAATAGTATTAAAGTATCAAAACTCTGATTTGGAATTCTGATGATCAAAGAATAATTCTTTCTTTGGTTGTAAGAATTAAACTGCTCATTTTGATAATAGCCTTTAAGCGATTTCAACAAGGTATCAACTCGATTCTTTGCATTATTTAAATTTGAAACTTCAAACTCTAATCGACCTTCTTTTATCAATTTACTGCCTTTTTCGAGTTCCACTTCTGGAGGAGGTGGTGGTTCAGCTGTCCTTGGAGGTGTTACTTGATACTCTTCTGCTGATTGATCAAAATCGCCCATTTCCTTTGAGGACATTGAGGATTCTTCGCTGTGGCATTGTATGAATAAAACGAGGAATAGTAGTGGTATTAGTGATTTCATTATACGTTTTTCTTAATAAGATGCTGAATTAGTAAAAGTTGATGTGTTATAGTTCTAGAAAACAAATCTTTTTTTAGACTTCATATTAATTTCCACCCACTTAAATCTATTGCTTTTGAATCGCAGCAATCTCTTTATAACATTCTATACAAAATGCTCTATATTTTATTTCATTTTCAACATGAGATATTTTTTGCTCAAATAACTCAAGTTCATTTGACTCTAAATCTAAAGCTTCATCAAAAGTAATTTTAGTCTCAATAATCAGATCATACTTTTTTTTACAAACTTTGCAAACTTTTGAATATAACGGCTCTGTGATATAGTATTCAGGTAAAATACCTTCATTTAATTCTTTTTCTATATGAATGCAAACGTTTGTAAATTGTTGTTTTCCATGCACATTACACTTTACTACTCCCATCTTGAATATTATTTTTTTATGTGTTTACGTATTTGATTTTTCCAATCAGTAAATACTACCTATTTCTAGCGAACCCGTTCAGTCAAGCATTTATTTCCTAAACCCCTCAAAACTCCGCCAATACTTATCTTTATAAATCTCCGAACTGATCTCCCACTTCTCCTTATATTTCTTCTCCAGCTCAAAAGCCATTTTCGCTGGTTTCCTAAAATCCTTACAGGCAAAAAATATGGTACGTACATTTTCCACAGACTGCCTTCCGATATTCAAATATCCATCCTCATCTTTTAAATCAACGATTAATTCATTTTCCAAAGCTTCGAGGACTTCATATATTTCATTTTTTGGCAAACCATTATAGTCGCTTCCATCATATTTTATTTTCACAATCATCACCCAAGGGTGAGAAGCTTTCCTATCCCATTCTAATACATCTGTATTTATAGCTGCGATCAAGGGGCTTCCACTTTTTTTCAAAGTTGCTTCCAATATAGAACAGTTATCGTTTTCCGTATTGTGCCTGACCCCTTCATACTTTTCCACAAATTCCTTCTGTCGCCACTTTAAAAAGTTCGGTAATTTTTCAATAGGTACTAAGTCTGTTGGATCTATATCTTTTGTCCCCACGAACCTCAGCTCATCAATAGTCGTCACAAAATTCAACTCCCCCAAATAATTATCCAAGAAAATATAGATTCCATTTACAATCCGATCTTGATCTTCCGCATCAAAATCCCGATGCACAATAGTAACGTCAATCTCATCCGGAAAATTATTGTTAACATTTGAAAAGAAGCTTAAATTTTCATTCGTAAAATCATAACCGCCCAAGCTTATCGTTGTATTCTCCAATTTTGAAGGCTGCTTCAAACAGGTAAACAACCATCCGGCTATCTTAGGCGCAGCAGCAACCAATTCTTCCACAAAAACAATGTTCTTCGGATTTGCATCAGCAGTAAGAATTAACTCCGCAGTTTCATCATCCTTCATCCCCGCCAAGAAAAAAAATCCTTCCTTTATCTCGGCTAGCTTAGGTGAGATCTTATCCAGAAAATCAGCCTCAATTCGATCATGCTTTTCAATAACCTTGTGAAAACGTTTTTCATTCTTCTGAAACCAATCCCAGAAGTCAGCGTAATTTTTAATCGGGTCTTCGCTTTTAGAAAATAGGTTTTTAAAGAAACTCATAGGAGAAAATTGTTTATTTCCGTAAATAAACAACCTTTACTCGACACTTGGAAATCCCAAACTTCGTATATTTACCTCCTACGAATTATTCTCTATGAAAAAAACAATTTTCCTTTACGGCGTTTCTTTGGCACTGCTGATTTGGCTCCTCAAATACATCGACTACCACCTCTACCTTCGAACGATCAGCTTGGAAGTATATGTCGGTATCATCGCTAGTTTTTTCACCGTGATTGGAATTTGGATGGGACTGAGATTGACAAAACCTAAAGTGCTGATCCAAGAGAAGATAGTTCCGGAGAAATTCATTCTAAATGAAGAAAACCTAAGCAATACCGGTATCTCAGAACGAGAATTCGATGTCTTGAAACTAATGGCCGATGGTTGCTCCAATAAGGAAATCGCCGCGAAACTTTTCATTTCTTTGAATACTGTGAAAACCCATGCATCAAATCTGTTTATGAAATTGGATGTAAAACGACGAACACAGGCGGTGCAGCGAGGGAAGGAGTTGGGGTTGATCCAATAAAGGTGGATGGGGTAGATTAGGTAGATGCGGTGGATGAGGCTTCCCCACGAGTCATTACGCGAATGAAGTAAACCTCATCTGCCCCATCTACCTCATCCTCCTCATCTACCTTTCAGAGATCCCCTCCCCCAAAAGGGCTATTCCCCCTGTAAATCCCCAATATCACCCAAAAGTATGAGCGTTTTTTCCCGCTTCTGCCCTATTATTGCAACTCATCAAAACCAATTCATCATGAAAAAGATTGTACTTACTTTTGGAATTATTGCTGGCCTTATTTCTAGCGCCATGTTTTTTATAATGGCACCCGGAGAGGGAGAAACCATGGACTTTGAAAATGGACATTATTATGGCTATGCTTCTATGGTCCTGGCATTGTCCACCATCTTTTTTGCGGTAAAGCAATATCGGGACAACTATGCAGGTGGGGTCATCAAATTTGGAAAAGCTTTTTTGATAGGGCTATATATTACGATGGTGGCCGGAGTGATCTATGCTCTTTTTTGGGAGGTGTATATGGCGACTTCGGATATGGACTTTATCGGCCAATACCTCGATTTTGAACGTGGGAATTTATTGAAAGCTGGATTGACTGAAGCTGAAATCACTGAGCAACTCGCTCCTACTAAAGAGATGATGGAAAAGTATCAAAACAATCGGCCCTTTCGGATGGGATTGACTTTTTTGGAGATTTTCCCGGTGGGTCTTATTATTTCTTTGATCAGTGCGGGACTGTTTGCTTTTGTTTTGAAGAAGGATGTTGAGTACCAATTATAATTGGGTTGTACGCTAAAAACATGAGTCACCCCATATCTAAAATGTGCACGTACCAATAAAGAGTGAATAATCACACAGAGAGCGCAGAGGCCGCAGAGCCAGTACGTAC
>CAZDTI010000362.1:0-8763 GCA_964508085.1 uncultured Saprospiraceae bacterium | reverse complement strand
TTAATGTCAACGGTACGAGGTTGAGTAATTGCTTTTTGAATAGCAGGTTTGGTAATTTCGCGGAAGACAATCCGCTTAGTGGTTTTTTCATCAAGACCGAGTACTTCGCAAAGGTGCCAAGAGATGGCTTCTCCTTCACGATCCTCATCCGTCGCGAGCCAGACTTCGTCTACTTTCTTAGCCGCATCTTTCAGATCCTTAACCACCTTTGTTTTCTCTGGAGAGACGATATAATTAGGGTGGAATTTATTTTCAATATCTACTCCTTTATTTCCTTTCTCCAAATCACGAACGTGACCAAAACTAGATTTAACCACAAAATCTTTCCCCAATATCTTTTCTATCGTTTTAGCCTTTGCAGGTGACTCTACTATCAGTAAATTTTTAGCCATAGGATGGTGATCTATTTTATATTCAGAGGAGTTTCCTCTATTTGTTTAGTACGAATTTTCGAATTTACCCCAGTTATCCATTTGATACATATATATATGGTATCTCCAACCGGTTTCGGAGTGCAAATGTATAAATTTTGCACTAGCATAAAAAAATCTTTTGAGAATTGATGCCTTTTAAGACGGGAAACAGCGGAATTCTTAAGTGGAAATTTTGGCCAATCGCTTGTAAATACTCTGTTTTAAGCTTTCAAAATCAGAATCAGCCGCAATAAGAAACCTGTTCGAAAATTTTAAGCTTATTTAACAATGTTCCTTGAATTCTTATTCCTGACGTTTTCTTTTTTCTTCAAAAATAACCTCTCCTTTCTTCTCCTGCTTCGCTTTCTCAAAAGCTTGTTGCTCCTTTTCCTTATAAAAAGTAACCCGTTCTTTAATTCCGAGGTCCTTTTTATTAAGATGTCGATGAAAGGTCATTACGACAAAGTGCGCCATATGTTCCGGGTAAGTAATGCCGAGTTGACGAATAAGATTAGAAAGTCGAGAACCTTCTCGGAAATGCCAGTTTTGAGCAATCCACATAACCAGATATATTTTTTTTGCTGCTCGTTCTTCAGGTAAAAGTTGAAATTGTCGAATACTGCCAGGATCCATTAGTAACTGAAGTTGTCTAAAACTATCGAATAAGTCCTTAGGAATGTAAATACCATTGAGGTGCGTCTTTCGAATATTGATTTGGTATTGCTTTTCGAAAGCATCTTCTTGGGTTACAGAGTCGGTTACTGTTTTCTTTACGATTACTACCGGTTCCTTCTTTTCTACAGTAGGTTGGGCATTAAGTGCTAAGAAAGAGCATATTAGGAAGCCAAGAAGTATCCCGTTTTTTGATATGTGCATTCAGGTTCGTAATTTAGTTAACTAAGGTCCAAAAAGGAATAACGCTGTATGAACGCCAAAGTTACTACTTCTTATTGTAGAAAGCTTCGCGGGTATTGGTTAAATCAGCGTTAAAGGACTTTTGGTAGATAGACATAGAACGTGCCATATAAGATTAGTAGATAGTTGCGATTCAAGGCTAATTGATAGATCGACTCTTTAAAATATGAATTAGTAACGGTAAAATATGAGTCATCTCTTAAGTAAAATGTACACGTACGAAAATTCACGATATAAGAGCAACCAATCGTATTTTTCATCACGCAGAGGGCGCAAAGAGCGCTGAGCTAACGTATTTTTCGCGTATCGCCCGTCTCCGCCCGTTCCGGTACAGACTGGCTCTGCGGCCTCTGCGCTCTCTGCGTGAGTATTCACTCTTATTGGTACGTGTACATCCTACTTTTGGGATGAGTCATGCGAATCACTAGTAAAAACCTAATACTGATAATCAAGTATTTATGAGACTAGATCGAAGGTTTAATTTCTTCTCAAAATGTAACTCATTGACTATCAGCACTGATTCTATTTAAACCCGTGATTCGCATGAGTCATGAATGACCTTTAAACTAAAAATAACATTACTATTACTAAGCTTACTCCATCCGAACCATCTTCCGCACCAACGCCGCCTTACCATTCGTAAACACCATATAATACATCCCATTCGGCCAAGCGCTTGTATTAATCAACTGCTCCCCTTTCTCATAAGTCCGCTCTGAAATTTGATGAACAGTTCTACCCAAAGCATCCATGACTTTTAACTCCAACTCTTGAGTTTCCTCAAATTCGTATTGTATGTGAACATAATGACTTACCGGATTAGGAAAAACATGAACCTTTCCTTCCAGACTATTTGGTTCATCATCGTTTACCAGTGTTTGAATATTGATCGTTTTACTGCTATTGTCCCAACAATCTCCAGCTCCTTTTGCACTTAGCACAATAGTGTATTCTCCTTCTTCTGTATATAAGTGGCTTGGATTTTCTTCTGTGCTTGTTGTTCCATCACCAAAATCCCAGAGCCATTCCACTCCATCTACCGTTTCATTGGTAAACAAAACTTCTTCATTATTTCCAAAATCAATTAAATCAGCAGAAGTAGTAAATTGAGCTGTTGGTACGTCAGTCCCAGCAACTACATCAACGGTGATTTCTTTCCGGCCACAGTAGTTTGGAGCAGCTATTTCCCAATCATAGAAATAAAACCAGGTACCCAACGGATTCGACGGATGGTTGGAGCTTTTTATGGTACCAAGGTCATCACCTATAGGATATGGGGAGCTGGCACCTCCACTATATGGCAACGCAAAACCAGCATCTCCTAAACGAATCAACATGTCTGTACCCACAGGGACCTCTAGGTCAATATCCATTCTTTGTTCACCGGGCGAGAAGGCCAACAGAGGTCTGGTTTCCAATAATTCGCCATCAGAAGCATAGAGTTCTAGATAACGTGTCCCTGTTGATTCCGGATAAATTTTTATTGATTTTATGACAAAAGGGAATTCAGCATCAATGATCATTCCTCCGTCGATAATGGCTGTTTCCTTGGTTTGTGGATCCAGATTAATTTCTCCGTCTTTTGTAACTCTTCGCAACTCCGTATAGTAGGTTCTATCAGAATTTAAAACCCCGGTTACAAAAACATTCCCTTCTGCCACTGGATTATCACTAATTAGAGAGGTAAACCAATGAATAATTCCATCTCCTTCGTAGTCAGAGTATAACAATGCACTTGCGCCAGCACAGGGATCATCACCATCCATATCTTCCAAAAAAATGGAATAGTCATCCGTAGCATATACATCAAAACGCTTGATACCTCTATTGTTAAGAGGTCTTTGATCAGTTATTCCATTCGGATTCAATAATTCTACCATCAACTCATAAGAACCATTTTCCAAAACAACTTCTGGACTTGCTATGCTTGCGCGCTCTGTGCTTGCTAGATCCCCTGTCCAAGTAACTGAATAAGAAATAGGAATCTCCGTAAGCAAGTCAGTTAAAGTAAATACCACTTCTAGGCTGGTCAAACTGGCGGTTCCGGCATTTTCGAAAAAGATTTCTTCAGAATAATCCGGATCGCAATATCCTGTCGCCTCATTAGAAAATCCGACTACCAATGCATCAGTCTCAACATATGGCGATATTGGCTCATTCCCCTGAGACACCAACAAATTAAAGGCTTCTAACACGTTGATGACGCCCATTCCATAAGTGTTATCTTCTCCTAGGTCACCCAAATCTGTGCAAGTGTGATAGATCGCTCTCAAAAGATCTTTACCAGTCAAGTTAGGAAAAGCTTCTTTCAATAACAATACAGCTCCAGCAACGTGAGGTGCTGCCATGGAGGTTCCATTCTTTGTCCCATAAGAACCGCCTAAAGTACAAGAACGCACTTGTTGACCGGGCGCGGATACTTCTGGTTTTATCAAAAGGGATCCCGAGCCACCACAATCAGATGGCCCTCTACTTGAAAAGTCAGTAATTGGCAAATTGGATACATTTCCATTTAATGCTCCAACAGTAAAACTGTTCAATGTATCTGTATTAATGTTATGAGGAGCGGTAATCGTAGAAGCTTCTGGGCCTTCATTTCCTGCAGAAAATACAGTAGCAACACCTGCAGCTTCCAATGCAGAGAGCACTTGAACATAAACACCGTTACATTCAGCGTTCCCAGGAGGAAGAGATGAATCATGCCAGGAGTTATTAATCACATCAGGCATATCCTCTGTGGTGTTGGGGTTGCCATCAGGATCTAAGGCCCATTGCAAAGCACCGACATTGTCTTCCGTTCCAATTCCACATAATATATTTGCGCCCACCCAATTGGCGCCATATGCAACACCTATCGTATCATTAGTCATTCTATCCAAACCAAGGATGGTTCCGGTTACATGATTCCCGTGATCTCCACAATTTTCAGGCGTTGTATTACCGTTTGCTGTTCCATTGTCATTAAAAGAAACCCAAGCTTCGGATGCTTCAGCGTATAATCCTTGGTATTTCAGGCTAATCGCAGGGTGCCAGGGATCGATTCCAGTATCTGCTGTAAATCCAATTTGACCGTAGCCCGTATAGCCCATCGCCCAAAGCGCTGGCGCATTAATAACTTGGAGTCCAGGTTCAATTCCATTGGGAACTGGCGGCAATGCACATTCCACCTCTTCGAATTCGGAAAGTGTATTTTCAGCGTTTACATCCATCCAATAAATTTTTGGATGATTACTCAAAGTTGCTAAAGCTGTAGAATTCGCTTCCATAAAGATGGCGTTGGTTATCCAAAATGGTCTGATTGTAGAAGCATCTACACCATCTAGATTCCGAAGGTAGTCCATCATAAAAGGCTGTGTTTGATTTGCCTTTTGCTTTAAAGCAGTGATCAAGGTAGGGACCCTTTCCGCCACTGGAATTCTGTTTTGATCAAAATCTTTACTCATTTCAGTGGCATCTACGTAATCAGATAACAATATATACACATGAAGTAGTTCTTCAGGAGATTCTTTAGCCTGAATGATCAAACGAGCAGAAGCAGCTCCCTCATTGATGTTCTGAGACTGAAGTAGCACTGGGAATAAGAAGAGTGGTAAGTAAAAAGTAAAGATTCGTTTCATTATTTTCTTTTGTTGATTGATTTTATCTATTTGAAAACCTAATGCAAATTATAGCATCTATGGATGATGGTGCCGATCCTAAGGGCTTGTTCCTAGAGGCTATTGATTTTTTAAAATTCACCCATTTGCTTGGCTAACAGCTTTGCTATAGAAGCGTGCGCCAACAGCATCAACGTATGTCGAAATGTGCCTCCTTTGAATATGTTTTTTATAAGGGTTTGCCAAATTTCTAAGACCCCAGGCGTACCACCTTTCTCACCAAAGCAGACTTCCCATTGGTAAACACCATATAATACATTCCATTTGGCCAATTGCTACTATCAATCAACTGCTCTCCTTTGGCATAAGTCCGTCCAGATAGCAGGTGAACCGTTCTACCCAAAGCATCCATTACTTTCAATTCTAATTCCTGCGTTTCTTCGAATTCGTATTGAATATGAATCAGGTCATTTACGGGATTAGGGAAAATCCTTACTTTCCCTTCTAAACCTTCCGGCTCTTTCTCGTTTACCAAGGTTTGAATAGTAATGGTCTTACTATAGCTATCCGAGCAAACACCAGTTCCTATGACACTGAGGGAGATCGTATAAGTGCCTTCCTCTGTGTACATATATGTTGGATTTTCTTCTGTGCTCGTACTCCCGTCTCCAAAGTTCCAAAGCCATTCTGTTGCATTTTCTGATTCATTGGTAAACAATACTTCTTCATTGTTTCCAAAATCAACAAGATCCGCAGAGGTTGAGAATTGAGCAATCGGAACATTGGGGTCTGCCTCGATATCCACGAATATGGTTTTACGGGCACAGAGATTCGGATTCTCCACTTCCCAATCGTAAAAGTAAAACCAGGTTCCTAAAGGATTAGCCGGATGATTTGACCTTTTTATCGTACCTAGGTCTTCACCAATTTGATAGGGATAGTTGGCACCGCTGCTATAAGGCAAAGAGAAGCCTCCATCACCCAATCGGATCAGCATATTTTCACCGACAGGAATCTCCAAATTAACATCGATTCTTTGCTCTCCAGCGTTGAACGCAGCCAATTGTACCGTTTCTATCAATTCTCCATCTGAAGCATACAATTCTAAGAATCGAGATCCAGAAGTTTCTGGGTAAATCTTTATGGATTTTAATGTAAATGGATAATAGGCATCAAAGACAATTCCACCATCAGTGATGTTTGTTTCTTCAGTTTGTGGGTCTAGAATTGTTTCTCCGGTATAGCTCGCATGAACCATTTCGGTATAAAAATTTCGATCCTGAGTAAGTGCCGATGTAACATAAACATTCCCTTCTCCTAGCGGATTATTTCCATTAAGAGAACTGTACCAATGAATGACTCCATCTCCCTGATAATCAGAGTATAACAATGCACTTGCGCCTAGACAAGGAGCAGCATTATCAATACCTCCGACGAAAACATCGTAGTCATCAAGACCATATAAATCAAAGCGGATTATTCCTTTATTGTTCAATGGTTTTTGATCTAGAATCCCATTGGGGTTTGACAATTCGACCTCCAACATATAAGAGCCATTTGCCAAAACAGTTTCAGGAATAAAAATGCTTCCACGTTCATTATGGGCTAAATCGCCTGTCCAATTAAATGCAATAGAAATCGGCATTCCTCCGGCGTCACTGGTTATGGTCGCTAAAATATCCAGACTCGTCAGGTTAGTAGTACCAGCATTTTCAAAAAATATTTCTTCTGTATAAGGGGAGACACAGGAAAATTCAGTTGAAGAAAAACCAACCAATAATGCATCCGTTTCCACATAAGGCGAAAGCGGTACATTACCTTGTGATTCTAAGAGGTTAAAAGCCGCTAACACGTTAATTATCCCCATTCCATAAGTATTATCCTCTCCCACTTCTCCAAGATCCGTACAGGAATGATAAATAGCTCGTAGTAAATCTTTACCCGCCAAATTTGGAAAGGCTTCCTTCAATAACAATACAGCTCCGGCTACATGAGGGGCCGCCATAGAGGTTCCATTTTTAGTACCATAGGTTCCATCAAGCTCACAAGAACGTACTTGTTGACCAGGAGCAGAAACTTCCGGCTTTATGAGCAAAGACCCTACGCCGCCACAAGTAGAAGGCCCTATACTTGAGAAATTAGTAATTGGTAAACTTGAAGTATTTCCATTCAAGGCACCAACTGTAAAACTATTTAAGGTATCTGTATTAATATTTTTTGGTGCGGTAATCGTTGACATGTCTGAGCCTTCATTTCCTGCTGAAAAAATATTAGCTATTCCTGCCGCCTCTAAAGCCGATAGTGCTTGTACGTAAACGCTATTACAATCGAATCCTTGAAACGAAGGGTCCCGCCAAGAGTTATTCATCACATCTGGCATATCTTCAATAGTATCCGGATTCCCATCTGGATCTATCGCCCATTCGAAAGCGCCAATGTTGCTTTCAGTTCCAGAACCACATAAAATATCTGCTCCTATCCAATTCGCACCATATGCGACTCCGATAGTATCATTGTTCATTCGATCCAATCCTACCATGGTTCCGGCAGTATGATTTCCGTGATCGCCACAATTTGTAGGTATAGTGTTATTATTTACGTTTCCATTAAAATCAAATGAGACCCAGGCCTCACTTGCATTGACGTACAAACCACGGTATTTTAAACTGATAGCGGGGTGCCAGGGATCAATTCCGGTATCCGCCGTAAAAGCAATTTGTCCATAGCCTGTATAGCCCATCGCCCAAAGTGCGGGCGCATTGATCACTCGAAGACCAGGCTCTGTTCCATTAGGCACTGGAGGCATAGCACAATCCACTTCCTCATATTCTTCAAGTACATTTTCTGCGTTTACATCCATCCAATAAATTTTAGGGTGGTTGCTCAACGTTGCTAAAGCTGTCGAATTCGCCTCCATGAAAATGACATTGGTGATCCAAAATGGTTTGATGGTAGAGGCATCTACTCCATCCAAACTACTAATGTAGTCAATCATTTCTGGCTGTGTTTGATTCGCCTTTTCCTTCAAAGCACTAATTAAGGTGGAAACTCTGTTTCTCAAAGGAACTTTATTTTGTTCGAATTGCCTCCCCATTTCGGTGGCATCGACGTAGTCAGTTAACAATACATATACGAGATGTTTCTCTTCTGGAGTATCTTGGATTTGCGTAATTAAACGGGCAGAAGCAGCTCCTTCATTAATCTGTTGTGCTTGTACAAAGAACGGAATTAAAACCAGTGTAAGGAATAGGGTAAGAATTTGTTTCATTATTTGTATTTGTCAATTAATTATTTGTAGTAATTTTAGATCTACTAAAAATTTGTGATTTGCAAATCTACTTTCGAACCCCAAACATTGTTGAATTTTTATAA
Organism: uncultured Saprospiraceae bacterium; assembly: GCA_964508085.1. Lineage (GTDB taxonomy): Bacteria > Bacteroidota > Bacteroidia > Chitinophagales > Saprospiraceae > CALGLS01. The sequence goes on along the minus strand of CAZDTI010000362.1, from coordinate 467 downwards.
ACATTTAGACTAAATAAAGGAAATTGTTGTTCCTTTGCACAGCTTCTTCCAAAGATAAGAAAGCTTTGTCATTCTACTAACAAAAGCGATCTACATGCTGCGTCTACGACCTATAGAAATTTTCCTAATACAATTCGTCTGTTACATGGCGCTTTGGCTTTACAACGATTATATGGGCTCTTTGTTGAGTGTTATCATGGCAGGAATATTCAGTGCCATTCTAATCATATCCTTGATTGTGGAGTGGATTGAGCCTTCTAAGGTCCCTAGAAGTTACTTTTATTTGATGGCAGCTTCGGTAGTGGCTCCTTTGCTTGCGATGGGAATTTATGTATTTTTAATGGGTGGGGAGTTGGATTGGTTGAAGTGAATGAGGGATTAAGGATTAAGGATTAAGGATTAAGGATTAAGGATTAGGCCTGTACGAAACTTAAAAATAAAACTAGAGTGATCAAGAATCGTCTTGA
>CAZDTI010000361.1:0-8786 GCA_964508085.1 uncultured Saprospiraceae bacterium | reverse complement strand
CAAGTTCCTGAGAATGTATTGTTAGATCCCATCCCCGTTTTAATTACTTTTTCGTAACGAACTGGACGAATGGACTCAACGACTGGCGGCGCTTCTTTTTCTCCACAAGCAGTGAAGAAGAATAAAGTTCCCAGACAAGCAAAAGCAAATGAAGTTCTTTTATAAAATATAGTTGGAAGAAGAAATATATTTTTCATGATATTTTTTTTGTACGTGTTTTGTTATTTTGATTAATTGGAAAAAGCTTTTTCTCACCGACCCCCTTACGGGTGGAACTCCCCTTTAGGGGCCGGGGGCTGCGCTGGCAAGTAGCTAGCGATTATCCATAAATGCCTCCAGTCGATTAAAGAATGCATCTCGTTCCGCTGGTGTATACAGGTTATAATAATTACCAATCGCTCTTTCCACTTCGAAAAAATCCAGAAGGAATTCATAGTTTGCAGCAGCAACTCCAATCGCGGTTTGCACCTTTGCGTTTTGTGCATCAATTAGGCTGGTAATGTTTGCAATTCCTTGGGAGTATGCATCTTGTACGATGTCAAAATTAGCTGCCGCTGCTGTGTTTGCTTCTTTGAATCGTTGGACCTCGAAGTAGGAAGCCACTGCGTCCTGAAGGAAAACACGCACCCTTAATTCCAATTGATTTCTAGCATCCGCTCTTTGTGTTTCCAATTGTAGGATATTCACTTTCGTTTTTTGTTCATTGTATTTTCGAGCACCTCCCTGGATGATCGGGAACTGAAGGCCAAGTCCTACATTCCAAGATGGTTCAGGTTCGAAGTTGGGATTGATTACAGACTCTTTCACGTTCCATTGTTGGAGCGTTTGATCATAGGAACCATTCAATCCAACAGTTGGTAGATAGAAAGCTCTTTTCTGAGAAAGCGCCAAACGATCCAATGCCGCAATGTTGTAATCGAATTGTTGTAGTTCTGGCAAATTCACCATCGCTTCTTTGACAAAAAAGTCACTCAACATATCCAACTCAATTTCATTGTTTATTTTGTTGATCATTCTCTCGTCGGTAACCATCATCATATTGTTATCCAGTGAGACGTCTTCTATTCCATAGTCCGCTTTGATGTCTTGATTCAAGGTTTGATTCAGTGCGTATTTCGCTTGACGAAATTGAGTTTGTGCGTCATTCAAATCTATTTTGGAAAGTGCTAGTTGTGAAATCCAACGATTCAAATCAGTAGCACCAGAATAACCAACCGAGTCTTTCGCTTCTGATATATCCAAGTTACTTTTGGTCACCGCCACATTCGCGGATTGAATTTCCATAAAGCTTCTTGCCTGCAATACATTCAGATATTTTTCAACTGCTTCCAATACCACGTCCAATTGATTCGTCTCCAATCCAGCTTCTTCTCCTTGCATCAAATATTTTTGAATAGCGACATTTGCCAAAGCAGGCTCTGCATATACAATTTGAGATAAGGACGCTCCTGCTTCCCAATTCGTCCGTCCTTTTGTTCCGAAAGAACCTTCTGCAGTATTTTGATCTAAGAGGTAAATACTAGAATTCAGGTCTAATTGAGGTAACAATTTCGACTTTGCCAACTCCACTTCTTTCTCTGCCACCAAAGGATTAAAGGCTGTAGCTTTCAAACCAAGATTTTGACGTAAGGCCTCCATAATGGTTGTCTGCAAAGTCATTGTTACATCTGTAGTGGGTTCATTAGCGTTTAGCAAAATAGCTTCTGTCATCATGTCCCAATTTGGGTAAACTCCTACCTTCCGAACGGTATTCATGTTGATAACCACGTTGTCGTTAAAAGTATTGATGTTAACCGGTAGCGTCGAAGCATTTATTCCATCTACTATTTTGGAAACATTCAGTCCGATTCTTCTTGGCATTCTTGACAGGTTTGGACCTGCCTCAAATCCGAGCATAGCTCCATTCATTATCACGGTCTCTCCAAACAAAGCAACAGAAGGTAATTTTCTTTCCATCAAACCCTCAAGTATGCCTCTTTCCTGTGCCGCTGTTATTTCATTGAAGAATGGCATGATGTAAATTGCATCTACATCCGAAGGAATCCGCGCCAAGGTAGTAGCCGCATCTTTTTCTGCACTAATGATTGTCGCAGATGCACCTAACTTTGCAGCTATTTCCCCATATAAATTATTAATACCAGGAAACAAATTAGCGGAACTTCCAGCAGTGATAACTCCTATTTTCTTATAAGGATAAACCTCATATAATAAATTCAAATCTTTCTCAAAAGAAAAAGGAGATTGGATATAAGTAAAGTTGGAAATACCAGATGTTCCTTCTGCGGTAACAGCAACCTTCTGCGTTTTCTTATCAATAATCAAAGAAGCAATAGCTGGCTTTGAATAGGTTTTCCGTTTGGCCAAAACACCTGAAGCTAAAGGTCCAATAGCGATAACAATGTCTATTTTTGAATTTGCGAAAGCATTGTTGAGTAATTCATTTACTTGCGTTGCACCACAATTACAATACTCCACATCGAAAGCGACTGTTCTGCGGTTTAGCAGAAGGACTTCAATCTCTTCTTCTACTTTTTTCCGGAAAGCAATTGAATTTGGATTGTCAGGCCCTAGCTCTGAAATAATTTGGATGCGCAACTCTTCCAGATTTTCCCTGGGCAGGGTTTGTCCCTGAGCTGAAGAAGCGATCAAGAAACAGAGTAGCATTTTTAAGATTAATTTCATTTGTAATGTGTTTTAGGTAACAACAAAAAATTTACTTAGACTACTGCCCTCTTTTAGTTGAAGCTAAACGACCGCAGGAAGAGTGCTTTAGCTAAAGGAGGGAGTGTATAGTTGGCTAAATTGTTTTTTGTGTCATAATTTAAATAAGTCGTTTGTGAAATTTTGGTTGTTTTGAAATTAGTCTTCTCTAGTATTTTTTTCCTATGATTGTCTGATTCATTGGCAGCTTGCCTATTGTTTTTTTCCTCACGCAAAGGCCGCGGAGAGCGCTGATCTAACGCATGCCTTATTCTTTTTTTCGCGCATCTTACCGAATCTCGCTCTGCGGCCTCTGCGTTCTAAGCGTGAGCAAATCCACATTAAGTTTCTCTTCTACCTCCCTGCGATAAATATTTCCCTACTAAAATGGCAATCAAAATGGTGAGGTACAGTTGCCCTGCCAATGCAAAGACTAGTACCAGTGATCGGGCGGCTTCTGAAGCCGGAGATATATCTCCATAGCCAACAGAGGTCAGTGTGATAAAACTGAAATATTGCAGATCAAAAAGATTGCTATTTGCCGAAAGGCCATTAAAGGAATTTGGAATTGCGCTGTTTAAACCTTCGAAGATCAAACCGCCGACCATGCCAATCAGTAAGTAACCGGAGATGGAAGCGAAGATGATGCTTAGGTCTACTATTTTGTTTTTTGCGATTTTTTGGAAAAGCAACAAGGCCAAGAAACTGTAGAAACCTAAAAGGCTGATGATTTTTAGCCATTGTGCTAGTGAGGACTGTTCTAAAACATAAGATGCCCAAATGGATAAAAATCCAAGTCCTCCTAACACGCTTATCAGGATGAAGTCTTTTTTATTTTTTGTAGCCGCTTGGATGCCACTCAATATCAAAAGTGAATAAGCCAAAGTAACGATCAATCTCAACCGCCCCGGAAACAATGTAATGGGTAAGGGTAGTAAGATGATGATCAGCAAGGCTATTAATAGCCCTGTTTGGTTCTTTGTTTTTGACATGATGTCTGAATGTGTTTTGTTAAAATGTCCTTTCCTTTTATATAGTAGCCTTGGTGGGCATCTCACTTATAAAGAGTTAGGAACTTTATTTTCACCGAATTGAAAAGAATTTGTTTTCCTTTCGATCATGTCTCAAATGTAGAAGGCTTGGATAGAGATTTTCAGGACTTGGAAGGGGGAAAATTGGGACATCCACCCTTAAAATGGTAGAGAAACCGGACGTTTTTCAAGGTATGGGGGAGAATTAGGACAGATGTGGAATGGAGGAGATTAAAGAATTGTGGATCTTAGACACAAATAGTGATTATAATCAAGGGCGGGTAGATTTCCCTATTAGGGCAGTGCAGGCAGAATTCATTGGCTCTACGGGATTTACCTAAGAACCAGAATTATTTTTTCTTTGGAAAAGTATCTGGCGGTTTTGGAGTGTTTGTTTTCGCAAGAGTTGCTTTTCTTTTGGTCATTTGGGTTTAATGCAAGTTCATTGGTTGGCTTTAAGGCCAATCAATGAAGTCTGCTTGATCCATTCCTCTGATGACCTCAAGGCCTGCGGGTGAGCCTTTTTTACAACAACTGCCCTTTCGCGGCTCTCAACTTCCACCGCAACTTCTGAAATTCGGATTGTAATTTATTCAATTTCATCTGAGCAGCTATCAGTTTTTGCTCTCTGCTATTAATGAGAAATATTGAACTTTCTCCAATTCTAAATTTTTCAAGCTCCGCATTAAGTAGCACTTCATAATTAGCTACCATACTTTCCAGAATCGAAGTTTGCTCAAAAACCGTTTCCAATTGCTGATAGATTGCATTGATTTTATTCGTAATTGCAAGACGCTTTTCACCGAATTTGTATCGATTTTCTAGCTGTTCAATTTTCACCAATTCCAGCCCTCCTCGCTCTTTCCTCAATAGCAGTGGGTAACTAAACTGTACACCCCACTTATAATTCTCGGAAACCAAAGCGTTGAAGTCAGACTTTGAAGAGGCATCAGTAGTCCAATCCAATCCACTGCTTAAAAAGTTATAATTGAATCTTAGATTTGGTTTAAACTGTTCTCGCTTGAATCGTTCTTTAATACTGAGTTGTTCTTGTTTCACTAAAATATTTTGAAGTACAGGATGTGTTTCCGATATGGAATTTAAAAACTCGGGACTGGGTTGTTCTTCTAAGAAATTCCAATCGGCTACTAAACGCTCAGGGCGTAGTTCTTCCGAGACTTCCACTGGAGTTAAATTCTCAAACCATAGAAAGTTAGACAACTGCAAGGTGGCATTCTGAAAATCTACTGTAGCCTCTGAAAGTTGCAACTCCCGATTTTGAATCAGAATCAATGATTCCAAAGTATCAATCGCCGGCTTATCTCCTTGCAAGAAACTGGACTTAACCAACTGGAATCGAGCTTCCGCCAAGGTCAATGAGTTTTCATAGATTTGAAGAATCTGGTTGCCATAGGCCCATACCCAATAGGCTTCAATTGCTTGAATCAACAATTCATTTACAATAATTTTACGTTGTGCTTCATTTCCTTTCTCCAGCAATCGCGCTTGTTGCACCTGCGCTCTGCGTTGGTCAAAAACTAAGCCTTGCAACAGTGGAACTTCCACGCCAACCACTGCCTGACCATTCGCGGGAAGCTTTCCTTCCGAATTCAAGAAATCTCCATTCGACCAGAGGTAAGCCATTTTTACATCCACGCCCCACCAAGTCGGAATTTTCAAGCCGGCCTCTCCTATTCGGAAATAATTCTTCTCGTCAAAAGATTTGTCTTCATATTCTCCAAACCATTTGGGATCGAAAACACCACGGGCTTCTAATAAACTGGCATCGGCTTTTCCTTTTAATAAATTCGATTGTAGCATTACCGGATGGTAGCTACGTACCCAATCGAGGTATTTTTCCAATGTAAAAACAGAGGTTGTTTCTATGCTTTGCGCAAAAAGAGGAGTGGATAGAAGTAGGAAAAATATTGTTCGTAGCACGTTTTTTCTTTTGTAGATAGTTCGTTTTAAGTTCCTTCATAGGTTTTATAGAGCAGTAAGAATCTGCCTTTCTCCTACTTCGCCACTGCCTTCACTGGTGGCTTAAATTTCCCTTCATTTTTCTTAATATCATCTTCATAAAAATCAGCAGGAAACCCATTCAACTGCCGCCACAATTCATACCACACCGGCACGTCCTGAAGCAAAGCAATTCCCTTAACCCCAGCACCAACTCTAAGCAGTTCCGGAAAAGGCATTTCCTCTTGATTTGATTGCACCAAAATCCGATACATACTATTATCGTTCGGAATATTATCAATCGCTATGACTTCACCGCTGTAAGTACCTATCGAAAAATCCGACCATCCGGAAATGATAAACGCCTGCCATCCGTCAAAGACCAATCGTACTTCTTCGCCTATATTCAATAGTGGCAAATCCATTGGACGAACGTATAATCGTACAGCCAATTCTCGATTATATGGGACGATCGTCACTATTTTATCCCCCTCTTTAATAATTTCCCCAAGTCCAGACTTCATGGTTTTGGTAATGTAACCCGATTGTGGTGCGATGACATAATACATTTTATTCCGTTGGTCGTAATTCGCATACTGGTTTTCCAGTTTATTCAAATTTCCCTCGCTCTCAAACTGTGCGGACAAGGTGGCAAACTTATCCGACTGTGACTTTGCAATTTTATTGTTATACTCATTATCAATAGTTTGTAATGCAATTTGAGCGATGGTCAAATCATTTCCACTTTCTTCTAATTTGTTCTTAGCTGTTATCACTTTTGCCTTAGTGGATTGCATTTTCAAACGCTTACCTTCTAAATCACTAAGCGATTTAATTCCTTTTTGATAAAGGGTGTCCGTTCTTTGATATTGGAACTCAGCAATTTCTGCATCCGCTTTTGCTTGGTTAAATCCGGCCTCTTGGCTTTGCTGTTTAAATTCTGCTTGTTGAATTTTGTTTTGCAATTGCTTTTTCTTGAATTCCAGTTCTAAACGCAAGGCTGAAACTTGATTATCGAGCGCATCTGCTTTTTGTTGATAGCTATCCATGGAACCTCTCTTTGCCGCAATTTGATTGGACACCCGTTCTAACAATTGAGGATCAAAATACTCTGGCTTCACTTCCGATAAAAAAACAATGGTATCACCGGCTTCTACCAAATCGCCTTCTCTGACATACCACTTTTCAATTCTTCCAGCAATTGCGGAGTTCACATCTTGCGGCCGTTGTTCCGGTAAAAGAGTAGTTACTTTCCCTTTCATTTGGATATTCTGAGTCCAGGGTAAAAAGAGCATAACTAAAATTACGAATAGAAAGGAGATCAACCAGATGGAAAACATTCGGTTGGCTCGAGGTAAGTTATTCTTTTGAAAACTATTTATGTTTTCCGTATTTACTTTATCTAAAATTGAATTATTGGAAATATTCAACATTGTAATGGTCTTGTTTTTTTCTAAATCTTAAAAATCTCTCTCACCAAAGGCTTAGATTTTATTTTTTCAAAAGAATCATTTTCTAAAATCTTTCCATTTTCCATAATGATAATCCGATCACATTTTTTTGCAAATGCTGGATTATTAGAAATTGCCACTAAAGTCCAGTGCTTTCTATTTTCCGTAAGGTAATCAATAATGAGTTGTTTTTCCTTCCGCTCTAAACGAGGCATAAAGTTGTCTAACAATAGTATCTCTGGCTGAAAGATCAGTGTTCTGGCTAGGATAATTTTTGTTCGTACACTTCTAGGGACATTGACTCCATTGGCGAGCAAGTCTGTTTGGTAACCATCAGGCAGATGATTGATGTAGGAATGGAGGTCTATTTCTTTAGCGGTTTGAATTATTTTTTGAAATGGAATGTCATTATTTCCTAAGTTTATATTTTCAATAATACTTGCATTAAAAATTTCATCTTGACTGCTCAGTGTTCCTATTTCTTTTCGCAGAGAATCCAGATCAATTCTTTTCAGAGGAATACTATTGAAGGTGATCATGCCTTCGTAGCTCGTGTATAGACCACCCAACAATTTTGTTAAAGTAGACTTCCCCGAGCCATTGAACCCTGCGATACAAACCTTTTCTCCCGATTCTATTTTCAGAGAAACATCATCTAATGTCAGACGGTTAGAATCTTCATATTTAAAAGATACCCCATCTAATTCTATTTCGACACCACTCTCTCCTGATTCCATTTTTTGCAATTTAATACCATCCGTGCTTTCCAAGGGCAAATCAGTCATATAGCCAATCTTCTCTAAGCCGGTCAAGACATCATAAATATTATCCATGCTTAGAATTAATTTCTCCGCAGAATTCATAATCAGGATGACAATGATTTCTGCTGCTACAAATTGACCAATACTAATCTGATTTCGAATAACTAAAATACTCCCCAGTAAAAGTAAGGTAGCAGTAATCAATGTTTTAAATAACACAACACTTCCGTATTGCACCAACAAGATTTTAAAATGATTTCTCCGAGCATCGAGATAACTGCTCACCAATTCATCTGTTCTCCGCACCGGTAATTTGGAAACTCCTGAGAGCTTAAAAATATTCATAGCCCGCCCCAGCTCTTCCAGCCAATGAGCCACTTGATATTTATATTTACTTTCTTTCAAGCTGGTCTTCAATCCTTTTTTACCCGTAAACCAAAAAATGGCCAATAGAATCAAAAGCAATAATAATCCAAAAAAGATAAAAAAGGGATGATACAAAGACAGTAATAACAAACCGAAAACGATTTGTAAAATAGCGGTAGAAAAATCAATTAGAATTTTTGGAATTCCCTTTTGCAAAGTGATGGTGTCAAAGAAACGATTAACCAACTCTGGTGGATAAACCCCCGTAAGCGCTTCTAATTTCAACCGAGGGACTCTCCAGGCAAACTCAAATGCGGAGCGTGTAAAAATCCTTCGTTGTAAGGTTTCGGTAACAACCAATTGCATGATCGTAAGAAACCCATTGAATGCAATTCCTATTGTAATTATACCAATAAGCAGGTAGAGGGAAGAAGAAACTTCCCCACCGACCATCAAATTAATAATGGCTTGAATGCCCAACGGCAACGATAAAGTAATGATTCCAGCAAAGATAGCAT
>CAZDTI010000360.1:0-8791 GCA_964508085.1 uncultured Saprospiraceae bacterium | reverse complement strand
CACTAGCACTGACCGTACAACGATTGACAGCCGCTTTGGTAAAAGAGTCCTACAGTAATTTTTCAGCCCCTATGACCATTTTGCAGACCTTGTCGGAAGGTGCAAAAGTGGATTTTGATACCGCTTGTAGAATAGAAAGTCGAAACTTTACCAAATTAGTCAGCAGCCCTGCTGCGAAAAATATGATTCGTGCGTTTTGGTATGATTTCAAGACCATTAAAGAAGGAGGAAGTCGACCGAAAGGTTTTGGACGATTCCGACCCAGAAAGGTCGGTATTATTGGAGCAGGTAAAATTGGAGCGGGAGTCGCAATTGCTTGTTTGATGCGGGGAATATCTGTCGTTATAAAAGATGTATCAAAAGCCATCGCTGAGCAGGGTAAGACACGTATCATCAAGGGCTTGAAGGAATTGGTTGACGATGGTCGTTGGACAACTGCTTCTTTTGAAAAACAAATTTCTAATATTACAGCAACAGATAATTCAATTGACTTTAAAGGTTGCGATTTAGTAATCGAAGCAGTTTTTGAAAATGCAAACCTCAAAGCAAAAGTCAATAGAGATGCAGAACAGTATTTAGATGATTTTTCATTTCTGGCGAGTAACACGATTTCGATTCCAATTACCAAACTAGCAAATTCGTGTCAACATCCAGAACGCTTCATTGGGCTTCATTTTTTTCCTCCGGCCGAGAAAGTACCTTTGGTAGAAATTGTGAAAGGAAAGAAAACCTCCGATGAAACCTTAGCCCGTGCTTTTGATTTTGTACAAGCCATTCGGAAAATACCGATTGTAGTAAAAGACAATTGGGGCTTCTTTGTAGCTAGAGTACAAAACACTTATATTCTGGAAGGTATTAGCTTGTTACAAGAAGGATATTCATCCGCTACAATCGAACAGTTAGGTGTTCAGGCTGGTATGCCTACTGGACCTTTGGCATTAGCAGATGGACTCTCTTTACCAATCGTTTTAAAATATGAAAACCAAGCTGCAGAACATTATGGGACTAAGTATATTGAACATCCTGCAACAATAGTTTTACGAAAAATGATTGTGGAGCTTGAGCGAAAAGGAAAAGGGAACGGGTTTTATCAAACGAATGAAAAACAGCCCCCTAAGTTATGGGAAGAATTGACAACATATTTTCCAATAACCAAGTTACAATTAGAGCGAAAAGAGGTTTCTGAACGTTTACTTTTTGTACAAGTTATCGAAGCCATTTGGTGTTTGCAGGAAGGAATCATCCGAACAACAGCAGAAGCAGATTTGGGAAGTATTCATGGCTGGGGGTTCCCAGCTTTCCGGGGTGGGGTAGTGCAGTTTATAAACGATTATGGCTTATCTGCGTTTAAAGAACGATGTCAATTTTATGAAGAAATACATGGGCCCCGATTTCAGTTGCCACCAATATTGAAAAAATATAAAAAGTCAGTTTTTCTGCTATGACGATGTGCGAGAATTTTTACTCGTAAAATAAGGCACTAAGAATCGCTAAAAAATAAATAATGAAATACATAAAACTACTGCTTTACACCTTCTTAATATTCACTCTGTCTCTATCTTGTTCCAAAGATGACGAAGAAACCAAAGAAGAAACACCCACACCATACATACCGCCCGCAGGCAGCACTAGCTTCATAGCCTCTTCTCCTCAGAGAACAGGAGATCCACAAGCGGGATACGATTATTTGCTATATGGAGATTATGTAGATGCGGGATTGGTTTACGATTTTCATGTTCAATTGAATGGAGAAAATGATGAGAACTTTTTAAATAGAACCGGAGACAATGCAGTGATTGACCATGATCTGACAGCGGTGAATGCTTTCAATGGTTTGCGTGTCGTTTCTGCGAATTGTTTTCAATGTCACGCACAAAAATTAAATGGAGAATTGATTGTAGGGCTTGGAAATTCCTTTAGTGATTTTACAGAAGATCAATCTAATGCACTGCCATTAGCGCAGTTGGGCTTGTCCTTAACTTATGGGGAGAACTCACCAGAAGTAGCAGCTTTTGATCCCGTAGCAAAAGCGCTAAATGTTCTAGGTCCAAGAATCGTAACCGAACAAAAAGGAGTGAATCCAGCAGCAAAACTAGCGGTGGTTCTCGGCGCCCACAGAGACATCAATGACTTGACATGGCAGGATGTGCCCAATTTCGAAATACCAACAGAAACCATTCCTTCTGATGTACCTGCCTGGTGGTTACTGAAAAAGAAAAACGCCATGTTCTATGGAGCTGGTGGTCGAGGGGACTTTGCCCGCATTATGATGGCTTCTAGTGTGCTGACACTACAGGATTCGACGAAAGCCAGGGAGGTGGATAATAATTTTGCAGATGTCCTTGCTTACATCAATAGTTTGCAACCACCTGCTTATCCAGAAAGCATTAACACTGAATTGGCAGATTTAGGTGAAATTATTTTTGATGCCAAATGCAGTGCCTGTCATGGAACTTACGGCGTCGACGAAAGTTATCCCAATCTTTTAGTGAAGCTGTCGGAAGTTGGAACTGATCCCGTTTTATCTAGTGGAAATTATACGGATGTTGTCTTTTCTGATTGGTATAACAATAGTTGGTTTAGCCGTTTTCCCTCTGCCGCTCAGTTTTTGCCTGGAGATGGATATATAGCGCCACCTTTGGATGGTATTTGGGCAACAGCACCCTACCTACACAATGGTTCTGTCCCAACCTTGGCAGCCTTATTGGAAAGTTCAGAACGTCCAGAATTTTGGGAGCGTGATTTTGAAAATAGCCTTGATTATGATTTCGAAAAAGTAGGTTGGCCTTATGAAATAAGAGATGATGCTTCTGCTGAAAACACCTTTGATACCAATTTGACCGGAATGGGAAATCAAGGACATTTTTACGGAGATGGATTGACAGTGGAGGAGCGTCTTCAACTGATTGAATATTTGAAAACGCTATAGGTTTTAGGAGAAAATGTACGTTAGAATTTTCTTGTAAGTCTAAACTTGAGGTAGATTATTGTAGGTTAAAATATCAAGGAGCCGCTATTTGCCTTGCATAATAAGCAACTACGTCCAAATTTTTGTCCTTATGTCGTCCATATAGCAAAAGCAAAAAATGCTATTTCTAGTGTTTTGAATTTAGCTTTTTCAGCCAATCAATCTATTGCTGCTTTGCATTACTACACAATTAAAATCTTTTAAACCCTTCGATCCCTTTATCAACAATAAGCAAATAATATTTTATATTGACGTGTTTATATTAGAGGAAACCGAAGATTATTTTCATCAACTTTCTTATACCATATATCCTATCTTACTTGGAAGAAAATCAAAAGCCAGTTGTCGTTCCAATGACAAGAGGAGTCATTTAATTCTTGTATAAATAAAGCCTTTGCTTTCAAATTATCATTTGCCGGACAGTTACTATGATTAGTTCCATTGCGTAATTCAGAAGACAATAAGCGACTTTTTGCAGAATTGTTCGGCACTATTATTCGTAAAGGAAAGTGCAATATATGATAATATAAACCTATATTCGCAATGTCAAATTCTCTTGTAAACTCAAAATTTTAATGATGAAAAAATTATTTACTTTTTTACTCGTCCTTGGGGCGATTTCTTTTGCAACTGGACAAACAGTCTACTATTCAGAAGACTTTTCTGGCGGAGAGCCAGCTGATTGGATTATAGACGATGGCTGGGTGATAGGAGCCCCTGGAGATAATTCGACTAATGCTTTTCCAATTCCAGCAACTATGACTACCAACGTAGCTTCATTGAATGATGACCTTATAGGAACAACTGCTCCTCCTGCTGTATCTTCTATGACTACTAATGAGATTGATTTAAGTACGGCACCAATTGGAGAAGATTTATTTTTTGTAATGAGATCTTACTTTCCTAATAGAGACTGGGAAGGCTTAGATGAAAGAGCACTTATAGATGTATCAACTGATGGAATGACTTGGACTGAAATTGGTAATTTAGATGGTGGAGACGCAGGTTCTTATTCATATGTATTTTTCGATTTCACTGCATACGCGGGTGGTAGTGTATGGTTACGATTTACATATGATGATGGTATGCAGTGGAACTTTGGATGGGCAATGGATGATATAACTATCATCGATGAGATTACTTTTGCTGATCAGAAAGATTATGCTTTACATGCAGGATATTCTGTGATGATGGATGAGGCAATAGAAGGCATTGAATATTTAAATGAGGGGTATATTTTCAACTATGGTTGGGAAACAATTACATCTTTTGATGTATCTATGACAGATGGTACAAACACCATAATGACATCAGTGACTGGTGCTAATATTCCATACAACAGTGCAAGTACTTATAAGATGAGTGAGACTGTAACTGTTTCTGGTGATAAAACTTGGACAGTATCTATTAGTAATGTCAATGGGGTAGCGGACGCAGATGCTGATGCTAGTGATAACACAATGGATTTCAACTTAAACGCTATTGATAACGCACACCCTGATAGAGGAATACTATTCGAAGAAGCTACAGGAACCTGGTGCCAATGGTGTACTAGAGGGGCTGTATTCATGGATGAAGTAGCAAAGCGTATCGGTAAGCACTTTGTAGGTGTTGCGGTCCATAATGGTGAAAATGATCCAATGCTTTTAGAAGAATATGATGATAATATGAATGTAGGAGGTTACCCTAGTGGAATTTACCAAAGAGGCGATGAAGTTGACCCGGGAGCTATTGTTACTCCTGTTCTTGAAGATATTCAAGTAGCACCAGCTGCAACTCTTTTAGTAGGTGCTAGTATGACTGGAGGTGTGTTGACTACTTCCTTGGCAGCTACTACACTAGAAGATCTTGATGGTGATTATAGCCTATCTATCGTTGTGGTAGAAAATGGAATGACAGAGGCGACTCATGATATTCCTGGAGCATGGAATCAAATCAATGCTTATGCTGGTGGAGGAAATGGTCCAATGGGAGGTTACGAATTACTAGGAGCCTCAGTTCCTGGAGATTTGATGACTTATAACCATGTTGGAAGAGGTTTGATCGGTGGTTTTGATGGTGTAGAGATTCCAGAACTTGAAGATTTAGCGGCTGGTCAAACGGTAGGCTATACATTTGATGATTATGATGTTCCAACTAACCTTAATACGGATCATATGAAGCTTATTGGTTTGTTACTAGATGATGATGGTGAGGTAGTAAATGCAATTTCTACTAGTTTATCAGATGCTATGGATAATGGATTGTTTGTAGCTGTTTCTAATAAAGAAGTAATTGATAACAACCTAGCTGAAGTACGTCCTACCCTAGTAAAAGATATAACTTCAATCTACATGTCTATGGAAGAAGCTAAAGATATTTCTGTTTCTGTAGTAAATACTGTTGGACAGACCATGTCTAGTAAAGACTTTGGTTCTATGTCTGGTCAATTCAAATTGGACTATGACCTATCTGGCTTAGCTACTGGTGTTTACATGATGCACATCAAAGCTGGTGATACTATTATGATTAAGAAGGTCAATAAGATCGACTAATTTTAATTAGTAATTCAGAGCTTTGTAAAAGCTCAATAAATGGAAGAGCCACGTTACTAGCAACGTGGCTCTTTTGCTTTTAAAGGAGGATATTTTTAGGTTGCCTGGAAAAGAAAATACTTACTTGCAAAATAGAATACTTGCCTACAAAACGACGGAATTTAGATTATAGAGGAGTTTCTTTAAAATTTACCTTATTTTTGTATCTCACATACCATGTGTTTTTAGGATTTGTGCCTAAACTATTTTTTAACTGCTTAATTTTAAAATTATGAAATCAATATTTACACTTTTATTCGCAACTCTCTTTGCATTTACTACTGTTGCCCAAGATCTTTCCCTCAACACTGAAAGTATGGTGCTTACCGCTACTGGTGCCTTTGAATTAGGAGAAGTTACATTAACTAACAATAGTAGTGCAGCTATTGAAATAGCAGTGCGATTAGAGAGGGTTTGTCTGGCAAGTTTAGACGAAACTAAAATACAAATTTGTGTTGGCACACTTTGTTTTGCTGCGGTTAATTCAACTACTACTTGGGGAGTGGATAATGCTACTGCATTTGTAACATTGGAGCCAGGTGCTTCTGATGACCAATTCTCATTTCATCAGTTACCATATGGAAGCCATGAATCAGAATGGAACATCGTTTTCTTTGATAGAAACAATCCAGCTACAGCAGCAACGCTGAATATATCAATAGAAGATCCAGCCTTAGAAGCTTGTACACCAACCAGCACCACAGACTTCGATTACAACATCGGAAAGGCTTTCCCTAATCCTGCACTTGATGTAATCAATATCTCTTACGACATAGACGTAAATGAAGCAAACCTGAACATTTACAACTCCACAGGGAAGTTGGTAGAAACAGTAGTAGTAAGCCCTCAAGCAGAGTCAGTAGCCGTAAATGTTGCCGATTATGTGAACGGTGTTTATTTCTACAACGTAACCGATGGAAAAGGACAATCAAAGATGATGTCTTTTCTCAAGTAAGTTTTACTAGTTCTTGAAATAAAAAAGCCAGATGAAATCAATCATCTGGCTTTTTTATTTTTAAGTGCTATCTGACAAAATAGTTTCTAGAATGTAAGAGTCTCAAAAAATACTGTATTTTTATATTTATAAAATCGTTTACATCATTAAATAATAAAATCATGAAAACAGTATTTACACTCATTTTGGCAGCGCTGTTTACACTTACAGCTGTTGCCCAAGATCTTAGCCTCAGTACAGAAAATTTGGTGCTTGATGCTAGCGGAGCTTTTGAATTAGGGGACATTACGTTAACAAATAACAGTAGCGAAGCAATAGAAGTCGCCGTGCGATTGGAAAGAATTTGTATGACAGACCAAGACGAAACTAAAATACAAATCTGTATCGGTACTCTTTGTTTTGCGGCTGAAAACCAAACAACGGTTTGGGGCGAAACAAGTGGCACCGCATATCTAACAATAGAACCGGGTGCCTCAGATAATCAGTTCTCTTTTCACCAATTGCCACACGGCAGTTCTGAATCAGAATGGGATCTCGTCTTTTTTGATAGAAACAATCCTACGACAGAAGCAGTACTAAACGTCTCCATTGAAGATCCAACCTTAGAACCTTGTAGCCCTCCGGATCTTAGGCTAAATGTAGATAATATTGTCCTTGGTCCAAATGAGAATATAGAATTGGGAAGTTATATTCGGTTAATAAACAATAGTGATAATGCAATCGAAACAGCAATCCGATTGGAAAGAGTTGTTTTTGTGCCTACCGATGAAACGAGAATAGAATTCATTTTATCCACTCTTTCTTTCCCATCAGTAAATGAAACAACAACTTGGGGAGATGTGAGTGCCTCTCCATATTTAATTTTAGAGCCAAATACATTTTTTAATGAATTCTCTTTACGTCAGCTTCCACAGGGCAGTTATGAATCAAAATGGAATCTTGTTTTCTTTGATAGAAACAATCCTGCTACATCGGCTACATTAACGGTGTGCATTGAAGGTGGTAATTTACTTAGTGGAACAAATGACTTCGATTATACGATCGAAAAGGCATATCCAAACCCAGCATTAGATGTAATCAATATTGCTTACGACATAGACGTAAATGAAGCAGACTTGAACATCTACAATTCCACCGGAATATTGGTAGAAACAGTAGTTGTAAATCCCCAAGCAAAATTGGTAACAGTAAATGTTGCGAATTATGTAAATGGTGTTTATTTCTATAATGTGACAGATGGGAAAGAACAATCGAAGATGATGTCTTTTGTGAAGTAACCTTTACTATTTCTTGAAATAAAAAAGCCAGGTGATTGATTTCATCTGGCTTTTTTATGTAATATTTAGGTACTACTTGTCAAAACAGTTTCTAAATTGAGTATGCTTTAATTTTTTCTGTATTTTTATATAGAACAATTCCTACACTTGTATTGTTAATTACTAAAAGATGAAATTATGAAATCAATTTTTACACTTTTAATTGCAGTGTTATTTGTTTCTTCAGCTGCTGCTCAAGGTCAGGGCCTAGCACTTAGCACAGAAAGTATTGTGCTTGACGCAAACGGAGGGATTGAATTAGAGGATATTGCTTTAAGCAATACTAGTAATTCGATAATTGAAATAGCCATTCGATTAGAACGAATTTGCCTAGCCAGTTCGGATGAAACTAGGATACAAATTTGTTTAGGCTCTGTTTGTTTCTCACCGGTAAATGAAACAACGACTTGGTTAGGATCTGCTGTTCCTAATTTAACACTGGAGTCCGGTGATTCTGACAATCAATTCCGTTTTCATCAATCGTCGTATGGGAGCCATGAGTCAGAATGGAATGTTGTTTTCTTTGACAGAAATAATCCAAGTTCTTCCGCAACGCTGAATGTTTCGATTGAAGATACCAACTTAGAGGCTTGTATAGCAACGGGCACAAATGATTTTGAATACACGATTGGTAAGGCTTTTCCCAATCCAGTGTTTGATGTAATTAATATCGCTTATGATATAGATGTAAATGAAGCAAACTTAAATATCTACAACTCCACAGGAAATTTGATAGAAACAATAGTCGTAAATCCACAAGCCGAATCAGTAGCCGTAGACGTTGCGAATTATGTAAATGGTGTTTATTTCTACAATGTAACAGATGGAAAAGGACAGTCGAAAATGATGTCTTTTGTGAAGTAGAATGCGTCTTAAATTTGAAATAAAAGAGCCAGATAACTATTCGTTGTCTGGCTCTTTTTATTAGGCTCTAGATGATTCCATTTGGTTCTTTTTCTTTAAAGGTGTCCAAAAGCAA
>CAZDTI010000359.1:0-8800 GCA_964508085.1 uncultured Saprospiraceae bacterium | reverse complement strand
TCGGGAACAAATGCGCAAGATGGGGGATATCTTAGTCAGGGACTGGGATATGGGGAGGATTTGGTTGTAAAAATATGGTTTCTAGTGCTGGTTTGAAGGAGTGTTTTGTTTCTAGAATTTGGTTTTAATTCGGGATAAGTGATGAATGTAGCCTTTTAGTTTTTGGGTTTTTTGTTTGTAGAAGAGGTTGGGGACTTTGTAGGTTTTGGATTTGACGGAGTTTGGTGCCTTAGCTTACTTTTCTGTCCTGAAAAATGAAGGTTTTAACTATACTTCAAAACAGTTTTAGTAAAAATCTTAAATGAGATGTATTTTTTCCTATATTGCACTTGCTCAATATACTTGAGTAACCTAATCTATGCGAAAACTTATCTAAGGGAAATACGTTTTTCCTAAACTCGTACACATATTCTTAAGTTGTTTCTCCCTGCTCTTTGCAGAGGTTATAGCTACTACAAATATTTTAATTTTGACAACACATTTTGTAAAATTAGAATATGGACGAACCAATTAACCCTAGCAAAACAAGAAAGGAATGGATAAGTCTTAATTTTCAAGACTAAATCTAGATCATTCCTTATATTGCGATCCTTTGCTCAATGCAACAAAGGCACAGATAAGATTAAACACAGGACAAAATTAGAATGACTATTGAATAGCATCACCTCATATCATGCAAAATATTTTGCACACGAACTTACCAGACAATTACCAGCTAACGATGTCGGAAAACTAACAGCCTCTCTACAAGACGCTCAAGTGGACCTTAACCCGCATCAAGTAGAAGCAGCGCTCTTTGCCTTTAAATCTCCACTTTCTAAAGGAGCTGTACTGGCGGATGAAGTGGGCTTGGGGAAAACAATTGAGGCAGGTATCATATTGTCTCAACAGTGGGCAGAGCGAAAGAGAAAGTTATTGATTATCGGGCCTTCCAATCTTCGGAAGCAATGGAACCGAGAGCTGGCAGATAAGTTCTATCTACCTTCTTCCATTTTAGAAACCAAATCCTTCAATGCAGCTATCAAAGGAGGAAATCTAAACCCATTTGACCAGAAGGATAATATCCTTATTTGTTCATTTCATTTTGCAAAAAATAAAGCACCTTATCTCCAACATATTAACTGGGATTTAGTCATTATTGATGAAGCGCATAGATTGAGAAACGTTTATAAACCAACCAATAAAATTGGAAACGCTATCAAAGATGCCTTGTCGCATTGCAAAAAGGTATTGCTAACAGCCACCCCGTTACAGAACTCTTTGCTTGAGTTGTATGGACTCGTTAGTCTGATTGATCCATATATTTTTGGCGACTTAAAGAGTTTCAAAAGCCAGTATAGTCGATTGGTGGAAACGGAAAATTATGAAGACCTAAGAAATCGTCTGCAACCGATTTGTCAGAGAACACTTAGGCGACAGGTTTTAGAGTACATCAACTATACTAAACGGATTCCGATAGTCGAGGAGTTTTCGCCTGGGAAAAATGAAATGAAGTTGTATTGGGATGTCTCTGAATATTTACAAAGGGATAGATTGTATGCTCTGCCTAACAGTCAGAGACAATTGATGACTTTGATATTGAGGAAGTTGTTGGCTTCTTCTACACATGCTATTCACGGAACATTGGATGCTTTGGTAAAACGATTAGAGGAAAAATTAGAAAGACATGAAAATGTTGATCTGGGATTTTTTGCTGAGGATTTTGAAACCTACGATGAAGTGCAAGAAGAATGGGTTGATGATGAGGAAGAGGAAGAAGATTTAGAAGATATTGAATATTTCTCTCCGGAGGAATTGGTAGAGATGCGAGCAGAGAAAGTTGATTTGGAATCCTTCAGAGATTTAGCTAAAAAGATTCAGAAGAATTCTAAAGCAGAGCATTTATTTACGGCTTTGGATAAAGGTTTTAAAGCGCTTGAAGAATTAGGAGCGAATAAAAAAGCGCTCATTTTTACAGAGTCCAGAAGAACACAGGACTTTCTTTGTGACCTTTTGGAAAAGAGAGGCTACGAAGGAAAAGTAGCCAGATTCAATGGATCGAATACGGATCCTAAATCAAAAGCCATTTATAAAGCTTACTTAGAAAAGCATAAAGGAACGGATATACTGACCGGATCTCTCACCGCTGATAAAAGAGCTGCGATAGTCGATTATTTCCAAGAGGAAGGAACAGTCCTCGTAGCAACTGAAGCTGCGGCAGAAGGAATCAATTTACAGTTTTGTTCTCTGGTGGTGAATTTTGATTTGCCTTGGAATCCACAACGCATCGAGCAACGAATAGGCAGATGCCACCGCTATGGACAAAAATTTGATGTGGTGGTCATCAACTTCTTGAATAATAAAAATGCTGCTGATAGACGCGTATATGAATTGTTAGATCAAAAGTTCAAATTGTTTGATGGCGTTTTTGGGGCTTCTGATGAAGTGCTGGGTTCTATAGGAAATGGAGTGGACTTTGAAAAACGAATTGCTCAGATATATAACGATTGTCGAACACCGGAGGACATTCAATACGCTTTTGATGAATTGCAAGCAGAGTTGAAATCTGATATTTCTGAAAAGTTAAAAGACACCCGAAAAGTATTATTGGAAAATTTTGATGAGGAGGTAAGGGAAAAGCTAAGAACTAACCTCTCCGAAAGTAAAGAGTATCTCAATCGTTTTGAAGAGCGACTTTGGAAAACCACAAAATTCTATTTAAGTGATTCCGCTCAATTCAATGAAGAGGCATATTCCTTTACACTCACTAACAATCCTTTTCCGACAGAAAAAATAAACCCAGGCCCTTACCTGATACTGAGGCCGGAGGAAGGGAAAAGAAAGTCAGATATTGATGTACCCGACGATACCAATATCTACAGAGCAGGTCATTCTTTGGCGAAAAGAATTTTAGCGGCTTGTAAAGATATGGATACTCCCGCTCAGGAATTGACTTTTGATTACACCAATACAAATACGCAGGTAACTGCATTGCAGGACTATATCGGTCAATCAGGATGGCTACAAGTAAACCACATCGCTATTTCTTCTTTCGAGAATGAAGACTACTTGGTGCTGGCTTGCTTCACAGATGATGGAGAACATATTGATGGAGAACTAGCAGAGCGTTTCTTTTCCATTGAGGCAGATACAGGACAGACGGTGAATCCTGATAATGCCATTCTGAAAAAACTTAAGGAACTGACCTTTGCAGAAAAGCAAGAATTTATTTCTAAAAACGCAGTTCGTAATAAAGACTTCTTCGATACGGAAATTGATAAACTCGATCAGTGGGCTGATGATATGAAGCTAAGTTTGGATAAAGAAATAAAAGACTTGGATGCAGAGATAAAACTCAAAAAGTCGGAGGCAAAAAAAATGCTTAATCTCGAAGCTAAAGTAAAGGCACAGCGCCAAATAAAAGACCTGGAGAAAAAAAGATCGGAAAAAAGACAACACTTATTCGAAGCTCAGGATAAAGTGGATGATCGTAAAGAAAAATTATTGGATGAAATTGAAGCAAGGCTTAATCAAGACATCAATATGAAAGAACTATTTACCATTAAATGGAACATGATTTAATATGAGAAAAAAGAAATTACAAAAATTAGAGCTCACCTGGATAGGGAAAGGGGAAGAGCCTAAACTGGAACCACGTATTTTGATTGAACAACCAGAATATAGTTATGGCGATTCGGATACAGAGAATATGTTAATTCATGGGGATAATTTGTTGGCTTTGAAAGCTTTGGAGCAAGACTATTCGGGGAAAGTGAAGTGTATCTATATCGACCCTCCTTACAACACTGGTCAGGCATTTGAATATTATGATGATGGTATTGAAGCATCTTTATGGCTTTCATTAATGACTCAACGGTTAAAGATTTTGAAGAAACTTCTCCATAAAGAAGGAGTTATATTTGTTCAGATAGATGATAACTATTTTGCACATTTAAAAATTATCCTCGACGAAATTTTTGGAGTAAATCAATATATAAATACTATAGCTGTAAAGACTAAAAGTAGTTCCGGTGCAAGCGGAGGGGGGGAAGACCGTAGGTTAAAGAAAAATATCGAGTTCGTTCTTTCGTACTCTAATTTTGATTTTAAAGCTTTTAATCCTTTATATGATGAGATAAGTTTGGAAATATATCTGCGAAATATGAAAGAAGCAGGGAAGAGTTTTAAGTATACTACAATTTTATATAAACGATCTAAAGAAGAATATTTTTCGACCGTTAAAGATGGAGCAGGGAATGATATTAGAATTTATAGGATAGCAGAGTATGAAACAAAAAGTGTAAGTCGTCTCTCTAAAGAAGAAGGAGTTAGTGAATTACAGATATTTAAAAAGTATTTCGATAAGATTTATACAACAGAGAATGCTCAAACTTCAATTAGGACAAGAGTGCAAGATGCTACAGATAATGAGAATAATATGTACATGATTAAGTACTTTCCTGTATCAGGTCGAAACAAAGGAAAGGAAACTGAAATTTTATTTGTAGGCCCTAAGAAGAGACTTGTAAGTTGGTTTAGAAATGTGGCAGTTTTAAAAGGTAAAAAGGTTTATAAAAGAGAAAAAATAGGAACCTTTTGGGATAATGTAAACTGGAATAATGTTACAAGAGAAGGAGGAGTACGTTTTCCTCAAGGGCAAAAACCAGAATTACTTATTAAGAAGTGTATTGAGTTGACTACAAAAGAAGGCGATTTAGTTTTAGATTCATTTTTAGGATCAGGAACAACTGCGGCTGTTGCTATAAAAATGAAAAGAAGATTTTTAGGTGTTGAACTTGGAGATCATATTTTTTCTCATTGTATTCCCAGGTTAAATTCGGTTGTTACTGGTGCTGATACAAAAGGAGTTTCAGAGCTATGTGATTGGCAAGGAGGAAGTGGTTTCAAATTCTATAGCCTTGCTCCGAGTCTCTTAAAAAAAGACAAATACGGCAACTGGATCATCGATGAAAAATACAACGCCGACATGCTCGCTGCAGCCATGGCAAAGCAAGAAGGCTTCCGTTACCAGCCAGACGAAGGCCGCTATTGGAAGCAAGGAAATAGCACGGAGCAGGATTATATTTATACCACAACTCAATTTATCACTGTCGAAACACTAGACAGAATTAACGAAGAAATGCAGGGTGATGAAAGTGTATTGATTTGTTGTAAAGCATTTTCGGCGGCATGTAAAAAACGACATGCTAATATCACCATCAAAAAAATTCCGCAGATGCTTTTAGGCAGATGTGAATTTGGAAAAGAAGATTATAGTTTGAATATAATAGATATGCCTTTTGACCGAGAAGAGGAAGACATATCAGAAGAAACTTCCGTTCAGGAATTAAATACCATAGAAAAGAAGAAGGGATCAAAACAAAAAACACTTTTTGATTAGTTATGAATCAGACCACACAGTACATAAAACAGAGATTATCTTTAAGGGATCCATTGCAAGAATCCTTGGATATTGTAGCAAAGTTAGCAGAGGAGTTAGCCTTGAAAAAAGAAGTAGATTTAGGAGCAGCTTTGGAGAAGGTGAATGAACTTTTCCCTACTTGCACAGACTTTGACCGAACTTTTCCATCCCTTGCTTTCTCCATCGCAACGGGTGTTGGAAAGACACGACTGATGGGAGCTTGCATTACGTATTTATATTTAAAAAAGGGCATTAAGAACTTTTTTATTTTAGCACCAGGCAGTACGATCTATGAGAAGCTGATTGAGGATTTTGGAAACCCCGGCTTTCATAAATATGTGTTCAGCGGGATAGCCGAATTTGTGCATAATCAGCCGGTAGTAATCACTGGAGAAAATTATGCGCAGCAAGGAAATCTTTTCAATGATTCAGAAATTAGAATCAATATTTTCAATGTACAGAAATTCAATAAGGATACTAAAGCTGCGACCAGAGGAAAGGAAAAAGGAAAGGCACCGAGGATCAAAAGGTTGTCGGAATATCTGGGGCAAAGTTATTGGGATTATTTAATTGGTTTAGACGACTTGGTTATTTTGATGGACGAAGCTCACCGTTATCATGGTAAAGCTGGCCATGCTGCAATAAATGAACTGCAACCAGTACTTGGTTTAGAGATGACCGCAACTCCTTATAAGCCGGATGAGTCTGTCTTTAAAAACATAGTGTACGAATATTCTTTGGCGAAGGCTTTGGTCGATGGGAAATATATTAAAAATCCAACTATCGCCACCCGTAGGAATTTCAAAGCAAAGGGTTTATCGAATAAAGAGATTGAATTGATTAAGCTAGAAGACTCCATTAGTATCCATAAAACAACCAAGGATGAGTTGAAATTATATTCGGCAAATAATGGAGTGAAATTAGTCAAGCCTTTTATTCTTGTTGTTTGTAAGGATACGAATCATGCGAAGGAAACTTATGAGTTTATTAACTCGGTTGAATTTTATAATGGAGAATATATAGACAAAGTCCTTCAGGTAGATAGCACGACAAAGAACGATGAAGAGATAGAACAGTTATTTCTATCCTTAGAAGAGAGCGATAATCCAATTGAAATAGTCATCCATGTTTACAGGTTGAAAGAAGGTTGGGATGTTACAAATCTGTATACGATCTGCCCATTGAATGCCGCGAATGCCATTACCTTGATCGAGCAAACCATTGGTAGAGGTTTGAGATTGCCATATGATGGTAAGCGGACAGGAGAGGAGAACGTTGATAAGTTGACGGTGGTGGCACATGACAATTTCCAAAAAGTGATTGAGGCGGCCCAGGATCCAAATTCTGTACTTAATAAAATGAATATTGTTGAAATTGAAGATGAAGTGTTAGATGTGAAAACGGAGGTGGTTACTGCTAAGCCAGTTTTAGATATTCAATTTGAGAAGGAACAAGAAGAAGTTGAAAAGATAAAGGTGCCGGAGAAAAAGCAGAAAGCACAGAATAGTTTAGACGCAAAAAGAGCAATCATTGATGTTTTGCCAAGTTTTAATAAAGTGAAAGGTGTAAAGAAGGCGTCTGATTTAGCAAAGAAGGAAATAAAGGAAAAGGTGTTGCAGAAGGTAAAGGATAACCTTAGTAAAGGACAACAGAATATCTTTGCGCCTGATATCGTAGCTGAGGCGGAGAGAATTTATGAAGGAATGGTAACAGAGTATTCAAAGAAGATTATCGAGATTCCTCGGATGGATTTAGTACAGGGAGAAGTTACTGCAACCTTTAAACATTTTGATCTGGATACTTCCGACATGAACTACTTGGCCTTGGAACAAGAGATTGTGCGAATGAATCTTACAGATGGGATGAATGTCGAAATTATAAAAGCCAGACCAAGTGGAGCTTATGGTAATCCTGTAAAGTCAATAATAGCAGAGTTAATAAACTTCCCTGAAATAGACTATGATGATAATTCCGATTTGTTGTATCATTTGGCGAATCAAGCTTTTGATGCTGTTAAAGAGAACATACCGGATGATAAAGAGTTGAGTCTAACGATCTATCAATTTAAGTCTGCTATCGCCGAAAAGATTTATCAACAAATGCATGTGCATCTTGAATTGTCCACGCCGGAATATATTGCACCAAACGTTCTACCCTTTGTTAGGATTGAAGACTGGAATTTTTCTGCTTTAATTTCTAAAGGATATAAAGACTATCGGGAAATAGTGAAGCCGACTAAGGATGTTTCTAAATATGTTTACCGTGGATTTGAAAAGGCTTGTCATTTTGAATATAAGTTTGACAGTAAGGCGGAGCAAGATTTGACTTTCGTTTTGGAGAATGACAAAGAGGTGATAAAATGGCTTAGGCCAGCGCCAAATCAGTTTAGAATTTATTGGGATAATAATTCGAAAAGATATGAGCCGGATTTTGTTGCGGAATCTGATGATTCGATATATATAATAGAAGTGAAAAGGGCTGACCAAATGGAAGAGGCCAGTGTTTTGGCTAAGCGTGATGCAGCGTTGAAGTATTGTAAGAATGCTTCTGATTATACTAAGAAAAATGGAGGGAAAGAGTGGAATTATATTTTGGTGCCACATAGTGAGGTGAGTCGTAATTCAAGTGTTGGGCATTTGGTAAAGGAATATTTTTGTAAATGAAATAAGAAAGAAATACAAGTTTTAAAAACATACTAGAGAGAATTGGCAAACTTATTTTTTCACAAAACAATAGTTTTACAATGTCTCCAGAAAATAATAATATTCAGATAAACTTTCAGTATTTAGATTTAGAAAATTGCTTTAAAAACTTTTATCTCGTTCCTGATTATCAGAGAGAGTATGTCTGGGAAGAACGGCAGGTCAATCAATTGCTGAATGATTTGTTTGAAGAGTACGACAATAATCCAATGAAAGAATATTTCATTGGGAGTACTGTAGTCTATAAAAATAAAGACGCCCGTTATGAACTCATAGATGGGCAGCAAAGAACGACAACCCTATTTATTATCATTTGTGCTTTCCGAACAACTTATGAGCAAAGAGGTCTTTCATCGACGACTATAGATCGTATGATAAAAGACCAAACGGTGGATGCGGATGGAAATGATGTAGATCGCTTTAAGTTAGAATTACAATATGAAGCTTCATCAAATGTATTAAGCAATATCGCAAAGAATTTCATTCCCAATTCTATTGATAAAGGATCCGCAGAAAAGCTATTCAATGCCTATCAATATATCTTAGCCTTTCTACGTGATAATTTTACAATCACATCCAGGGTGGACGCGACTTCAGAAGAAAAAGAAGCTAATGCCAAATCATCGAATGATAAGTTGAAGAAGTTTTTCGTTTATGTTTTGCGAAAGTTAAAGTTCATTCAGATTCAAACTCCAGA
>CAZDTI010000358.1:297-8895 GCA_964508085.1 uncultured Saprospiraceae bacterium | reverse complement strand
ATCTATAATCCATGAAAAAATTATTATTATTATCAATGTTATTGACTATTAGTGTATTTTTAAACTCGTGTAAAAAAGACAAAGATGACGACCTTCAAAGTACTTCCGTTAATTCAGATCAAATGGGCAGTTCAGAAATAGGCGCATCGGAACGTGATAAAAATTGGACAAGCCCTTCTAATACACAGCTAAACACTATTTGGAATCATATGATGAGTGGTGACATAGATTATGTAGATGCAGTCAATTTCATCTACCTCAATGGAACTTTCGATTGGAATGAAGCTCGTCTTGTTAAACAAGTAGATAATAATAATTATCTTGTTTCTATACCAACAATAGTAGAAGGAAGAGTTGTAAGTGTTTTGTTTGCCGCCGTTGTAAATAATAATGTTAGCTATTTTCAAGTCGATTTGCCCTTCATGCAAAAAACCTTAAAGGAAATAGTCGAAACTCTAGGAATTGAAAAAACAATGTTAGCTATAACTACCTTCGCTGCACACGAACAACATTTCAATGATTATATAAGTGTATGCTTAATAGAACACCTTCATAGTGATATAATTCAAGATGCTATGCATTCAGTAACTCCTAGAGGACTTTGTCTTATAGAAGTAATTATCTGGGTTCCATACTCAGGTCAGGCTTATACAAGTAACACAACAGGTTGGTCAACCACCGATGGAACCTTATACAGGCCACAATCAGCGGGAGGGCTTCATGGCTCTAATCATGGCTCATACCAATTATTCCATTTTTGGGCTTGGTGTCCTGATGAGCAAAATCAGTGGGGAAATGATGATTGGCTTAATACTGACGGTGACGAGAATAATGGTGGTAATGGTACTGTCAACAATGCACCTAATTGGGAGTATAATGGCGATGGATGGTTTGAAGGCAATGAAGATTGCATGTTCTCTTTTGGAGGAATGGCCGAAAATCAATTCAACAACCTAGAGAGTGAATTATCAGGAGAAGTTTGTGGAGAGGCTGCTCAATATGCTATTGAGAGTGTCATGGCTTCTGTAATTAATAACGCTTGCAGTGAGAATAATGATTCTGATGGATTCCCAACAGAAATAATTAGCGTAGAAGAGACAATCGACGAAATAAGAGATAGATTATCAAACAATCCTCAATTCTCTGTTGGTGATTTTATTTGTGATTTTTGTGATGAAGCTCCAGGATCACCTGGAGCCTGTATCGCAGAATTTGATAACTGTGGTACTGTAGATTATGAAGAATGTATTGCAGAAATCATTGGAGAAAGAATAGATGAGTTATTGCTAGATAATCCAGCATTGCTCTTAGAGATTGATTGCGATCGAATAGAAAACTGGCAAACATTAGCACAACATACAGCCCCACAAAGTGTTTTAGATAAGGTTGAGGGTCTACCAAGTGATTTTTTCAATAGCTTTGAAATTCAATCCTTAGAGCATGCAACGGGCACACATGTTAACTTAGACTATTTTGGAGTCAATGTTAGCAACTTTCCAAATCATCCTACTACAGGACAACAGTTTACAGCTAATAGCTTTCTAGACTATTTTAGAAGAAATATTAATGACTTTTTTGATGATTCAGTACTCGGGTCTGAATTTGGTCCTTTTTGTGAGCCTTTAAACCCTTCGATTTGTACTCAAGAGACAGATTTATGGAATTCCAATAATCCACTTGGTTCAGTTATCTATATAGATATACCCGGAGATGATGGTGTTGTTATATGTTCTGAATATTCAAATAATTATTGGAACTTTATGACAATGAATGCGCCAATTGCAGGTAATCATCCTGTAAGTGGAACAAGACAATTTGGATACGAATTAAATCCTGATGGATCGTATAACTTTTTTGTGAGAGGAGTTGATCGGTTTGGATCAAATACTATAGAAAACCTCGCTATTATTGGAACTCTTGGAAATCCTTTTTTAGGAGCTGATACTTTATGGGAAAGCTTCCAAACTAAGATGACAGCATTCATAACTAATAATGGAGGCTCTTCTACGGGGATTGTTACTGTTAAAAATAGACCTGATTGGGATAAAGTTGCAGAAGTACTAAGGGGAGAGAGACCAATTAGTGATTTGGGTTGTGATTAGAACAATTAAACATTAGGGCTATCTCTTCGTTATTAGAAGTAAGATAGCTCTAATGTATTCAATTAAACATTAAATCGTATGTCTCACTCTTTGATTAAAAAAGTAAACAAATCGTTTTACTTATGTACTATTTTGTCGTATCTCATATTATGGATGGCACCTCAATGGACTTGGAGAGGGTTTGGGCCAACTATTTTAGGTTGGATATGGGGCGTATTAATACTAAGTAGTATTCTTACTTTTATTTGGCTATCAATATTTAACTTAAAAAATAAAAAGCTAAAATGTTTTTTACAACAAGCAATATTTTTTATCTCTTTAATACTTCTTTTTGTATTCACTTGGTGTTACAGAGCAGGTATACCGCTCTCAAAAATACAAGAAGTGTTCTAGCTGATCTTAATGTAAATTAACATTCTACTTTATCTTTGAAAGATATGGATTATTAAAGTAGAGTATATGAAATTTAAAGAGAGTTAATTCAGACTGACTCTCTTTTTTGTAGTTAAGCTTTTGTAAAGTACGAAACAATATTTTTTGTACCTTAGTTATGGGGAGAGGTGAGAGCCTCTTTATTCTTTATCCTATTCAAATGACTAAGCGTATTTTAAAATCAAAAAAATCACCAACAAGGGTGATCCTAGACCTAATTATACATGATCTATGTTGCGTATGAGCATTAGGAATGGTAATATTTTTCCCTCGATTGGTTAGTCTGTTTTAAGTTACCAAAAGGGATACTATAACAACTATCAACGTGGATAAGTTACCAACTGCAACCTACATGCAAAATCAGTAAATCGTCTTTCACGCTTTCGATTCTATGGTTTTCAATTATGAAGTCAAAGAAACATAAACAAAAAAGAAAACTCGCTCCTCCCTTCTTCTTTAGAGTTGCTTTTCTATTGAACATTATTGGGCTGGAACAAACTATGCCAGCAGATTTTAAACAGCTCCCTTCTCCGATAACATCACCGCCACGCCTCTCGTCTTTTCAAACTGAGACAATATAATAATCGTTACCACAGCAATCGGAACACTTAAAATCATTCCGGTAATTCCCCACATGGCTCCCCAAATAGACAAGGATAAAATGGTGACCAGTGGGCTGATATTCATTGAACTTCCCATGAGCTTCGGTTCCAGGAAGTTTCCAACAAAAACCTGAATTGCTCCTACAATAGAAAGGACGAGAATTCCTTCAAGGAAAGTTCCAAATTGAAAAAGACAGAAAACCGCTGGAAAGATGGTGCCGATCAGAGAGCCAATGGTAGGAATGAAGTTTAATATGAAAATCAAGAAGGCCCAGAATTCAGCCGCATCCACTCCTATGATTTTTAAAGCAAAATAGCTGAGTATACCTGTCGTTAAGCTCACAAGGGTTTTTAATCGAAAATATCTAGAGATGGAGTTTCCAATTCGGTCTAGCAATAAGTCTACCCGATCACTTTGTCCCTTTTTTGTAAAAATGGCTTTTAATTTTGGTTTGAAATGCGACTCTTCTAACAATACAAATACAGCATAGAGGATTATCATGAAAGAATTGCTGATGATGTTGGTCAGAGATGCGAAAAGTGCGCGTAGTATTCCACCAAAATCAAAATTGCCGGAGTATCCTTTGGTTCTTGCCTTGAGATCTACACCAGTGAATTCGCTTGCCTTATTAATTATGGAATCAATGTTAGGTTGGTATTTGTCAAGAGAGTGGGCGAGAAAGTTAATGTTGGTCGTCAGAACTTCCGCAATGATAGCAAGTAGTCCGACAATGATAGCGACGGACAAAATGTTCTTAATCCATTCCGGAAATTTATTTTTCACAAAACCAATTCTATTTAAAGAAGCTTTCAGTTCTCTTCCTATGAACCAAAGCAAAACCCCGAGTACAAACGGCATTAAAATACTCTGGCCATAAATAAGAGCGATCACCAGGCAGATACCGCTGAGGAGAAGGTAAGCTGTTTTCTGTAAGTTCATTTTGGTTTTGTTTTGACCAACTACTTAGGAGAGAAAAGCATAGGCAAAGGCTGCCACCGAAACAATCAATCCATACATGAATACGCCATAGCAGATGCGTAGGTATTGATATTTTTTAGCCAATACAATTCCCAAGTAATACAAATCTTTGGTCATAGAGCTATATAAAAAGTCGCTGTCTTTTATCATTTCCATCATGCCCCAATGGAAATCATCAAACTTCATATTGTAGAAATTTCCAAAAAATAATAAGTTCGATTTTTTATTTTCAATGTCTGTTCTGGTGAAAACACCTTCGGTTATTTTTGGACGTGTGGATAGTGTTGCAAAAATAACAGCCACCAAACAGACAGCCAGAAGGATCATTGTTGGAATGATGAGCTTTTCATTTGTTTCAAACCGCGGAATCAAAGTAGAAAGCGTGATTGAAATAATAATGGCATTAATACTCAGCATGATGTTTGCCTTGTTGTCTGCAATGCTACTGAGGTTGATGTGTGTTCGGTAGGTGGTCCGATACATGGTTTCTACACCTCGGCCTAAGTTGAGTTCTCCCAACTCACTACCTTCCTTAAAGTTCTTCTTTTTCTTTTTCTTCTTTTTTTGAAGTTCCGGAAATACAATGTTAGGATTCAGTTTTTGTAAGCGCTTTTTTAAGGCTTCTATGTGCTTTGCCTTTTGTGAGCCGAATAGTCGATCTGCTGCTTCAGTAAGGTATTGATGGCTATTCATGAAACGCAATTCGAACTCCGTCCACTCTTGATCAGATTGCAATATTTTTTTCGTCAGTATCAATTCCTGTCTCACCTTACCACAGCGTTCCCAATAAGACGAATTTCCAAGATGAGTGAAATCCGCATCCCGTATCACCTTTCCTAAAATTTCTGTAGGAGCATTTTCAATTTTAGTAGCCATTATACAACGAACCACTTCTTGTATTCGAACTTCACTGTATTGCTTTTCCTTCAAAAAAGTACGCGCATATTCTGCACTTCGGTCTTCGTGTTTTTCAGGGCCTTTGTTATATCCAGTGTCATGGAACCAAGCCGCAATTTGGAGGACTTCCAATTGTTCCTCGGTCAAATTCATGGCAACGCCAATAGCTCTGACTCCCTCTACTACCTGTTGGGTATGATTCAGATCATGATAGACATAGTCTTGAGATACCTGTTCGGTGATAAATTGACTGACGTAGTCTTTTATCTGTGGTAAGAGTTGGTTGTCCGAAGGCATAGATAGTAGGTGACTTAGTTTAGAAATATTCAGGTAAATGTAATACTCTTTTTTGAAATGGGCGAGTAGATGGCAAATAGGAATATGGTCTGTTTAAACTATTACGGTTTTAGAGAGAGAAAGTTAGGGGTTTCTTGCGTTGCTTGGAGGATTTTTAACTGCGAAGGTCGCTAAGAAACGCAAAGGTTTCGCAAAGGTTGTTTCCTTTTAATACCCGGCCTTCTTTTCCCATAGCGTTACCTTTGCGCACGTGGCGACCTTTGCGGTTATCTAAATTTTGAGCAAAGCGAAAAAACACCCTCTGAAAGACTCCAAGCCAAGCTTATTTTCCTAAAAATCACATTATCTTTCGTTTTATTTTTTCCTTCCTGCCGAATTCCCTATTTTCGCTCTCCGTTAGAAAAACAGGCTAATAAAACAGCAATTTGGAGCAATTGTCACAACATATTGAGAGCTTAATTTTTACCTCACAGGGGCCTATTACCTTTGTGGAGATAAAAGCGGCGTTGGAAGACAGTTTTGATACCAAATTTAAGAAGGCAGATATCCAATCCGCCATTGATGAAGTGCTGGAAAAATACAAATCAGATGTCTTTTCTTTCGAAATTGTAGAAATAGCAAATGGTTTTCAGTTCTTCACCAAAGGTGCTTTTCATGGTACAGTGGGGAGCCGATTAAAACTGACATCGAAAAAACGCCTATCCAGAGCGGCTTTGGAAACATTAGCGGTTATTGCCTACAAACAACCCGTTACCAAAAGTGAGTGTGAAAAGATTAGAGGGGTCAGCTGCGATTATACCATTCAAAAATTATTAGAAAAGGAATTAGTAGCCATCATCGGTAGAGCCGAAACGCCAGGGCGACCATTATTATATGCTACCAGCCAGAAATTCATGGATTACTTCGGCTTGAAGGACATCAGTGAATTGCCGAAACCAAAAGATTTCCAACTACCAGATCAGGAAATTGGGGATGCTGCTCCTATCGAAGAACTAAGCGAGGAACAGCGTGCGCAAAAAACAGTTGCTTTAGAGGCGATGACTGATCAAGTTGCTGCAGCTATCCTTGGTGAAGAATTTTTCCCACAAGAAGCGGTAGAAGAAAACGAAGAAGATCCAGAAGCGGTCTCTGATGAAGCAGAGGAAGGAGAACTAACAGAGGATATGGAACCAGAAGCGGCTATTGATGACGAACCGGAAGATAGTGCCTCAGGAGCACCCGTTGTAATTGGTGAAAATGTATCTGCTATGTCTGAAGAAGAAGCGGCGGCTTTGCTAGCGGCAGATGCTTTGATTGAAACAGACGAAGAAGAGGATAATGAAGCAGAAGAGGAGATTGATGAAGCAGAGGAAACGATGGTCACTGAGCTTGAAGAAGAATTAAAAGAAATCAGAGAAGAAGAAGCGGGTAATGAAGAAACCTTGATAGACGAAGAGGAACCTGAAACGCCTTCTGAAAATAAATTTGAAGAAGAGGTGGATGCGATAGCAGCGATGCAAGCAGCTTTACCGCTTGGGGGAGAGACGAAAGAAGTGGTTGAGGAAACAAAAGAAGAAGTCATTGAAGAAATAATATCCCCTGTTATCATTCCATCTGAGCAACCTGCAGTGGTGGAAGCAAAGGTGATTTACGATTTTTCTTTTGAAAATGAGGTCGATGCAATAGCTGCTATGGTGGAGGCTTTACCACAAGGAAAATTGGTCATCGGTTTGTCAGAAGAAAAACTGCTTTCCTCTCAACCGATTATTGACAAAATAATAGAAGAGGAAGAAGTCGGAGAGCTTAATGATTCAGAAATCGAAGACATCTCATTGGAAGATCTCGACGATTCAGTGAAAAAAAAACTCTAATTGAAACGCTTGATCAGGTAAATGAAGTTGATCCGGCTGACTCAGGAGCTGATTCCTTAGAGGAAATTCTACCAGAAAATGTTACGACTGCCTCTGAAATAATCGAAGAAACTGCCCTTTCAGAAAGAGGTTATATACCTACCACTTCAGAATTTCCTATCCAAGAACCATCCATTGCTGCACAGCCCATTTCTGGGCAACAAATCGAAGAAGCATCAGTTGTCTTACCTGAAAAAGAAATTACCGAAGATAATCAAACGATTGTTGAAGAGGAAGAAGAAAGTCAGGAAGAGTTCGAAGAAATCGAAGTGGAATTACCCGCTTCTGGAAAGGAGGAGAAGAAAGAAAAAGAAAGTATTGAAGAGGTGTATACTGAAGTTACTTCTTATGTGGATCCATCAGAATACGAAGAAGAATTACACATTCCTGGCGAGGTAAACTCAGAATCTTTTATGGTTCCGGAATACAATCCTGCCATGGAAGCTTACGCTAAAAAGCCGAAAAAGGAACGGAAAAAAAGGAAGAAATATAAAAAGCGTTCTTTCTTTAGAAGGGTTCGGGAAAAAGTAACAACATACCTACGTAAACTTACCTTGAAGGATATACGTTTCATGGATGATGATGAGTAAAAAGGGAAGGTTGATGAGGTAGATTAGGAGATGGGGTGGATGAGGCCTCCTCAAAATGCGAAATGGTGCGAAAAAGGGAACCAGTCCGTACCGGAACGGGTGGGCCTCATCTACCGTATCCACCTCATCTGCCACCTTAAAAAGGGGTACCATTTTCTAACAACAGATCCATTCAACATGGCAAACGATAAAGACAAACCACTCGTTAACAGAGTCGCCTCCAGTGGCTTGATTACTATAAATTTAGAAGACTTTTTCCCAAAGGAAGAACTGGCTATCTTCGACTTGAAGGATTACCTTTTTATGGAAATGATCCTAAAAGAAAAAGATTTTCGGACAGCTTTAAAAGAGCATGACTGGACACAGTATGAAGGGAAGAACATGGCAGTCTACTGCTCTGCGGATGCCATTATTCCGGTATGGGCTTACATGTTAGTGGCTGCTAATGCTGCTCCCTATGCTAGTATGATCTTTCAAGGAGATACGGATACTTTCTATAAAGTAGCTTTTCAAAAAGCGCTAGATTCGATTGATGGGAGTGATTACGATCAGAAAAGAGTAGTCATTAAAGGTTGTAGTAATAAACCAGTTCCGCCTTCTGCTTATATGGAATTGACAAGGAAATTGCAACCTTACGTGCAGAGTATGATGTATGGGGAACCTTGTTCTACAGTGCCGGTTTTTAAGCGACCGCGGAAATTGAAAAAGTAGCCCTTGGATTTGTTCTTCCCTGTTAATGAAAGAGAGCGTATATATCTAGATTGTAAAGTCCCCTAAGATATGTTGCTCATTCCACATTAGGTGTAGTCC
>CAZDTI010000358.1:0-287 GCA_964508085.1 uncultured Saprospiraceae bacterium | reverse complement strand
GGAGTGAAATCTTTGTAGCTACGAAGTAGCACAAAGATTCGAGCGCCGTAGGCGCGGCACCTTTTGCATAA
Organism: uncultured Saprospiraceae bacterium; assembly: GCA_964508085.1. Lineage (GTDB taxonomy): Bacteria > Bacteroidota > Bacteroidia > Chitinophagales > Saprospiraceae > CALGLS01. Next base: position 216 of record CAZDTI010000358.1, on the reverse strand, counting down.
ATGGTATCGCACCTACAGCGCTTAATGAACGTATGGTTGTTGCGTTCTACAAAAATGTTATCTCTAACGGGATTTGTGATCGCTCCAAAAGACGAATCTGTTTAGAAAAATAGGAGTTTCCATATTTGTAGTAAGAAATTCGTCAATTCCCCACCTGATCCAAAAATGGCTTCATATCCAATAAATCAATATCATCTCGTTTACGCAACTCTCGTA
>CAZDTI010000357.1:0-9008 GCA_964508085.1 uncultured Saprospiraceae bacterium | reverse complement strand
ACCTTAGTATCAGTGATGAAAACGAATGTATTTATGAAGAAGCTTTTGAGGTCGTGAACCCAGCTCCTTTGAATTTTGACTTGTTAGGATCTCCAGTGGTTTGTAATGGAGAAGACAATGGAGAAATAGAAATTCTAAACTTAGGTGGAGGATTCCCTCCTTATGATTTCTTCTTAAATGGAACAGCTATTCCGGATACCAACTTTATAGGATCGCTTTCAGGAGATACTTACGAAGTTTTGTTGAGTGATTCCGGCGGTTGTACTTCAACTAAGCAGGTCGATATATTTGAGCCGCCGCTCATCAATGTCATTGCAGGGGATGATAGAGGAATTGAGTTGGGAGATACCGTTCACCTTCAAGCTTACATTTTTCCTGGTGATCACCAAGAGCTAAGCTGGAGCCCAATCGCTCATTTTATGGATTGTCTTGACTGCCCCACTCCTATCATAAAACCCCTGGAAACGACTTCTTATATCTTTAGTGCATTAGATACCTTAACAGGGTGTATACGAAGCGATACTGTAATGGTCGATGTAGACAAAGTAAGAAAGGTCTACATCCCAAATGCTTTTAGTCCTAACAATGATGGCTACAATGACGTTTTTAGAATCTATGGTGGTCTTGATGTAGAACGGGTGTTAAGTTTGAAGATTTATAATCGCTGGGGAGCACCGCTTTTTGAGGAACGTGATTTCCTAGCGAATGATCTTAACCAAGGTTGGGACGGAATTTTCAAAGGAAAAGTAAGCGGTTCTGGCGTTTATCTTTATGTCGCAGAAGTATTGTTTATAGACGGAGTTCGGATTCAGTATACGGGAGACTTGTCGATTGTGAAATAATTTAAAATACTCAAAGTAAACCGTCTACCGAGTAAATCATATTTTTTGTAAACATATTGTTCCAATTTATAGTGTTGCCTCTAGGATTTATTGTAGCTTTACTGTTTTATTATTGTCCTTAGGTCATTTATTAAAACAATATGCTATTTATGAAAAATCTATTTTTTTTATTCATCTATCTAAGTACTTCCTTTCTATTCGCACAAGAAGTTGAAGTCGTTAACAGTTCAGTCCTTCTAAAAGACAAAAATAACGCTGAGTGGAGTTATGCTTTGGGGCAAGACGAAACCGGTTTTTATTTTCTAAATTTCACAGGGCACGAGACTCTTAGAAAGCTCCATTTAGAAAAGTACTCTCCTACTCTTGAGCCTATCTACAAAAATGACATTCATGTTAGTGCCGGAGGGATGGGAAATTTTAAATCACATAATTATACCTTTTTAGAGCAAGGCAAGATTTTGCTCTTTTCAAAAATATGGAAAAAGAAGGATAAGCAATGTACGTTCGTAGTACAAGCGTTAAACGAGGATGGAACTGTAAATGAAAAAGAAACTGTTCTGGGTAAATCGCCAGGCAAGAGCCAATTTAAGAGTCCCTCTTTCCGTGTAAAATTTTCTCCAGATGGATCTAAATTCGTAGTTTTCACTCAGAAAATGCACGTAAAGAAAGAAAAAGAAAAAATACGCATTCAAGTTTTTTCCACTGATGATTTTAGTCCTATTTGGGAAAAAGACATTACCCTTAAAAATGACTCCAGAAAGAATCGAAAGAATGATATTACTATAAATAATGAAGGTACCGCTTTTATATTCAAACAGTTCAAACCTACAAAAAAAGGAGACTACAATTACCAATTAATAACGGTCAGTAGTAGCAGTTCTACGACGGAATCAATTGATTTAAAAACTTACTATCCTCGTAACCATGAAATGCTTATTGACGAGAAAGGAAACTTACAGATTTATGGTGTTCTTGCTCCTAAAAATGCTTTTGAGGTGGTCTGGAATGGACTTTGGTCTTTGCATGCCTCTCCCGATGGAAAGGTCATATCCAACAATGTTGAACCGCTTGACTATGACTTAAAAAGAAATGTAGCTACGGAGAAACGAGCAAAAAATCCTAAGTTGTTACTTCCTGACTATGTTCTAAAAAAAATATTACCTAAGCCAGATGGTGGCGCTTTAATGATTGTTGAGCAATCAGACCGTAAATCTAAGCTCATTACTACCGGAGGTCCCGGTAAACCATCTGTTTATGATACCACTAATGAAGACAATGGGGTCTTTGTTATTTCTTACGACAAAGACGGGAATCGGCAATGGAATACCTACTTACATAAAAATCAATTTGCTAAATCAAAAACCAATACGAGCAATCCATTTGGGTCTGTCGCCTCCCGACTTAAAGACGGAAAGCTCTACCTCGTATGGAACTTTATGGATCCAGAAGATCAAGCTAATCGAACTGCACTAAGACAGGCATTTGGCAAAAAGGCACTGTACCCTACTTTGCTAACGGTTATAAACGAAGATGGAAGTTTTTTATATGAAAACAGACCACTTCATTCTTTACCTCTCGTAGATATCTGTAAGGAAAATCCAAATCGAATGGCTATCATTCCTTCGCTTTCTATTAATACGCCTGATGGCTTATTGCTGCTTTCGAGGCAGGCTAAGATAAAGACAGAAGAGTATCGGTTGAGCTTGATTAAGTTTTAATTGTTAAATTAAGTATCTGGTCAAAAATGAAAATGCCGTCCTTCTATCATGTTGATAGAAGGACGGCATTTTTACTATATCCTAGTTCTTTATTAAAAAGGAACATTGAGCTTGGCCTTAGGAAAGCTCGGTGAGCCGGTTTCCATTTCTTTTGTTCAAGAACCTAAATATTTAATTAGGTTTTTCTACTAAAATAACATCACTCAACTTTGCGAAACTACCATCATTAGTAATTGGTTTAAATACGAAGAACCATTGTTGACTATCTTCGAAATCTTGAACGATTTGCTCCTCCCCTGGCTCTACGATTTTATACATAGAAATATCTGCTTTACTTTTTCCACGGTAAATAATGATTTCTTCTAAGTCCGTTTCTTCCTCCAGGTTCCAGCGGATAGAAGAAGACTTTTTCTCTTCATTAAAGTTGATGTCAAAGCTACTAAATGCATTTTTGATTACTTGCTTAGGAGTGGTCTGAACTTTCATTGCCCTTGAAGGAGGAGAGCTTAGATCTGATTTATCAATCGCAACAACCGTATAGGCATAAATTTTATTACCCTCATAATTTGTGTCTAGAAAATAATTCAACTTCTCTGCCGTATTGTATTCCGCAATTAGTTCCCAACCATTTTCTTGATACTCTTTTCTAAATAACTGGTGCAGTTTTACATCATCACTAGGGCTTGCGCTCCATTTAACTTTTATCGTATCGTTGGACAAATGAACCGTTTTAATCATCGGTGAAGAAGGAGCTATTGTATCCGGTCGTTCTAAAGAAATAATAGAAGCAAATGCAGATCTATTGTTACGTTTATCTAGGGCAATAATAGTATAATGAATTTTTTCATTAACACTATGCAAATTCACGCTATCAACATAAGAAGTATCTTGTATAGGACTTGGATGAAGCGGACCAAATTCGTCTTCTATATATTCAGATCGAAAAACTTTATACCCCCACAGGTCTTCTTCCGTATTTCGATCCCAAGTGAATGTAGCTATACCCATTGAATCAATTATACCGGTAAAATTTTGAGGTACAATTGGTGCGACGGTATCCTGCCCCATTACAAAAACAGGAAAACTTCTGGTAGCTGGTCCATCTTTTGGAATCAGAGCAATACTATAAAAATTCCTTGGGTCTTTCATTGGAACCCTGACCATTCTAGTTTCTGAAGGGAGACTGTCCATTACAATTTCATATTTCCCATCTCGTTCATCAGCTCTAAATACTGCAAAATGCTTAATTAGTCTATTATGCGTTCGGTCAACCGTCCATTTTATCTCTGCATGGTTGTCTTCTGTTTGATCTGAATGATTAATAATGGGCATTACATTCACCCCTTCAAAACCATAACCTTTCTGGATAGAAGATAATGTGCTTTCTAGACCAAAATAATTCATTCCTTTTAGTCTAAACCAATAATCTTTATAATTCCGTTCTAGCGCTATCTCCTCTGTAAGATATTGTGCAGCATCATTTGTGGTGATGGTATCCAAGATGTTAATATATGGTGTTTCATTTATATTTTTATAGCTTTTTCCATTTGGAGAAATAGCAAGGTTGAAACCAAAAAAATGTTTTTTATATTCTGGTGTAGACCATTTTAAGGTTACTTTCTTATTACCAAAAGCTGCATCCATTTTAGGAACTGATAAATCCTTTTTCTGAGACGGATCAAAGTAAAACTCGTGAACATCACTGTTTGCAGCAGCGACCTCTACCCGATAAACATAACCTTTCTCTATATCAATACCGAGACCTAATCCTGATAATTCTATGATCTCCATATCGTAGGTAGAAGAGTACAATAAAAAGCTCAATTTAAAATCCTCAACAGACTCTTCCTTGGACTTTCCAGGTTTGGCTCTCAAGGTTTTCATTATTTCCTTTTGTACTTCTTCCTCCATGTAAAGAAGTCTTTTTGATCCAGCATAAAACTCTTCCAAAGAGGTACCTTTTTGTTTATTAATGGCGATATCCCATTCTGATTCTGTAGCAGGCTTTATTATTTTGCTCTGTTTTAGCAACAAATTATTCTTAGATGTTCCCATATAGATTTTCACCTCGTAACCATCTTGAATAGAAGCGTTCCATTCTGTTAAGTCTCTAGGTTCCCATCTCAATAGTAACTTATTTTTATTAACTGTTTGAGATTGGTAATCAGGCAAAACGTATTGTCCAAACGATGTCAAATGAGTAAGCATCAAGAATAAAAAAGATGCTGCAATTTTTAAATTATTCATAGTTCAATAAACTTTGGTTCTAGATGATTATTGGTGATATTAAATTACGCTCCACTTTTTGCCAGCGCAACCCCCGGCCCCTAAAGGGGAGCTTCCACCCGCCTAACAAACCAGCGGCAATAAAGCCTATTTTTGAAAAGTGGATCGCATTTTAAAGTGATATCTCTAAAGGCTACTTTCTTTTCTAATTCCTATCTTGTCAAATAAATAACAAGAATCTTTCAGATATAATTATACGAATACATTCTTAATATGTTTTATTCAACTATAGAGCAGGGAGGTCCACATTCTGTCCCGATGTCAAAGTCGAAATCCCAGGAATTACCAAAGGCCCTTAATACGGCAACTGCTCTGAAGAAACTAGGGTTAGGAATATCTGCCTGTAACAAAACGCCCAAACCAATTCCAGGTAAGCCCATCCCTAACACCTCTCCTGTCACACTTATAAGTGCCCATATATTCCCCGTTGCTCGAAAGCCATTGACCCCATGTTCATCTCCAGAAGCGCCACCCGCACAAAAGGTTGTATTCTGATCATATTGTATTAAGGCGATATCAAAACCTGCCCCTCCAATGGCTTTTATGTCAAGTATGGTTATTGGAACGAAAAGAATTTTCTCCGTTATCTTTTTTTCATATTTAATTGTCATATTGGCTCCGAAAGCCAGGCCTGTACCCATGGCTGGATCCGAACATTCTTCAAGAGTTGCTCGGTTTTCTGCATTAGAATTCTGTGAGACCCCAAAGAAGTTAGCTGCAGCTGCATTAAGTGGAGGCGGCCCAGGCAAATCATTCCCCATGAGCATATACGCGGATGCAGTTACTGCTAGTTCGTCATAGGTCAATTGGGCATTAACAGGATAGAGTACTATCTCATTCTCAGGATGGAAAAAGTCTGGAACGGTTACCGCTTCATTCTCATATCCTCCAATGTAATAATGCCATCTACCATCGGGAAATAGTGAACTGCCATTCGGATCTATCCATAAATCCAATTGTCCTTTTCCTGTTAATTTACCTTGCGAAGCTTTCATATTCACTTCTGCAAAACCATGAAGACTGAAGCCATCATAGAAATCTAAACTAAGTCCAACCTTCGCCGCTATTTTATCTACTGCTTCATCGACTTCTTTCTTATCTTCTTTGTGCATTGTTTCCTGACTCTTAGTCAAGCCCTCTACCCTTTGGTCCATACCAGATGTTAAACCTATCCCTCCATTTGCTACAGGGTTGATCAATTCTGCAGTCCCCCAAAACATGATATTCTGAAGAGACAGCCCCGGCCCAAATCGTATAATACAACTTAGCAATCCTGTTATAGGGCTTCCTCCAGCTGCATCCACTCCCGTAGTCGTAATACTGGTTGAAAATTTAATCCCAAATAAAGTACTTGGATCCGGTTTATAAATCAAACCGGACACATCTGCCCCTATTGGTAAAACGGAGCCTTCAGGAATTGAACCGGGATCCACATAACCATCTACTTTCATCCTATATTGAACACCACCTCCAAAACCTGTAAGTGATAAAGGCGTGGGAGGTAGCGGAACAGTAAGCGCTGGTCCAGAGGCAAACCCATCCAGCATGAAATAACGCATCCCATCTTTATTACCAAAAATCGCGGCCATCTTTAATTCAAAACCTTCATGCCCACCTTGTCCTGAGCTGTCTGCTTCTTTAGGCAATACCGTAGCTTCCAAAGCTGCACTAAACCCTTTACCATAATCATCATTTCCATCAAAGAGATGCAGACTACCTTCTCCTTTAATAGCCGGTAAATCTATCTCAACAGCAAAACCATCCATCGTAACCTCTTTGAACCTCCATTCTTGTGCTCCAAGTACATTTGTAATAATTTCCCCATGCACTTTAACCAAACCGGTTGCAGATAGTCCACCATCTTCTTGCTTCATCAAATGTAACCCCAGATTAAAAGCCAAATGCACTTTATTGGTATTACTCAACCCTAGGCCTATTCCTGAAATCTGAATTGGGAAGTTATTAAGCTTATTTCCTCCCCCCTTCAAAAATACACTTCCTTCTACAATATAATTCTCTTCAGTTATGAGTGTAAGGTCTTTAAACTCGAGTTTAGGTATTTTCACGTCTTCTTTATTCGCTGCTCCTCCCCCTTTTCCAAGAGACATCATACCACTTAAAATGGCCTTAGGTTTGAATTGATCATTTTGAACGGTAACCTGTATTTCTGCAGAAGTCAAAGTCACATTAAAAGCCTTAAAAACCGGGAACTCTACCTTACCTTCTGCCTTTACAGAGAAAAAGTATTCATGTCCCTGCGTTTGTTCTTGTTCTTCCTCTCCTGGTCCTGATGGAGGAAGAGGATTAGGATTCGAAAAATCTATACGTCCAATAAGCTCAAAAGGAGTATCTCTTTTTGTAATCGGTACCACAAGCCCTCCTTTTATTTGGAGTTGATCAAACCTGTTTTGGACAATAGCTACTCCAATTTCGTCAAGAGACCAACTCCATTTGTTATCCATCATTGTTCCTCCAGTTAGTGGCGCTTGGCCAGAGATCAAGAACTTACCCGAAACGCCCGTTCGATCAATTATTAAATTCTGTGCCGCCACCTTCAACCGACACCCTTCGGCGTTAGTATTACTACTATTCCCTAAATTGCCATCACATTTTTTCTTAAATGGCTTTGGAAAGGTGACTTCAAAGTATTCTATATGAACACCCCTCCATAGATTTTTCAAATCAGCGGGTACGTCGTCTGCGAACTGAGTTGCATTTATATCTGGAAAATCATCCTGTGGAAAATCATCTGTTGAAAAGACAAATTCTTTAGGAAAAGTCATTCCTGCCGGATTTTCATAATCGCTCAAATCAACGGTACAATTAGTAAGGAAAAAACTTACATTTTTAAATTTGGTCAAAACAAATCGTTTATTTGTATTGACCGTAATCAGCATGTTATTCCAGTCTTGTACTTTAACCCCAATTTCAACACTCACTCGGCCTGTGCCATCCGTAATAGCCTCTCCGTCTTCATTGGCAGGTAAGATCCACTCTCTAGAGAAATGAACTGCGCCTTCAATGGAAAACTCTTCCACTCCATTACAACCAAACCTTATGTAGGTTCCTGTATTTTGGGGACTATGTTGCTCATGATTTTGGATATTTCCTTTATCCAATCTTACTATTGCTTTCTTTTTACTACCACTTGTCTCAAACCAGGCATCATTAACCAATTGAATATTCCCCGCCGATATTCCTCCGGAACTCGTGAACGCTATTTCCTCTGATCCAAAAATCAAAGTAACCGTTCTCAGGTTTCCATTTTGATCACGGGTCTTTTGCGGTATTTTGATTCCTACATATAATCCTATCCGTCCACCTGGATCAAGACCGTCAGTAGGATCTGCAATCATCTTTAAGCTATTAATTACTACAATCGCTTCCAGATTCCCGATAGGCTGAACATAGTAGGCCGGTAATTGTAAATCCGTTAAATCGGCAAGGCTCTCGATTTTTGTTCCTCCCGTTTTAGCCTCTTCAATCGCTTTTTTTCCTTTCTTTTCCTCAGCGTTTTCTGGAATATTGGTTACATCAGCCATGTCATCCTGTTCAATCTCACTTACCATGTCTTCTATCGCTGCTGTAAGCTGTTTGTCTAGGTCTGGAAATTGAAAACGTTGTCCGATAGCCGATTCCTTGCCAGCCACGGGTAAACTTTCTTCTTTCACCGTTGGAATAGAAAAGTCTAAGAATAACTCTTTAGATGTAACGGCCTCTCCGGGCGCCAAAGGGACTCCATTGTTATCCAATACGGGATTGGTATTGGCATTCAACTGCGCCATAAATAACAATAGAAACACGTTTAAAGCGATACAATTTTTCATTGTCTTTTTTTTGTGGTAAAACAATTGTTAACTTTAAGGGTTAACATAAACTATTAACTGCCCACTACTGCGCAGGGTTAACCATGTCCCCTCGGCGGTTGTGCCTGAGAACAATTAAACATTCAATGACTGTCTACCCTATTTCAAAATAGGCAGTCTTTTCCTCCTTTGTTTGTTTTGGTTGAAAATCTTGGTGTAGTTGTTTTTTAACTAAAACTGTTAACGTAAACGGTTATACTCGACGCTGGCTAAAAAAGTGATTATGCTCTTAGGAAAGGCTTTCCAAACTCTAGCATTTACACAATGCCCTCTCGCGGAGTTTAGAAAACCAGCTT
>CAZDTI010000356.1:0-9121 GCA_964508085.1 uncultured Saprospiraceae bacterium | reverse complement strand
ATAGGCTGCTGATTAAGATTAGGAAGAAATAAGTTGCTTGTTTCATTGTTATTGAATTTTGAGGATTAGAAAAATAGATTTGTTTTAATATCGATCTCCGTTCTTGGTTTCGATATTTAATGCGTAATAAATATGGATTGAGTAACACGCTTTTGTCCTACATTTAGTTGAACAAAATAAGTGCCCTCTGAAAGATTAGGTAAATGAAAGGAAGAGGTATTAGTTCCATTTTGAACATCCTTGCGGTGTACTAATTGACCAATGGAATTATAAATATGAACCTGGTAATTACCAACAGCATCTTCTCCTAAGTCAATGGTAAAATCTCCTTTGCTGGGATTTGGAAAAGTAGAAAATCTAAAGTCTACCTGGTCTGGAGAAAAGGTATTAGTAAACTGCTCATAGGCATAAAATTTTTGATGTTTATTAGTCAAAATATTATCGGGATAAGTCTGTTTTAACTCATAAATCAAATTGTTATTGGCATCGAACTCGTAGCTGTATTTATGGTCGCCGAACCAGTTATTATTCCAATGTTGGCGATGCTGTTGTACTATATTATTATTTGCGTCATATTGCCAAGTCAACAGAATACTGTTTTCCCAATCATTGTTATAGCCATCCCAAATGAAGCCAAGATAAGTTATCCGATTGTTGTCCGCATCAAAAGTGTTGTTAATCTTCGAAACACTCTTCCATGAGAAGTCTAAATATTCTTGGCCTAAAATAGATACTAAGTTATTACCATCGTACTCATATATTCTCTGATAGACTTGTTGCCAATTGTTAGGGCCATTTGGGACTTCTTCGAGCTGTAATATTAATTTATTGTTAGCATCATACTCAGAAGTAGATTTTATACTATTAGTCCACTGGCTCCCATTCCAGTTATACTCTTCTGTGACCGTGTTATTCTGATTATTGTCATAAGTGTAAAGCGTACGAGAACCATTCCCCCAGGCGCTACCATTCCAAAGCTCCTGTGAATGTTTCGTAATATTATTAGATGAATTATATTCTAAAAGAATTCGACTCCAACTAGTCCAACTACTGCCACTCCAAGTTTGATATAGAGATGATATTAGTCTGTTTTGTGCGTCATACTCATAGGTCTGTTGCACGGCATTGACGAAGTCATTTCCACTCCAGGATTGACTAATCTCCAATGTCATATTATTGTTACTATTGTATTCATAAATGATTTGATTGTCATTAATCCAACTAGTCCCATCGAATGTTTCTTCTAGTATTAAGGTGATGTTTCCATTTGTATCGTAAGTGTAATTTGTAGCAATGGATCCCTCCCATGTGTCATCAATCCAACGGTATGTGCCAATAGCTACAAGCCTATCACTTGATCTGGTAGTAGCTGAAGAACTATGATTCGAATGAATAGCATTCATAGGAGATACAGGTGTAAAGTATTTAGCGTTAGTACGCTGCTGGGGGATCTCATAGTCATTATGCTGCTGTGCAAAAACGGGTTGTACGAAACAGAGTATCAATAAAGCGTAAAATATAGATTTCATTTGTAATTGATTTAAAGGTTGTTAAATAGGTTCTAAGCCAGACTCCTTATTTCACCATGAGTTTTCTGACACCCGCTTTTTCACTGTCATTTAGCCGCACCAGATAAATACCTTGAGCAAGACCACTAATGTCTACTCTTTGATTATGATCCGTAACAATGCTTTCCCGTACGATTTGCCCTGTGAGTGTTACAATGCTCATTTTTGTATCAGCATTTAATTCAGCTGGGTCTATCTTTACACTGAACCAATCGGAAGTAGGGTTGGGAGCCAAAGTAAAAGAAAAGGGTTCCTTCAGGTTGTGGACAGCGGTTGCGTTGTTTTGAATAATTGTAATAGTTGTGTTACAAGAACTTATATTTCCGGAATAGTCTTCTGCCGTCAAAGTAACGGAATGCTCGCCGGGATTATCATAACTGAAGTTAGTTTGCGATAAGGTCAGCGTATTTATTTCACAGTTGTCGGTAGAACCAGCGTCAATATCAACCGGATTTACGACGATTGTTTCATTTGGAGAAAGATAATAAGTTTCACTTCCACAGACCATATTGGGTGCATCGACGTCCTCCTCTGCACTCATTGATACACTAAAAATTTCACTATTCCCACAGAAGTCAGTGATTGATGCGAAGTTAATGCCGATTGGAATGCCACTTGCTTGTGGAGACGAAGTGTCGGGTTCTCCGTTAGGCCATCCAAAGACGTAAGGAGGTACGCCTCCTGTGGGATTAGCTACAACGGAACCTGTTTCACCGGGGCATTGTGCATAAGTATAGTTTAATGCACCAGGAGATACAGAGCTTATTCCACTCGTTACGCTAATATCCAGCGTAAAATAACCAGTATTGTCCTGGTATCCTTCAGCTACAATCCAGTAAGTGCCCGGACAAAGCTTAGTCTCAATTTCTGAACCATATCCAGGGCCGCCATCGTCATCATCTTCCATCACTTGATGGTCCAAATTAAGCAAGGTCAAATAGGTGTCAAAGCCCGTTGTCCTTAGGATAACATTGGCATCTTCTGCAAGCGTAAATTGGTAATAAACATCAGGACTACTCTGGAATGCATCATGTTTGTAGCCCATATTGTCTGATGAGGACACCCCCGATGGGGCCGGTTTATTGGTATTGTAATGTGTTTTGCTTTGCCCCACACCTATCGTCCCAAAATCTAATGGAAACAAATGATTTTCTCCTTTATTAAAACGCCATACACTTCGTACCGCCATATCATAATCAGGATCATTGTATAGCAATTCGTTTGCCTGATTACTCCAGTCCGTACTCCAAACATTTGCTGGCCTTAAACTAGTCATCTGATTATTGATCAGAAAATGATCGGTAGCCCATTTTCCTTCAAATTCAGTATCAGCTCCATTGAAAGTACAGGCAGGAGAGGAGTCACTCTCCCATCCTTCAAGATAAAAATCAAAATAAGTGAAGTATAGAATACCATTTGCCGCATATAGCGGTTGATGGTGATCATTAAGATGCTTCACTCCATCAGATTCGAATTCAAAACAAGCTGAGGATTCAAAGCCTGTAAGGCTTGTCCAAACATGAGCCTTCATGACTATGTCTTCCAGATCAAATGGTACGGGATCATTAAATACAGAGATATTACTATACAAACTCTTTGTTTGTATCTCGACATTAATCGTATTGTCTGTTACTTGTGCAGATAACTGACAAGTTAGTAATAGTATGAAAAGTGTAAAGTGTAAAGATTTCATTTGTAATTGATTTTGTAAGGTTATTAAATAAGTCATGATTGAAAACTGGAAAATCAGATGAGTATTTAGATGGTCTCTTTCCGATTTGTCTTGACACAAAGGTAGGGGCGAGGGGAGGCCAGGAGCTCGCACATATTCGGCGAATAACCGGAATTATCAGTTTTAGAAGCGGAAGATATTAGCACATATTTTGCAAAAGGAAAATGCGAATTTGTGCTAAGGGGTTGATTTTTAGTTACTTGTATTATTCAATTCTCGGAGCGCTGGAAATTATTGGAGCGTACTTTTTTTAGTATGAGATTTTAATTTACTAACTTGTATTGATCAGTGGTTTTGGATTAAGAATTAAGGATGTTAGGATTAAGGATTATTCGCTCAGACGCGAGAAAATATTTTATTTAGAAATGGAATGAGGATAAAAGATTAAGAATTAAGGATGTTAGGATTAAGGATTATTCGCTCAGACGCGAGAAACACCTTATTCACGTTAGTGGGAATAATCCTTAATTCTTAATCCTTAATTTTTTCATCCTTAATCCATTAATCTCAATTTCCACCGTAAACGAATTAATTTGTCTCCAAACTATGAGACTCCCCTTGAGGCCAATATTTTATTGTTTTATTTTGCTTTTTGTTGCTTGTAAACAAGAGAAGGATAGGTCTGTGATTTCCCCAGAAATTTCCAGTCCCATGCTATCCATAGCAGGAGATAGCCTTCCTACTGGAGTCCCTGTAAAACGAAAAGGACAAACGATAAAAGCCACCGATCTACCACAGCCGCTTCAAATAAAAGCATCTCCTAAAGTGGTTCCCGCCCCCTCCTTACAAAAAGAATATCCAATTACCTTTTCCCAATCGATTCCTTTACCAAAAGGAGACACCATTTATTTTGGAAAAAACGGAGTCCCTTTTCCGAATAAGGTGGCTATTAATTATGATAAGGTAAAAGCAATAATGCCTGAGGCGAGCAATGCACTTCCTTTTTACAAAAAAGATAAAACAAGTGGGCATTTTGAGTTTTTGGGGATGCAGCAAGGGCTTTCTTCCTCTCGGGTGATGAATTTTTTAGAAGATAAAAAAGGATTTATTTGGTTAGCTAGCCAAAATGGGTTGAGTAGATACGATGGTAAGTCGTTTCGACATTATACTGCCGAGCATGGTCTTCCAAATAGAGAGATTTATGATATGGTTATTGATTCCCTAAATAATATATGGATTGCCACTCAAGGAAGTGGGGGACTTATAAAGTTTGATGGAGAATACTTTTATCATTTCAATCCGGAAAATGGACTGGACTTAGAAAATATAGGCATTTTAAGTCTTGGTCAAAAAGGAACGATTTTGATACAAAAGCTCCAAGGTGGTTACCTAACAAAAGTCGATGGCCAATATGCTACAACTTTTGGAAAAGTTCAGGAATCTGTGTTCACCGATTTGCTCAAAACATTCCATGATGCTGAAGGGAAATTATGGGCTTGGTCGTCGAATGCTCTTTTTGAAATTCAGGAAACGTTTACCGTTAAGCATGCACTAGTGGATATTTGGGATCTAACTTATTCTAATTCCCATTATTATCCCACAGATAAAACATTCTGGATGGGAAAAGGAAATCAATTGTGTAAAAAAAACGAAGGGCAACTGGATTGTTATACTTCAGACATTTTGAATAAAGATCCGTTTTTTAACCTTTCTTCTGATGTAAACGGTCATCCTATTTTTATTCATCTATCAGGAGCAATAAGTTTATTAAAAGGAACTCACCTACAGTACACCAAAAAGGAAGACCTTATAGAAAATAGTTTTGAAGAACCCTTTCCACATCGTATAAAAATCATAAACGATAAAATATGGTGGACCAAAAAATCAGAGGGAATGGTGCGTTACAAACCAAATACTTTTCAACATTTTCCCTTTCCTATGGCGGATCAATTAGACATTGCTAGCCACTACTTTACCATTAACAGGTTTGTTTCAGCGATATTGGAAGATTCTAAAAACGATCTGTGGTTTGGTACACATGGAGCTGAACTGATAACTTATAATGGGCGTACTTTTACCACTTACCCCAAGGCCTCCGAATTATTAAACCCTTGGATCATTCGGCAAGTATATGAAGATAGTAAAGGAATCATTTGGATTGCTTCAAATGAAGGACTGACTAATTATGATGGAGAAATCTTTACTAATTTTTATTTGAATGATGACCCTAATGCCCCATTTTCAACCCGAACAATTACGGAAGATACCGAGGGAAATATGTGGTTCGGATCTGGGCAAAAAGGATTGATTAAGTATGATGGTACTAATTTTACTATTTATTCCAATGAATGGAGTAGTCGTTATTATGAAAATAAGAATGGCATTCGAGCAATGATCACAGATAGAAATGGAAATGTTTGGATTGGATATCAAAATATTGGATTGGCTAAATACGACGGAGAGTCCTTTACCTTTTTTACAAAAAAAGAAGGATTAGCGGATAATCATGTTACGACCCTTTTCGAAGATACAAGAGGTAATATTTGGGTGGGAACGGAGTTCGGTGGTGTAAGTAAAATAGCTAAAGAAGAGATGGAAGATCAACGCATCGCTTTTATTAATTACACAAAAAAGGATGGCTTATCCTACAACGATATTTGGACTGTCAGTGAAGACGGAAAAGGACAAATTTGGTTGGGAGCCGATGGCTGTTTGAATTTATTGGAATTTGATGACCTAGAAACAGAACTCACTGGAGTAACCGAATTTTGTAATCTGACGGGAGTGGAGAGCTCCGAGTTTTTTTCGAATGCGACTTTACTGGATCATACCAATAAAATGTGGTGGGGAAGCAGTGTCGAATTGATCACCTTAGCACCTGATGTTATTCGCCCAAGTGATTCGGCACCCAAAGTATTTCTGGATGAAATTCAAATCAATCAAAGCTTTGTTGATTTCGATCAGCTAAACGAAAAGAAAGAAGCAAATCAAGATTATTGGATTGGAAAAGATAAGGATCAAAATCTTACTCGTATTGAATACAGTAAAATTGTTCCTTTTTTCAACTATCCGCTGGACCTTACATTGCCTTTTGATTTCAATCATCTGACCTTTCGTTTTGCAGCTACTAAAGATCCCGATTTGTCTGGCATCCGATTTAGTTGTCTTATGGAAGGCTATGACCTCGACTGGAGTCCACCAAATACGGCCAACAAAATAGACTATAGAAATATTCCACCTGGAACTTACACCTTCCACGTCAAAGCCATTGGCTCTGACAACAACTGGAGCGAAGCCATTCAATATTCTTTTACCATCAATCCGCCCTGGTGGAAAACTTGGTGGGCTTATTTGGCCTACATCGCTTTGTTCCTTGGAACGGTCTACGCCTTTTGGCGAGTGAACCTAAAACAAAGATTGGCCTTGGAAGAAAGCAAGAGAATGAAGGAATTGAACGGACTCAAAACCCGTTTATACACCAATATTACACATGAGTTCAGAACCCCACTCACGGTCATCATGGGGATGAATGAAAACATAGAAGACCATCCTCAGGAGAAAAAATTAATTCGAAGGAATAGCAAAAATCTACTTCGGCTGGTCAATCAATTGCTCGACCTCTCCAAACTGGAATCTGGTAATCTTAAATTAGAAAACATCCAGGGAAACATCGTCCATTATCTCCAGTACCTGACCGAATCTTTTTATTCAATGGCTAATGAAAAAGACATCCGTTTGACTTTCTACACAGAAGCGGAAGAGTTGGTCATGGATTATGATGAAGCAAAAATCCAACACATTGTTTACAACTTACTTTCGAACGCCATTAAGTTTACACCAAAAGAAGGAAAAGTCATCTTGCACATACAAGAACAGGAGCAAAATGGAATGCCTTATTTGAAAATGAAAGTAAAAGATACGGGCATTGGAATAGACGAGGAAAGGCTGCCCCATGTCTTTGACCGTTTTTATCAGGTAGATGGTTCGAATACCAGAGGGGGAGAGGGTACGGGAATCGGTCTGACCTTGGTGAAAGAACTGGTGGAGATGATGGAAGGTCAAATTGAGGTCAGCAGCAAATTGGATAAAGGAACAGAATTCAACATTTGGTTGCCCATAAAAACAGCAAGTGCTACAAAACGCAAAACACATACTGTTGTACAAAACCACGAAAATGGAGTAGAGGAAGTAATTCCGGAATCAACAGAAAGTATTCCGCTCGAAATAGCAACCAGTAATAACGGGACAGATAAACCAGAAGTCCTAATCATCGAAGACAATAAAGATGTCGTTACCTATATTGAAAAATTGCTGCGAGTAAATTACACCGTACATATTGCAAGAGATGGAGCAAAGGGAATAGCCGCTGCTATTGAATTGGTTCCAGATGTCATCATCAGTGATGTTATGATGCCGGAGAAAGATGGCTATGAAGTTTGCGAAACTTTAAAACAGGATGTTCGCACAAGCCATATTCCCATTATTTTATTGACTGCAAAATCAGCTCAGGAAGATAAGGTAGCCGGGTTAAAATACGGTGCGGATGCTTTTCTATCTAAGCCTTTTGATAAGGAGGAGTTATTCATTCGTTTAGAAAAACTCATTGAGTTGCGGCGCCAATTGCAATCTTATTATTCTGTAAGTAGGATGGCTCCGACTGGGGAAAGTGTCGTAGAAAGTCCTACTCCGATTGAAGATGAATTTCTTCAAAAAATGAGAACCGAAGTAGAAAAGCGAATGGAAGATTCCGATTTTGGCGTTATACAATTGGTACACAGAATGGCGATGAGTAATACGCAGATGTATCGAAAGTTAAAAGCATTGACTGGCAAAACGCCTTCTCAATTCATTCGAGAAATTAGACTTCAAAAAGGCTATGAACTATTGAATACCTCTGATTTGAATATTTCTGAAATCGCTTATGAAGTTGGTTTCTCTGATCCCAATTATTTTTCTCGAACCTTTCAGAAAAAATTTGGAAAGGCACCTCGTGATATTCGTACTACCTAAGTGATTAGACAACTTTTCGTATTTTAGCTTTGCAAAATTGATTTCCCCCTGAATCCTTTTCGCATCCTAGATGTAAGCGATATGAATGAGGTGATAAAAAACCAAATTAGAAAACATGACAGCAAATACCATTGATGAAGTAATAGAAAACTTAGGAGTAATCATTGAGCAATCAAAAAAGGAGGAAAGTACACTTGGATATTTTGCAGCCCTTTATCAAAATGTGACTATTAATGTAAAGGAAAAACTACATACGAATTACTTTGATGATGATCAAAGGATGGAACAGTTAGACGTAGTTTTTGCAAATAGGTATTTATCTGCATACGCTGATTATAAAAAAGGACTCCCAATTACTAACGCTTGGAAGATAGCTTTTGAAGCTACTAAAAATAAACGTTTAATAGTGCTTCAACATTTATTATTGGGAATGAATGCTCACATAAATTTAGACTTAGGAATAGCTGCTGCTCAAATATCGGATAAAGAAAAAATAGGAACGCTAGAATCTGACTTCAACAAAATAAATGAAATTTTATCAACACTGGTAGATGAGATTCAAAGAGACTTATCAGAAATTTGGCCTACTCTTTTAAAGATTTTAAAGTTCCTTAAAAAGGTAGATGATTTCATAATAAACTTCAGTATGAAGTTGGCACGAGATGCTGCCTGGGAATTTGCAAATGAATTGTTATTCAATGAGAGTTCTACCCTTGATGAAGTCATTGAAATTAAAGATCAAAAGGTGGTAGGTTTGGCTAAAACAATCACAAGTCAGGGCCTATTGGTGAAGCTGTTTCTTTTCGTAATTAGGTTTAGTGAAAGAGGAAAAATTAGTGATAAGATTAGGGCATTAGAAACATAATCTAAT
>CAZDTI010000355.1:0-9162 GCA_964508085.1 uncultured Saprospiraceae bacterium | reverse complement strand
ATTTTTCTTCCAGCTTAGCGCCAAAGTCATTGTCAGTGGCAGGTCGCCAAAAGTGGGGGCGTAATGTTTTTTCTAACAGTGAGATTCCGTTTTTCTGATAAGTAATGATTCCTCCTTCTGTTTTAGAAAAAATAATTAAGGTGTTTTGATTTTGAAGTTTTATTTCATTTTCGCTTTCGGAAATGCTTAATGGAGAATTATTGTTGTATTGAGTTGTATTTCTTGTTGATTTGTTCGGAACAACGATTTGTGTGTAAGCCATTTCGTCATCTTTATCCAGCAAGGTCGTTGCTTCTTTTAGTCGAAAAGAAAAGTTGAGAAAATATTCTTTTCCCTCTTTTAAATCTAAAGTCAAAGGAATTTGTATCTCTCTACTTGAATTCGGTGCAATGTCTAAATTCAAAATGGTATTCAAAGGAATCACCCTGCCATTTTCCAAAAGAGAATAAGTCAAATAGTAATCCTCCAACCCCTTAAATTGATATCGATTAATAATCCGAACGATTCCATTCTCTGAATTAAGGTTATTAGAGAGACCTAGTGATTTTGAATGATCTGCAGGTAGAAGCTCCCCTTTAGGGGCTGGGGGCAGTGTTGGTAAAATTTCTAAGTCCGCAGAATCTTTCAAAGAGCCAAAACGCACAACTTCAATATCAATATTCTGATGCACTTTCTTAACCTCCCAAAGATGAGGATTCGGTTTCCGATCTGGCATGACCAAACCATTACAAAGAAAATTGTTGTCACTAAAAACATCTTCGGGACCGTAATCACCTCCATAAGCAAAAAAGGTTTGCCCTTGTTCATTGGTTTTATATAAACCCTGATCCATCCAATCCCAGATGAAACCTCCTTGCATCCGCGGATGTTTATAAAAACAATCCCAATATTCTTTGAAGTTGCCAACACTATTGCCCATCGCATGCGAGTATTCACAGAGCACAACTGGCTTCTCCGGCTGCGCCTCCATCATCTCTTCTAAGGCATCAATCCAGTGATACATCGGACAAATGAAATCGCTATTCCACTCAAAACGTCCGCTTGTACCCAAACCCACTTGTGCTCGTTCGTACTGAATCGGTCGACTTGGGTCTCGCTTTTTCATCCACTCATAACCTCGGTAAAAGTTGGTTCCATTCCCTGCTTCATTTCCTAAAGACCACATGATGATAGAAGGGTGATTTTTATCTCGTTCTACCATGCCTCGCATTCTCGAGAGGTGGGCCTCGCGCCAGTCGGGATTATTCCCTAATGTTTTGTCCAGGTCATAATACATTCCATGAGATTCGATATTTGCTTCATCGCAAACGTAAATGCCATGCTCATCGCAGAGCTCGTACCATCTAGGATCATTGGGGTAGTGCGATGTTCGAACGGCATTTATATTGAATTTTTTAAATAGCCGAATATCTTCCAGCATACTTTCCTCAGAAATGACATGACCAGTAATGGGATCATGTTCATGTCGATTTACCCCTTTGATGTAAATGGGAATACCATTTACCAATAATTGTCCATTTTTGATTTCGACTTTTCGAAATCCAACTTTTGCACTAAGTGTTTCGATAAGGTTGCCTTTATGGTCTTTTAAGCTCAGAAGCAAAGTGTACAGGTTCGGAGTTTCTGCAGTCCAGAGAAGTGGCCGGCCAATTTCGAATTTGTGATTGATAAAAAAATCTTGTTGCTTGGAAGGAATGAGAATGGGTAATTTTTCACTAAAGTAAGATTGACCAATAGAATCAAGCAATTCTAGCTCTACAGTAAAAGAGCCATCTGTCTCTTCTAAAGCGTATTGACGTAGATTAATGTCTAGGTCAATAACACCATCCACATAGTTCTCCGCAACTGTTGTTCTAGCAAAATAGTCCCGAATATGAACTTTCGGGGCCGCCCATAAAAATACATCACGTTCTATTCCAGAGATCCGCCAAAAGTCCTGACATTCCAAGTAAGATCCATCAGACCAACGATAGACTTCAATAGCTAACAAGTTATTTCCGGATTTAATGTATGCTGTAATGTCAAATTCTGCGGGTAGCTTTGATCCTTGACTATAGCCTACCTTTACCCCATTTATCCATAGATAAAACGCAGATTTTACGGCTCCGAAGTGAAGAAATATTTGCCGTTCATTCCAGCTCTCAGGGATTTCAAATGTTTTCCGATAGGAGCCTACAGGATTGTTATCCTTCGGTAATTCTGGTGGTTTGGGTGTATTAGTGAACTCGTATTGATGATTGGTATAGATGGGAATCCCGAAGCCATTGAGCTCCCAATTGGCAGGAACAGGAATGCTGTCCCACTGGCTTTCATCAAAATCAGGTTTGTAGAATTCTTGTTGTCGATCTTGAGGTTTTGAAACCCAGTTGAATGACCAAGTTCCATTTAGTAGTTGATAAAATTTGGAGTCCGCTCTTTTATTAGCGATGGCTAATACTCGATTTTCGAATGGAAATAAGGTAGCGTGAGGTGCCTCCTTATTAATTTGAACAATGGCTGGAGTTTGCCATTCCGTAATATTTTGAGCTTTCAGGGACGCTCCCAATGAGCAAAAGATTAAAGGCATAAGCAGTATTAGATTGACTTTCATAAGAAAAGACAAAATACGCTTAAAATAATTATACTTTATAATTGGCCCCGTACTAATTAGCCTAATCTACACCATATCATCTTCCCGATAAGTTGGTTTTTCAATTTCAGGCTCTCCGTCTTCATAATCTGTATGGTCCTCTTCTCTGGAAGGCTGTGGAGGTGGAGCCATCTGCTGTTCTCTTTTACGGTTGTTTAAAAAACGGGTAACGCCGTTGTAAATCATGGGACCGAACATTAAAAGAAGGCGAACTAAGTTATTACCTCTCATGAGAATTATTTTAAAAGATTACTAAATGTATGAAAAAATGAATTTTCTCACTCTAAAGTTAAGACATATCATTATCAGTTTTGTCACAATATATTAACAGCTTATGCCCACTTTTTATACAGTTATGACAAAGATAGAACACTGGCATTTTTTTTGGCTATAAAAAACTGTTGTGACATGGAAAACATTAAACACCTCCTCCTTTCCAATCCAGGTCATACTAATTAATATAGTAATAATTCTTCTGTTAAACCCAAAATGAGCACAGTTATCCCCAGTTCTGTATTTTTTCACAAAACTAGATGAGTACTTTTTATCTGTGGTTGCATGTATTCCGTAACCATTTTTGCTTTTGAGGTGAGCTCATAAGCTCTGTTCTGATTAATATAATTGGCGTAAACTACATAAATAATTCTTAAGCATATGAAATTTAAAAACTTCTTTAGTATTGGTAGCGGACTTTTCTTTACGCTCTTATTTACTTGGTTTGCAAATGAGCAATCTGTGACAAAAAAAGAAATAGCTGCTATTGCTCCTACTTCGATTACAGCAATGGAGGCTATGTCAATAATGGCCACCTGTTCTGGAAATGCGGATACTTATGATGCTGTAAATTCTACTGGAGTTATAAACGGAGAGAACGCCGAAGGTGCTCCGGATAATACAGAAGCAGACGTATATGAGGCCGAAGATAGATTGGTCTTGGATCTGACCGATGTTATTGTGGCCGGAGAAAATTATGATGTCGTTTTTCGAAGGAAAAGTACTTATGGAGCAGGTACTTCGACCATGATTGTTGAAGAGTCATTAGATAATACGATCTGGACAAAAAATATTTTAGAACCTACGTCAAGCAGTCTTACTACTTTTGAAACTACGACAATGACGGCAGGGATCAATTTTAGATACCTTAGAATTTCAATTGCATCCAATACAGGAGATGATGTTGATTTCGATGGCGTAAGTTACACCGCGGTAGAATGTAACCCCCAAGTTGCTTCAACTGAACTTAACATTACAGCTACAACTTTTGACAATTGTCAAGAACCATCTACCAACACCTTTACTGCAGATTGGCAAATGTCTATTGAATGGGATGGTACACCTGCAGATGACATTGAATATCAACGAAATAGAGGAAGTGTTCAAACTTATACTCCTTCTGGAAATTCAACTACTTTAACTTTCGCAGGAATACCTGCGGACGGAGGAGTTTACGATACACTTATGGTTTGGTTAGTCGAAGACAATGCTATTGGAGATACGGTAATACTGCAACGTCCTTTACCATGTCCTGCGGATGTCTACTCGGGAGGAGGAACAGTTTGTAGCTCTTTAACTACCACAGAATTGGGTGGAAATATCTGGGAGGATTATAATTACAATGGAATTAAAGACGATACCGATGCAATAGGAATACAAGGAGTAGAAGTAGTTGCTTATGATGAAAATGGAACGCTCGCAGGAACCACTTATACCGATTCTGATGGTGATTACATAATGACGGGCCTGACAGCTGGAGCGAATTATAGAGTCACTTTCAATCTTCCAACAAGCATTGAGTCTTGGGCAAAAGTAACAAAAGCTGGAAGCGATAATGGAACACGTGTACAATTTGTTACTGCTGGTGGTTGTGCGGGCTTAGGGGTAGCTAGTGCCAATGATTATTGTCAGGGAGATCCAAAAGTCGCTATTTCCTGTTACGAAAACGGAGATGGTTCTACCAATACGAATACTGGATATCTATACTTTAATTATTCTAGCGAAGGTATCGACAATGCGGAGAAGACAGCGATCGCAACTATTGCTGAAGTGGGATCTGTTTGGGGTAATACTTATGATCGTTCTTCAAAAAATATATACACAACTGCTTCATTAAAAAGACACGTTTCTCTTGGTGATGAAGGAGCAGGAGGAGTTTATATACTAAACATCGCCTCTGGTTATTTAGGCTCTTTTGACCTACAAGGAGTTGTTCCGGCAAACGAACCAGCTAGGATGCTTGATTTTGGATCGGTAACAAGAACAACCACTGCCGGGGCTATTGCTACTGGCACTGCTGGAGATTATCAATTATCTACCGACCCTGCCAACGCAACAGTGGATTTAGACGCCTTTGCAAAAGTAGGGGCTATGAGTATGGGAGATGCGGATATATCTGAAGATGGAAATACTTTATGGACTATAAACTTAAATACCTCAGAAGCAGCATTAGTAAGTATTGATTTAAATAATCCAACTTATCCTTTACCAACAGATGGTAGCCAACCAAATGGTGCCATTGTCAATCAATTCCTGCTATCTGAAATGGGTGTTCCTTCTTGTCCAAATGGCGTTTTCCGTCCTTGGGCCCTTGCATTTGACAAAGGTGTGGGATATGTTGGTGGCGTTTGTTCTGCTGAAAATGGAGGATCCACTAATGATCTAAAAGCTTATGTATTGAAGTTTGATCCAGAGAATCCGTCTATTGGCTTTAGAACGGTTTTTTCTTTTGATTTGGACTTTGATAGGGAGTTGAAGTCTGACTTTGGGCACGATGAAGACGCGGATTGGCAACCTTGGGCAGATGTTTGGGGAGACCTTGTTTTTAACCAGAATAGATATGTACAGAATGCTTCGCCTATATTCTCTGATATTGATTTTAATGCTAAAGGAGATATGATCCTTGGATTTGCAGATCGGTATAGTATGCAATTAGGATATCAACAATACCAAGCGATTTCAGGAGCGAGTGGTGGAAATCTATACGATACTGAATCTGCAGGAGATATTTATCATGCCTGTCTTGTCGATGGGGAGTGGGTTCTAGAAGGAGCTGCTTCTTGTGCTGACAGTGACCCTGGAACATCGGTGGCTTCTTCTCTTACAAATGATGGTATCAATAGTACAGGTGAATTTTATTGGGAAGAGGTATGGCGCTTAGGGGGAAATTCTGGACATAACGAGACAGCTTCTGGAGGACTTGCCGTATTGATGGGAACTCGCGAGGTAATGACTTCTTCTCTTGATCCGGTTGAAGATGGAGGAGCAACCGCAAATACGCAAGGGGTTGCAAAATTCAGTACAGAAGATGGAAGTAAAGACGGACAGTTTCTTATTGTGGCTAACAATGCAACTTCTCTTGGAAAGTCAAGCGGACTTAGTGAACCCATTTTTGTCTGTACTCCTGCTCCAATTGAAATCGGAAATAATGTTTGGTTAGACACAGATAAAGACGGAGAGCAAGATGCAGGGGAAGCGGGGATTGATGGAATTGTAGTAGAATTGTTAAAAGGAACTACTGTAATAGCAACTACAACTACTGCAAATGACGGACAGTTTTTCTTCTCTAATAATACCTCAACAGATGTAAACCTTACTTGGTCGGGTACAGGTGTAGATACTGCTCTGATAGATAAAACAACCTATAGTCTTAGATTAAGCAATGCCTTGGGAAGTAGCCAACAAGCCAACTTGCTAGGGATGAAATTAACGAGTAGAGATAGAAATACAACAATCTCTGATCTAATAGATAATGATGCGGGACAAAGTGGAACAAGCGCCATTATCAACTTCACTACTGGCGAATATGGTTCTGCAGATCATAGTTTAAGCTTTGGATTTACCTACAATAATGTGATAGGAAACAGAATTTGGTTAGACGAAAATAGTGACGGGGTCCAAGATGCAGGAGAGTATGGAATACCAGGTATTGTTGTTGAATTACAAGATGGAACTTGTATTGCTGGTTCTACTTGTCCAAAAACAATCACAGACGCAAACGGAGGTTATATCTTCACAGGATTAAGTGCTGGAACCTACACAGTGAAAGTATTGTCTAATGTACCAACGGGCTTGAATGCCATCTATGACGAAGACGATGGTACTACTAACCCCGATATGGAAACTAGTGTTACGATTAGTGCGGATGGTGAATATTTAGTAGCTGATTTTGGATACAATTACAGTACACAATCAGAAACGAATAGTCCCAATACGGCTACCCTTGGAGCAATTGGAGATCGCGTTTGGAATGATGCAAATGGAGATGGTATCCAAAGTAAAGGAGAAACAGGAATTGTTGGGGTAATTGTAAATTTACGAACAGATACAAACCAAGATGGTTATTACGAAACGGTAGCTTTTTCTACAACTACAGGTAAATATGGGAGCTATATTTTTAATGACTTGTCTGCGGGGGCTTATGTTATAGAAGTAATCGAAGCAGGACTTTCTTCTGCTGGTTTTACAACGACACCAACGGCTGATCCCGACGGAGATAACAATAATACTTCAGAAGCGGTTATTCTGGCGCCAGGTGATGTTTGGTTAGGTGGTGATTTCGGTTATACCAGTGCTGGAACGCCTCCAGACATTGGTAGTAAAGTTTTTATTGACGTGGATGGAGATGGCACCTATAACGTAGTTAGTGATTTACCATTAGGTGGTGTAACATTGGCCTTGGTCTCGGATACAGATGGAGATAAACAGTGGGATGATAACGAAGAAGTTGTTGGAACTACCACGACAAGTACTAGTGGAGATTATCTTTTTCCGGATTTACCTACAGGTGATTATGTAGTGGTGATTACAGACGTAAACAATATAATTGCAGATTTAATCAATACTGTTGACCCGGAAGGAAGTACGGATGGAATCAGTGGATTAACTTTAGCCGGAACAGATGATTTTACACAAAATTTCGGTTTCGTTCCAGCTGGTCACGACAGTACTAAGGGCTTTATAGGGGATATGATTTTCCTTGATGCCGATGGTGGTGGAGACTACGATACCGGAGAAAGAGGAATAGAAGGGGTAGAGGTTGAGTTATTAGATGGTGCATCAGATGTTGTTTTAGCAACGGCTACTACAAATGAGAATGGAATGTATTATTTCGGAAATTTGGAGCCAGATAATTACAAAGTAAAAGTCGCAACAACCTCTTTGCCGGCAGGTATGGAGAATTCTGTAGATCCAGATGGTAACGCTCCTGGAACAAATACGACAACTAGTTTTGCAATAGCAGCAGGTGCTAGTAATTTGATGAAAGATTTTGGGTATAAAGCAACTACTCCAAGAAGCATTTCTGGAACCATTTGGGAAGATGCTACGGCAGAAGGAACTTTAGATGGCACAGAAACGATTCGATTCGAAGATGTAACGCTTTATTTGCTTGATTCAGATAACAATATAATTGCAACAACACAAACTGATGAATTTGGTAATTATTCTTTTACGCAAATAGCTGCAGGTAATTATACGGTAGAAGTAGAAACGACGGATAAAGCCTTGTTAGGTTACTGGCATTCTACCGGCTCAGATAGTGAGACTGACCCAATAGCAGTCGTTGTTGGAGGAACGGATATTACAGGTCTTGATTTTGGATACTATGAGAAAGGTGCAGCCTTAGGAAATATCGTTTGGGAAGATGAAAACGGTGATGGTCTTCAAACATCGACAGAGCCTGGTGTTCCGGGTGTCGTCATTTTGTTAGAAATTGATTACGATAATAATGGAACCTATGATGTCACCGTCGCTACCTTAACCGGTTCAGGTGGAACCTACAGTTTTGATAATTTATTATTAGACGAAAATTATAATGGAACAGGAACGACTCCAGATTATAGAATATCTATGCCGAATACGCCAGTAGGTTATGCGGCCACCTTATTGAACGTTAATTCAAACGGAAATGATCAAGAGGACGCAGATGATCCTGCGGGAGTTATTGCTGTAACCTCGCAAGGGCAAATTGATATGACGAGAGCCAATGACCCTACAACAGAAACGGCTGGAGCCAGGTATGATTTTGGGTTAACCAGAACTTCGGCAATAGGAAACTATGTTTGGGTAGATGAAGATGGCGATGGAATTCAGGATGCAGGAGAGCGGGGTATCCCAAATATTCGTGTAGATCTACATGATAATTCAGGAGCGTTAATGAGAAGTACAACAACCGACTTTAATGGTGGATATCTCTTCACGAATTTAACTCCTGCTACTTATACCATAAAAGTGGTAACTGCTACTTTGCCCACTGGCTTGAATAATCAAACCTATGATCCTGATGGTTCTTCTAACAATGAAACCACAATCTCGTTGAGAAGTGCAGAAGACATGACCATTGATTTTGGATACAACTGGGCACCTGCTGCTGATACGGATACTCCCGGAATAGCAGACCTTGGAGCCATTGGAAGTAAGGTTTGGAGCGATGCGAATGGAGATGGTATGCTTGACCCAGGAGAGCCGGGGATAAAAGGAGTAACACTCGAATTGTGGACCGATGCAGACGGTGATGGAGAATATACTTACACGAGTAT
>CAZDTI010000354.1:0-9168 GCA_964508085.1 uncultured Saprospiraceae bacterium | reverse complement strand
TAGGATTTCAGTCACATATGATAGAGATGCGGTTTGGGGAAGAGGATTAAGGATTAAGGATTAAGAATTCTGGGATTGGGGATCAATAGAGTGCACGGATTAGTGGATGTACAAACCGTAATAAAGAATACAAAGTTTTCAAAGAGAGAAATAAGAAATTATACTTTGTGAAAACTTCGTGCTCTTAGTGCCCTTTGTGGTTCCAATCTCGAAATGCGGAACGGACATGATTATCACTCCATCCACCAAACCTTCACATTCGTTTCATCTCCTCCCATCTTCGCCACCTGTGCATTCCAATTATCTGTATTAAAAGAGGCCTCCGTCGAAGGATATTGAAACCGGAAAAATTCATTAGCCTCCTTTTCTCGTGGCAATAAATTAGTTTGACGAACCAGGGAAAAAGCATCCCAAGGTTGTCTGAAAGAATCCACCCAACGTTGCGTATAGATTTTTGCAAGGTTATCTATTTCACTGTCTTCAGTATTGAAGAGGTATTTTGGGTTTTGTGTAACATCGAAAAAGTTTCCAGCTATAGCAGGTGGTTTGTTTACCCAGATTGCTGAATTGTCAACGATGTCCTGCCAGTAGTCCATAGAAGCCAGCATGCCCTCTGCATATCTGAAAGAGGCTATAAATTGATCTTTAGGCGTTCCAATTCCTCTTAAGAAAATTTCAGATAACAAGAATTTTACTTCTGCTGCACTAAGTAATACCTCAGGAATGTCTTGTTCATCTCTAATTAGATAAAAGTTGACGGAAGAATAAATATTTGCTTCCCCTTTATTGTCGTAGTTGCCATCTCTATTGGCTGGTAGATAGGGTTCTCCTCCGGATTGAGGCGTATTGGCATCAGATATTTGTGGGAAAGGAACCCATTCATCTGCATTATTGGTTTCGAAGAAAATACCTGCTCGTGGATCTATGATTTCGCCATCATCCGTTAGGAAGTTCCACATGGTGGTTCCCATTCTTACTTTGTTGTGTTCTCGGAAGGACCAGTTAACACCTTGGTTTAACCAATTCTGATCTCTTGGAGACATGACAACATCTTCACCCGGAATAATGAATTCGTAACCGCTCGTTAGAATATTCTCAATTCGAGTATTAACCAAGTCAGGCTCTTTGTCAAAAATACGAACAAGGTATTTTAACTGCAAGGAATTAGAAAACTTAGTCCACTGACTAAGGTTGTCGCCAAAGAGCGGATCAAACTCCTGGGTGTATCTCAGATAATTGTTACCTAAATCCGTGTTTCCACCCGCCATAATCAAAGTATCACTAGCAGATTTTAGATCATCTAACAAAGACAAGTAAATGTCCTTATCGTCATCATAAGCAGGACGGAGCTCTCCCTCTTCCGAAAATGATTTACCTGCTTCGGTATAAGGAATATCTCCGAATAAATCAATGACCTGAAAAGTTTTATAGGCCATCAGAACTTTTAATTGCGCCTTCGCTACATCAGCCAATTGTGGATCTTCGATGGATAGTCGATCTAAGGTGGCTTCTAAT
Organism: uncultured Saprospiraceae bacterium; assembly: GCA_964508085.1. Classification (GTDB taxonomy): domain Bacteria; phylum Bacteroidota; class Bacteroidia; order Chitinophagales; family Saprospiraceae; genus CALGLS01. The sequence goes on along the minus strand of CAZDTI010000354.1, from coordinate 7,653 downwards.
TGCCTTGCATTTTTTAAAGCAGAATAGTAATTGTTCCAAACGTCTTCAGCTCCAGAATCTGTATTCCCAAAAGTACGAGCAGTGACGACACCGAGCTCGGTTACATCATATAATATTTCATTGTGTAAAAATAATTGACGGCCCCAACCTAACTGAAGCGACTTTACCACTTCATTAAAAATAGATTCGTATCTAACTTCAGTCGGGTCTATTGGATTCTGATTTAACTCCTCAAATCCTTTATCACAAGAACAGATGCTTAAGATTAAAACAGAGAGTATTATGATTGATTTTTTCATTACTGATTGTTATTCTTTTGATTTCTAAAATTTTGCTCCAATTCTAAAACTAACAGATCGCATATTCGGAAAAGAAGCCCACTCCAAACCTTGCGCATTCCCTGATCCACTGGAACCTTCCGGATTAATATTGTCAGGCAAAGAAGTATAGAAATAAAATAAATCACGACCGACAATACTTACATTTAAGTTTTGTAAAAAGCTCAGTTTCTCTATTTTCTTTAATGGCACTTCATAGCTCACAGACAGCTCTCTCATCTTTACCCAGGTGTTTTCCAAAATCCCTGGTGTAGTCAACCACTTACCCCAGCCACCTGCATTCGGTAAGTACTTGTAGTAGTAGTGAACCACTTGATCGTTTGGAGTACCATTGGCTAACACACCTGGAAGAATGACACCAATGTTGCTGGTTACTCCATCCGGATCTGTGAAAGGCAATCCACCCCCTTCTCGTTCTTTTAGTGTTTCTGGGCTTTGTCCCGTTTGCAATCCAATAACATAAGAACCCGCATAAATATCACCTCCTATTTTGGAATCGATCAATGCATTGAACTTGAATTTTTTATAACGTGCTTCCAAATTCAGCCCTCCTAAGAAGTCTGGAGCAGCATTTCCAACTGGAACTACATTATCCGTAATTTGATAATGAGTACCTGCTTCGTTAACAATAGGTTCTCCGCTATCTTCATGGCGCACGTAGTCGTAACCGTAAATGGTGCCATAGGATTCTCCTTCTTTTACCATGATCTTAGGTCCGTTTTCTCCCCAGATTTGTGCGAGCTCTACAAACTCAGCTCCTTGCCCAAGACTAATGACCTTGTTTCTGTTTCGCGTAACATTCAAACTTGCTTTTAGATAACCATTCGGTCGGTTCAGGATGTTGTAGTTAATACCTAACTCAAAACCTTTGTTCTGCAGTTTCCCATTGTTAATGACAATTTCATTAGCACCAGAAGAGCCGGGTACAGGAGATCTTAATATTTGTTTGAAAGACTGAATTTGATAATAAGTAAAATCAATATCTAGTTTACTATCAAACAAGCCTAGCGTAATTCCAGCTTCGTAAGAATCAACTTCTTGAGGAACCAATTCGTCGGGTGGACGAACGCTTGGCAGACTTGCGGTTTGACTGTTATTAAAAATATTAATATCGTAAACAAAGTCAAGAAGGAATGGATCAGCATCTGTTGCAGACCTAGCATAGGACAATCTTGCTTTTAGGAAATCAATATTTATTTTAGAAAGATCAACATGCTCTGTTAGAATATAACTTAAGGAAGTAGAAGGATAAAAGAAGGAATTACTCGATGTAGGTAAAGAAGAAGACCAATCGTTACGTCCAGAGATTTCTACATAAATGGCATCTTGATAAGAAAGGTTTAGGAAAGAAAAAACTGAATTTATTTTTTTAGCATAGCGAATTTCTTCAGCAGATTTGATTATTTCATCATTGATAAAGGAAAAGAAATTTGGTGTGATCCATCGGTTAGAACTGGATTTAATGCCACGCTGATCTCTGTACCATTGCGCACCACCAAAGGATAAACTGGCATTGAAGCTTTTTGTAAATAAATTGTCTTTAGTCGCCGTAATTAGCGCTTCACTATTGTGAACGAGGTCTTGCACCAACTCCTGCGAGTAGCTTCCGCCTTCAATACCTAGGTTGTTGATCGGATTGTTTTTCGTTTCAAAACGATTGTTGGTATAGTCCACACCTGTTCGTCCATTTATAGAAAGCCAATTCGTGATTTGATAAGTTAATCCAATGGAACCTAAAAATTTATTTCTATCTAAATAAGTATTTTGGTTGTATGTGTTCCACCAAAGATGTTCAGGGGTAAAGGTAAAGGGATAGTTTCCATCATAATTATTTCGAGTACCATCCGGATTAATATTTAGCTCTTCTTCCAAACCTTTGTATGATCTTGGCCAGCTGTATAAAATTCCTTTTCCAAAAGAAGCATTGTTGTCATCTCCCAAAGAAGGACTATTTTTACGTTTGTATTTAATGTAAGACCCACTGATTTCTGCAGTTATTTTTTTACTTACATTTATTTGGCCACCAAGATTTGCGGTGTATTGTTGATAATTTGAATTGGGAACGACTGCATCATTTTTCAAATAGGTAAGAGAAGTTCTAAACGATCCAAATTCGCCTCCTTTAGAAAGCGCAATATTATGTGTATTGGTGGTACCCGTTTGAAAATACTGTTTTAGATTATCGGGCTGAGGATCGTAGGTTCTCAATTCACCATCCCACCATCTTACTTCTTGCCCTAACATCTCAGGGCCCCAGGAAACACCAGTAGAGTAGAAGCCAAATTGTTCTGTAGTTGGTCGGCCATAGGGGCCATTATTACTATGCTCATCAGCAGGGTAGACCAATTCTCCGTCTGCATTGGTCTTGAATCTCGGGGCAGATAAGCTCACTGGACCTCCTGCACCATATTTGTTTTGAACTTTTCTATATCTGTTTGGGGTAATGATCTTGGTCGTATAAGAATATTCAACGCCAAGCCCTTTAGTCGTCGTTCCTTTTTTAGTTGTAATTAATACCACTCCATTGGCTCCTCGAATTCCATATTTCGCAGAAGCGGTAGGTCCTTTAAGAATACTAACATTAGCAATGTCCTCTGCATTTATGTTGTTAATCGCAGAACCCCAATCCACTCCTCGACCTATGGAAGTCAGCCCCGGAGGATTTTCAATAGGGATTCCATCTACGATAATAAGCGGCTGATTGTCCCCAGTAATATTATTGTTACCTCTGATCACAATTCTAGAAGTTCCACCTTCTACACCATTCGGTGAAACCACTCGAACTCCCGCTGAACGGCCACTCAATCCACTGACCACATTAGCCGCATTCGACAACACCAGTGTTTCTCCTGACACCTGATCAGTAGAATAACCTAACTCTCTTTTCTGTCTTTTGATACCCAATCCCGTAACGACAACACTTTCCAAATTGACCGCATCACTTTCCATAAATAAATTGAGTGGCTCACTGCCATCAACCTTGACCTCCAAATCCAGATACCCAACATAAGTAATTCTTAAAGTTGGTTTCTCAGAAGTGGTAATCAAAACAAAATCACCATCAAAACCAGTTGTCGTACCATTGGTTGTATTGACTTCTGATACCGTAGCTCCAAATAATGGTTCTTGCGTTTCTTGGTCTTTTATAATTCCTTTTATTTCATTTTGCGAAAACGCGGAGAAGGAAATAAATAGAAATAAAAAGGAGAGTATATAGGATTTGTAATAATTGGACATTGTAATAGTATTAAATAAGTTCTTTATGAGAGGGAGCTATCTCTTGACTCGCTATGCTAATTCGGGATGACAGAACATTTAATCTACCATCCCGAGAAAGCGAGCACTATTTTATCGAATAGTCAGAACATCCTCCTATCATTCCGAGCGAGGAAGGCACGACCGAGTCGAGGAATTAGTCGAGGAAAACAACCTTCCCCGTATGGCTTGTCCCTTCCGTTGGATGAACCAAAGTATAAAGGTAAACCCCACGCTCCGTCAACTGAATCGTCGCCATATCATTTGATAACTCAATCGTGTTCACTAAAACACCATTTGCATGATAAACATTTACGGTACTTCCGTTCCAAAATTGATCAAAACGGAAAGACAATTGACCAGTTGATGTTGGATTTGGAAATGCTTCAAATGCATAATCTGCAATCAATTGATTGGTGCTGGTAGTAATAGAAGTTTTCACCACATTATCACCAGGGTTATCGTCACTCGTGTTTGAAACCTCAGCAAACAATGCATCAGACGAGGTTGTTGGTATATTAAGTGTAATTGTTTTTTCTACAGATGCTCCAACCGCAACCGCTTCATTGAAGGTTTCGGTTGCTACCATCATACCGTCATAAAAAATGTTGATGGTGAAGTCATTTAAGTCTTCCAATCCATTATTGGTAAATGTTACCACTGCTTCTGGAATAGTACCAGTGTCATCAGAATCTGCCATTACATTATCAGCAGCTAAGTTTCTAAAATCAATATATTTTGTAGAAGAATTTTCGATGAAATAACTGTACAATCTATAGTAAGGCTCCGTGTGAGTACTATTGTTATAACCAGTGTTCAATAAGTTGGTGTAATCTTGAAATTCATAATCCATCATTACTGTACTTCCAGCAGCTGCTTGAGCAGTAGTGTTAATCACAAAAGGAATAACGGCCTCTCCAGGGCACCATCCAGCTCGTGGGAATAACCAGTTACCACTTTGATTACTACAAGGATTGTCGTCACAGTTGTCTTTCCAAAGGTTGTGATTTGCAAAAGGGCTACCATCTACGTTTAGATTGTGTGTTACATTGTAAAATTCTGCGGCATTATTTGTATTGCCTTGTCCGTGACCCGTGATGGTCATTCTAACGTGGTTGGTTTCTGTGTTGTTCATCACGGGAAGAGCAACAGCACTAAGGTCATCCTCAATTCCTGGATCACCATATACATGGTAGCTTTCTTCCCACATTTTTGAAATATTTGAATAAGTATCTTGTGGGTTATTGTCAATCAAATCCATGGACATATTTACCAACCAACCTGCTTGTGTAAAGACAGTAATGTTCGTAATAAATTCGATCTCTCCACCTAGCACTGATTTGAAATCAGTAACATCTACTTGCCAACCCCCACAAGCGATTCCGTAGGGCGTAATATATCTAGCTAACTCAAAAGTACCAGCTCCTGTAATGGCTTTAAGATCTGCCAACACATCCCAGTCTCCACAACCACCAGTAGGACAGGTAAGGTCAATATTCAACAATATTTGCTCGTAGCGATGTAAGTCATTTGGCAAGGTCATTTTTACAGCATTGTTTTGAGTACCTACATTGAAAAATTGCTCATCAGCAACAATGACGTTGCTACTGCTTCCAGTTTTAAGCGCTAAGGTTCCAATGTTATTAAGTACATTACCATCATCAGCCTGAGAAGCTTCTACTGTGATAACGGGATCTGTTTTACCAATTAAGTCAACAGGCAGAATGAACTCATAGTTCAGCAAATCACCAGCATTTATAGCACTACTAACCGTTTCTGTATTGTACAACTCGCCATCAATACTCACGGCAAGATCAATGTTAGAAATTACTTCTGTTCCTGTATTTTGAAGACCAACTTTCATTTTCACCGGGCGGTCAATCATATTTACAACATCAACACCAGATACAGATTGAACGGAGATGTCATAATTTGGAAGGGTATACCCTGTGACCCAGTTGGTTTCATCCATTTCATTAAAATTGGCAGTACTTCCATTAGGGGAGATATCACCTGCCGAAGTTCCAGTACCTTCATTAAGTGGTAGATAAAAAACGAGATTTGGTTCAGAACCAGTTAAATCCATTGTAGAGTTATTTACTAATTCTGTCTGTGTTCTAGCGGTGTTCCAGATTCTAACTTCATCGATTACACCATTGAAAAAACGGCCGCCAAAACCAGCAGAAGATCCAATGTGTAAATCCAAATCAGTACCATGAGAAGGTGCTCCCGTATAAGCATGATCAGCTGATGGTTGACCATCTATATAAAGGGTGATGGTTCCATTACCAACAACAGCAGCTACATGGTGCCATTGATTGGTGTTCATAACAGATCCAGTTACGGCTTCCTGCCAATCACTAGCGGCCATTACAAAAGAGAGTGCACCATTTGAGCCACATCTGAAAGCAAACCCTCTTTGTACTCCAGCGCCGTGAGCGTCTTTAGCAACTATACTTCCCTGCCAGCTTTGGTCGGTCCAAGCTTGCGCAAAAATCCAGGCTTCAACAGTGAAATTGTCTCCTATGTTATAGGCATCATCATGTGGTATAGTCAAAAATTCTTCGCCTCCGTCAAAGGATAAGGCTGAATTTTGACCAAAGGCTAAACAAGAAAAAAGCCCGAAAAAAAATGTAAGGGTTAAAAGTCTCATATTCAGATATTTATGTTATTTAAAATAGTAAAACGAAAAAAATGTGCCCGCGCACAGGGATCAAAAATAGTAATTTTATTAGATTTAGGCTCTGAAGCAATAACAAAAAAATAAGGTTTTACCCAAATAGTAATCTGCCTTACATGAAAGATAGCAAAACCACTATTAAAGACATCGCTAAATTAGCCGGAGTTTCGAGAGGAACAGTGGATCGGGTAATCAATAATAGAGGGCAGGTGAGTATGGCGAAGCGGGAAAAGATTTTAAAAATTGTAGAAAAACTAGGCTATCAGAAAAATGTAATTGCTCAAAATCTAGCGCTTAACAAACAGAGATATATAAACGTCGTAATTCCAAGTCATTCGAATGATCAATATTGGAAAATGATCTACGATGGAATTATGTCTAACGCAACGGTACTGAATCAATTCAACATCATTCTTTCCTTTTTTCAATTCGATGGAAGTTCAAAGAATGATTATTTGAAACAGCTAAGAGCAGCTTGTCAGGCAGATCCAGAGTTTGTATTGATTGCCCCTGTTTTTACAAAAGAGACTTTAGCTTTTTTAGAATCAGAAGAAACTGGCCAGATCTCTTTTTCTGCCATCAATTCAGAATTAGACTATGAATCCATGATGACTTTTCTAGGACAAGATTCTTTCAAAGCGGGAGAAATTATTGGTCGGCTCTTTCAAAAAGGAATTCCAAAGAAGAACAGGAAAATACTATGCGTTACCCTCGGACATGATGAAGACAATGCCATTCACATTCAGAAAAAAATAGAAGGGTTAAAACATTTCAATACGAAAGAAAAAGCAAACTTCGAATTTATAATCGAGACCATAGAAGCTTTTTATGACAATTCCGAAATTGCGAAAAACTGTAAACGCATAGAGACATTATATCCTAATATTGACGGCATCCTTTTTACCAACTCCAGAGCAAAACCTTTCATTAATCAGTCAACATATTTCCACAATAAAAGAGATGAATTCATTGCTATTGGCTTCGACTTAATCGAAGACAACATCCAATTATTGAAATCAGGAAACCTAGATTTTTTATTAAACGAACGCCCTTACGAACAAGGGAGAGAAAGTGTAAATTATATCATCAATCACTTAATACGAGGTCAGGAAATCCCGAAGAATAAGTATTTGCCTCTTGATATTGTGATAAAAGAAAATTGTGAGTTGTATTGAATTTGAGGGTGGAATGTGCTTTCCTCGCGCTGCCCCCTGCCCCTAAAGGGGAGCTTCAGCGCTCCGGACGTACCAAATCGTATGTATGTAACATCCAATTTCATCGCATTGATCCCTATTTTTTAGGTAGTAGTGGGAAGCGGGCAGATGCTCCCCTTTAGGGGCTGGGGGCAAGGAGTGCAACAGCAATGAATAGTTTCAACTG
>CAZDTI010000353.1:0-9191 GCA_964508085.1 uncultured Saprospiraceae bacterium | reverse complement strand
TTCCTGGAGTCACGATAACTCCGGGATTAATATCTAAAAAAGAAAAGCTGCTATTCCCTTGTAAACCAAAAATAGAAAATGTTCCAAGTTGTTTCGTTGGTAAATAAATTTTGAATGCGGCATCCTGGAATTTCAAACTTACATCTTCTACTGGAACAACACCCAATTCAATGGCCGCGCCAATGGTAGAGTATCGGAAATTGGCAAGGTAGGAACCTTTATACCCTTTTTTAAATGGCCCCTCTATTGTAGCCTCCGTTCCCAAAAGTCCAAAACCAAAAATCCCTTCAAATTTTTCATTATTGCCCCTACGCATCTTTACGTCATATACCCCTGAGAGGGCATCTCCAAACTCTGAAGGGAAAGCGCCGGTATAGAAATCAGAAGTAGATAAAAGGTTATTGTTTAATGCTCCCGTAGAACCACTAATTGAACTGGGGTCACCAAAGTGATTGGGATTTGTAATTTCAGCCCCTTCTAATCGCCACCCCACATACTTCGGAGAATTGCCTCTGATAATGATGTCATTTCCTCCATCCTGCGAATTAGTAACTCCCGCAAAATTACCAGTAATCTTAGCGGGGTCATTAAAGCCTCCTGCATAACGAGAAGTCTGCTCCACTGAAATAGAGCGGGAGCTGACTATGGCCAATTCATTAAGTGCATTCCCCTTCTTTGTTGAGGAGGTCACAACGACCTCTTGCAGCCCTTCGACGGATTCTACTAAAGCGATGTCCAATATTATTTCTTTGGCAGAATTCACCTCAATATTGGATATATATTCATCTTGATAGCCAACATAAGAAACGATCAAATCCACCCTGCCGATTGGGACTTTTTCCAACCTAAAAACACCTTCTATGTCTGAATTTGTTCCGATTAATGGTTCTATATTAATTACCGCAATCGTAGCACCTATTAGCGGGACTTGTGTATCTTCGTCAATGACTGTTCCTCGGATAAGTTGAGTTTGATTTTGTCCAAATAAGCTTAAATTCGTTGTTGCAGAAAAGAGTATAACGATTAATAGGGTTCTTATCATTTTTGTATATTATTTTGATAGAACAAAGGTGATAAGAATAAACTTCGGATGCATTCACTTTAGTTAACAAATGAAAAGCGCTATTGAACAGTAGCCATCATTTGGTCGCTGTTGTGTTTAGCGAAACCTAAGGACTTTGGGGCAAGCAATTTTAAAAAGGCAGTATGAAAAACTATCTTCACTTCAACATAAAAACAGATTCAAAATGAATTATTTATCAAAATCTATTCTTGCAGTCATTACTATTATGATTTTATTTTTATCCTGCAATGAGAATAGCGCTCCTTCAGTACCGTGTAATACCACTGCCGAAAAAAGCCATTCTACAGATCCAAAAATAGTAGAATTGCAAAAAGCTATGGTCGCATTCAGGCAATCTTTGTCGACAGAATTGTTAGCGCAAGCATCGGTTTGCTTAAACCACGAAAGATTTTATTTGTGGCATAACACACCTGCGAATAGTAGAGGAAAACGAGACGGGATAATTTATGGGGATTTAAATGCTGAACAATTGGGTGAGTTTAAAAGGATACTTCAATTGTTTCTAAGCGCTAAAGGATATAAAAAGGTCAACGATATTACCGTTTTATCAGAAGGTTGGTTAAGCAATATTAAAAGCGAAATTTGGAATCCAGATTTTTACTCGATTGATATGTTTGGTGAGCCAGAGAAAAGTGGTTCATGGGGTTTTCAATTAGACGGCCATCATTGTGTCGTTAATTTCTTAGTACATGGTGACAATGTCTCAATTGTACCTGCATTTCTTGGAGGAGAACCTGCTGCGGAAACTTATAATGGGACAGCGTTTGATATATTCAAGAATGAAAGAGACTTAGCAATAGCATTTTATAACAATATGAATGCGGAAGAAATCAAAGTTGCGGTTTCAAGCTCTTCTTCCCGTAGTTTGGAAGTTGGCCCTGCCAGTAGAAGTGGAAAACCTGACCCTTATTGGGGAGCTTATGATTATTCAGGGTTCAAAACAGGTCTTAAATATGCAGATATGTCAGCAGCCACAAAAGCAAGTTTAGTGATTTTGATGAAAGAATATGTTTACAACCTCAACAATACATTTGCAGATAAATGGTGGGCAGATATTATGGAGAATATTGACGAAACGTATTTTGTTTGGATTGATAATGTAGATAGATCTACTGCCCAATCTCAATTTTACTATAGAATTTACAATCCATATTTGTGGGCTGAATTCAATACAGAAGATGTAACTGGTCCAAATGCAAAAACCATGGATGAATGGAATCACGTTCATACGATTACCCGCATCCCTTTTAATCCGTCAACAAAAAATGGTGGAGATTACGGCGATTTTGCTCAAGTAATCAACCAGAATGGAGTGACAACACTTTATGAACATTATGCTTCCGCAGACCACCACCAAATGAGCGAAATGTTGTTTGATTATAAAATTATAGGTATTCAGATGGAAAGCCATAGTCATACTGGGGAGCATGCGCACCATAAACATTGAAAATGAAAAACTACGAAAAGTATCTACATAGAAAGAACGCTCAAATTCCAAAATACAACTTAGAACTTTTGGATAAAGGAGAAGACATCCCTCTAAGTGAAGTTTTGAAAATAGAGAATAAAAATCAAATACTGGAAGATGGGTATTTAAATTGCGAAAATGGGTTTTATCATTTTGAAGATAGAAGTGCTTATGCCGCAGTTCTGACAAAAATGCCGAATGTCACGGTAGAAATGATCGACTGGTGGTTTTGGTGGCATGCAAAAGAAGCCTTAAGGTATAAAATATGGTACCCTGAAATGCATTATGATATTTCTTCAGATTTCGGGAACTCCTACAATGACGAATCAAAAACGTACAGAGAGCGACTTCATTTAAGTAAACACTTTGTTACAGAAGATATTGGAACGGGAAAAGAAAAAATTGTAATCAACTTTATGCACCCAGAAGAATTTGGATTTGACAAAGGTAAATTGAAAAAGGAGCGGGAAGGAACTATTATTTGTGCCAAGGTTGGAGACTTAGAAAAAAGAGTTTGGCATACCAAAATGTGTCATGCTGTGCGGAAAGGAGAAAAGGGAGTAGAGATGAGAAGTAGATTTTGGATGGCAAATAAAGTTGAAAGAATGGACCGCTTTGGTCAGGGAATTCTAAATGCTCTATTGAATAAATCGTTTGTTAAAAGGAAATTACTTCCGAAAGAATTAGGAAAACATATGTTTCATCATTGTACTCAAGAGTATAATAATTTGGGTGCTTTTTTACCAGGATTATATAAAGAAGAAGCCTCTGGTTAATTAGACTTAACTTATCACACAAAACTTTCTAAGCTGTCGTACGATAAGTATGCTTGGCCGTACCTCACAAAAAAAATAAAAACTATGCTTAAAAAAATCTGTCTATTAATTATTGTTGCTGCGGTATTCTTTACTTGTGAATCAGCAAAAGATTCTAAAGAAATAGTATTTGTGTGTACTCATGGAGCAGCAAGAAGTCCAATTGCATCAGCTTATTTTAATAGGCTGGCGGAGGAAAATAATTTAAATTACCATGCGGTTTTCAGAGGAACAGAACCTAACAAGGCCTTAAGTAAAGAAACCATTAGTGGATTAACAAAAGACGGTTTTGAAACCAGCAATTGGAATCCAGAAAAAGTAACTGCTGAAGATGTTGAAGGGGCCTATAAAGTGGTAACATTCGATTGCTTAGTGCCTTCAAAAAGATCTTCTGATGTAACGATCGAATGGAATGGCACCCCTTCAATCAGTAAAGACTATAATGCTGCCCGGGATGCAATTAAAGGAAATGTAGAACAACTGATAGAAGATCTAAAAAAAGAATGAAGTGCGCTTAAAACCTCAATAGTTGGTAAACGCGTTTGCTGGCCGTTATTAGCTATAGAAAAGAGAAGATTAACAATGGAAAGATTTACAAATAATGGAGAGGAATTCATCAATCAGATAAAATCCGAATTATTGGAATATGAATTAGAAGAAGGTTGGAATGAAATATTTACATATCTTGAAATTCCATATTTTCTTGGGTATGCTTTTTCATATAATTGGTCCGTAAATTCAAAAAAAGAAAAATATCGATTGAAAAGAAAAGAGTGGAATGCAGAATACGACCATTCCAGGTTTGACAAAGGAATATACAATTTAGATAGATTAGCCGTTATCGAAAAAGAGATCCGAATCAACAGTAAAGATGAAATCAATTTTAAGTCCATCGAATGGGATGCAATTGATAAGGTCGAATTCAAAGGGATCGTTTTAGATGGGTTAATGTGTGAACTTCAGGTGCATGAAAATGGCAAATCATTTAAATGGAACATTGATGATGAAATGAATCCAGAACTTACAAAATTGGTTTATACAATGCGAAACTGGAAAAGAGAAATGAAAGAATTATAGTTGAGTCATCCCAAAAGTAAAGTGTGCACGTATTGGTTTTGCATTTGAAATGGTAACTTTCCTAGATTCTACCGTCTTAAAATAGTAATTTATTAGAACTCAAATAAACCACAGAGAAAACCTGAAAAGGGAATTTTGTCAAACTTATTTTGGAAAAACTAGTAAATAAAACTTATGGAAATATTGATTAGCATATTTAAAAATTGGTTTCCAACCTTATTGACAGCGATTGTTTTCTATGGATTGTATGTGCTTGCTAAAAAATTACTGGAAAGGCAGGCTAAAGGAAAAACCGATAAAGCCCTGATAAAGTCTATTGTCCTATTTTTGATCGCTTTTATTGGTATACTGAGTGTCATCCTAGCGCTCCCTATGGAATCTGACCAGAGGGGACAGCTGACGAATCTCATTGGAATCGTACTGTCTGCAGTTTTGGGGCTTAGCGCTACCACTTTTATAGGTAATGCCTTTGCAGGTATAGCACTCAAGTTGAGAAATTGTTTTAAACCAGGAGACTTTATAGAGGTCAATGGTATCTTTGGCAGAGTCACAGAACAGGGACTTTTTCATACGGAGATACAGACGATTGATCGAGACCTCACCACATTACCCAACTTGAGCCTGGCCAATAATTCAGTAAAGGTGACCAGACAATCCGGGACTATTGTGAGCGTAGAATGCTCCTTAGGCTATGATGTGAATCGGATCAAAATAGAAGAAGCGCTCCTCAAAGCAGCGAGGGATTGTGGGTTGGTTGAACCTTTTGTACATATCATTTCACTGGGTGATTTTTCCATTGTGTATAAAGTCCATGGTCTACTCGAAAATGTAAAATCAATCGTAAGCTCCAGATCAAAACTCACTGGTCATGTGATCGATTCTCTGCATGATGCCGGGATAGAAATAGTATCTCCGAATTTTATGAACCAAAAGCAGGTAGGAGAGACGGTCTTTATTCCTAAAAAGCATAGTTCCAAGGTGGTAGACACAAACAAAGAAAACCTAACAGAGAAGCTCATTTTTGATAAAGCAGAAGAGGCGGAAGGGATAGAGAAAAAGAAAGCGCTCCTCGCAGATGTAGAGGCTAAGATCAAAAAAGGAAATGAAGAATTGAAGGAGGTAGAGAGCCCAGAACATAGAGAAAGAATCGAAAAGAAAATAGAAAAGACAAAAGAGCTAAAAGAAAAGATCGTAGATAAAATTGATGAAAAAGTTGATAAGCTTGATAAGACGAATTGAAGGGGGGATTAGGGATTTTAGGATTAAGGATTAAGGATTAAGGATTAGGGATTAAGGATTAAGAATGTTAGAATTAAGGATTTTTCGCTCGGACGCGAGAAAATGGCTTGTTCGCATTATTAGTTAAGGTACTTCGTTGCTTCTCCAATCTAATGATTAGCCGCAATCAATAAAGGATGAGAAAAATTGTAACCATCATAATAAGTGTAGTATTGCTGATTTCTTGTCAAGAGGAACAAGGTGAATATGTCTGTCCGCCATGTGATTTACCCTGTGATACATTGTTCTTTAAGAAAGCAGGGATCTGTCCTCATTGTAATATGAAACTTATAAAAAAGAGCGACCTAATTAAGGAAGAAAACTTAGTCTTAAATGAGGTCCAGATTGAAACGGGGTCTGGCGTGTTTTTAATAGAAGGCGGATCCTCAAAAAAAGAGAAAACGATCAAGGTATATTATCACAAACCAAGAAATTTCAATAGTCAATCGAAAGTCTTGATGGTAATACCTGGGGCTGGAAGAAATGGAGACAGTTACAGGAATGCCTGGGAAGAAGAATCTGAAAAATACAATGTTCTGATTCTATCACCAATGTATGAAGAAGAAAACTATCCTTTCGAAGACTATCATCTTTGCGGATTAATAAAAGAATCCAACCTGAGGGAATCTGTAGAATTCAAGGAAGGAACAAACCACGCCCTTTTAAATGAAGAAATATTCACGGTAGAAACGAATCCGAATTCCAACGATTGGCTTTTTAATGACTTTGATAGAATCTTTGATTTAGTTGTTGAATCAACAAACTCTTCCCAAACGCAATATGATATTTTCGGGCATTCAGCAGGTGGACAAATTTTGCATCGATTTGCTTTGCTTAGAAGCAATACAAAAGCAAAGCGAATAATAGCGGCGAACTCAGGTTTTTATACCCTTCCAGATTTCGAAAATAGAATGCCTTTTGGGGTAAAGGATTTATACGCATTGGATAAAGAACTGAGTCCATCTTTCAGCAATGAATTAATTATTTTGGTAGGGGAGCTCGATAACGAAACTGAAAATGGCGGAACTCTGCTGCGATCAAAGACAGTGGACAAACAAGGACTCCATAGACTGGAGAGAGCCAAATATTTCTATGACTTTTCAAAAGGGAAAGCAATGGAACTAAACGCCGACTTTAAGTGGAAAATAGAAATCGTTCCGAACGTTGGGCATAGTCATGAATTAATGGGGAATGCCGCTTCAAAAATTTTATATGAATGAAGAAGGAAGGACATTAGATATAGAATTCCAAGCCTACTATCCCTTTTGTTTTTTATTTATAAACTTCTAGTTCGTCCGCCATCCACTGGTAAATTGATACCTGTAATGTAGTTGGCAGCAGGAGAGCTTAGGAAAGCCACAGCAAATGCAATTTCTTTGGGTTTTGCAAAACGTTCCAAAGGAATACTGCTTAACATCTTAGATCTGATATTTTCTTTAGTTGTAGAAGCCTTTTTCGCTCTGGCATCTAGAATTTCAGTCAATCGACTTGTTTCAGTAGAGCCGGGTAACACATTGTTTACTGTGACTCCAAATTGACCAACTTCATTTGCTAAAGTTTTTGCCCAATTTGCTACTGCTGCCCGAATGGTATTAGACACTCCAAGTCCAATTAGTGGAGTTTTAACTGATGTCGAAATAATATTTATAATGCGCCCATAACCTTCCTCTTTCATTCCTTCAATTACAGTTCTCGTTAAAATTTGATTACAAATCAGGTGGTTGTGAAAAGCTTGAATGAAGTCTTGAGGGGAAGCATCTATAATTGCTCCTCCTTTAGGGCCACCAGTATTATTAATCAAAATGTGGATTGGTTGCAAGCGAACTAAATCGCAAACTTGCTTTTCTAAATCCGTACTTTCTGAAAAATCTGCTTGCAGGTAAGAATGTGTTTGGCCTTTAGAAATGTCTAGTTGAGATTGAACCTTTTTTAGCTTGTCTATACTTCTAGCAACTAAGGTTACATTCGCACCTAACGCCGCCAACTGAATTGAAACGGCTTTACCAATCCCTTTACTACTACCACAAACTAGAGCGTTTTTATTTAGTAAGCTTAAATCCATTATTATTGTTATTATCTGTTTTTATGTATTCTTAACTTTCTTCCCTAATCTCAAAAAAGTAAAGTCCAAGCAATTTTTGAATTCGCATCATTTGTTCATCACTTGCTTCTGTGGGGAAATAAAATTCATCCTGTTTAAATGCTATTTGATTATGGTTTATTCTAATTACTTCTAAGTTGAATTCAATTTCATAGAGCTCTATTAGCTTAGCAAAATTTGCTGATGAATAAAACTTATCTGCCAATTCATCGTCATCAAAAAAAGGGTTAGTCCCTACAATTTTTAGTCTATTAATTTCGAATTGATTTTTTCGTTCTTTTACTTTTTCAAGATCATCGCTTTCAAAAATTGAATCCCCCAATGGAATACCAGTAGAATCAGGAAGTTGTTCATTTATGATTACGCCCATTTCATAATTATCTCCAAAATGAAGGCAATCAGCTTCTGAATATATTTCTTTCTCTATTATTTGATATTTCATCTTTTTATTTAATTGATGAGAACAGTAGGGTATCTACCAGCTAGTAGTAAAAATAGTAGTTACGAGCAGATACTACAGTACTTCAATTAGCCGGAATACGTATCGCCTGTCCTATAGAAAGATTATCATCCCGCAAACCATTCAGTTTCTTGATTTCTTTTGTAGAAGTGTTTCCATCGAGTATTGTAATCGTTTTTGCAGGCTAGCGAACAGAAGACTTTATCAGATCTTCCAGCAAATTCTTTCTTACATATTTTACAAGCCCTTTTCATGTTGACATTAATTATGGCAGCTGTTTTCTAGTGTACATTTTTTGATGAAAATCATTCAAGTTAACTTGCTAGCCGATTATAACCGATATTAACCGTTAATATCGGTTATAATCGGCTAAGTTCATAATCCATTGATTAACAGTGTTTAAAATGAGCTACTTTTGTAAGTATGAAAGCAATAATTTACAACATTAAGCCAAAGGCCCGTCGAATTCAGTTTTATCTCCCGCCTGGGGCGAAGAAGTGGAGGGAGCGAATTAAAGCTATTCCCGGGCGATTTTATCATCCTCAGCAAAAGTTGTGGAGTGTAGTGAATACGAAGGAGAATTTAGCTTTGCTGAAACAGATATTTGGAGCCTCATATGAAGAACAGAACCGAGCGGAGACATCTGCGATTCCTAAGGTAGAATTGTCGGAACCTATGAAGGTTGAGCTGGCGAGGGTGCAAGAGAAGATTATTTTGAAAGGATATAGCCATTACACCTGGAAGTCGTACCGCGGGGCATTGACCTATTTTTTCAAATACTTTGAGCATAGAAAGCTGTTGGATGTTACAAAAGCGGAGATAGAAAGCTATGTCGCGAAATGGATTGTGAAGCATAAGATTTCAGAAACAAAGCAGAATACGATTATCAATGCGATTAAGTTTTACTA
>CAZDTI010000352.1:0-9224 GCA_964508085.1 uncultured Saprospiraceae bacterium | reverse complement strand
AGCAGCTTTTATTACCCTTATTCTTGAACCAAAAATCAACTAGTGATTCGCATGATTCATCCCAAAAGTAGGATGTACACGTACAAATAAGAGTGAATACTCACGCAGAGAGCGCAGAGGCCGCAGAGCCTGTCCGGTGCCAAACGGGCGATACGCGAAAAATACGTTAAGCTCAGCGCTCTTTGCGCTCTCTGCGTGATGAAAAATACGGTTGGTTGCTCTTATATCATGAATTTTCGCACGTGCACACTTTACTTATGGGATGATTCGTTTTGCTTAGTATGATATGCGAATAATAGGAAAGACAATGTGCTTCATTGAGTTTTTAATGTGGCTCCCTACTAGAAATCTCGATAAAATGCTTTCGTCAAGTTCACAAAAGCCTCCGTATAAGTCTTATTTTCTTCAACAATGAGTTGATCCGCTTCCAAAGGCTTCTCTGCAAACTCAAATTGTAATAAAAGTCTTTCGATTCCTTTAGCCGGAGTTGGGAATACTTCCGTTTTTCGAGTACAGTGAAACCCATACTGCTCGGCCTGCTCCTTAAATCGAAGCCCTTCAAGGTAAGGTAAAATCACACAGAATCGACCATTACGAGTCATCAATCTTCTTACGGCTTGAAGCAGTTCACCATTAGGCAGTTTTATGGTGTGCCTCATTTGATTTCGATCTGTATCTTTAGAGAAAGTTCCTCCAGTGAAAAACGGAGGATTTGTTACAATCAAGTCGTATTGTATATCTCTAACTGTAGAAAATTCCTGAACAGAACCATGGAAGACTTCCATTCTATCTTGCCAACTGGATGAAGCTGTATTTTGAGTGGCTAAATTATAAGCAGCTTCCTCAATATCAACAGCATCTATTCTAGCTTCTTGATTTTTCTGAGCGCACATTAAAGCGACCATACCGGAGCCCGTTCCAATATCAAGTATGTGCTTTGCATGCTTGACATTAACCCAGGCGCCTAATAAGATACCATCTGTTCCTACTTTCATTACACCGGCTTTTTGTTCAATAACAAATTGCTTGAAGTGAAATGGCTTTTCTTTTTGATTTATTTCTTTTTTGACGTTCATTGTTTCTCTAAGTGAGGTTAAACTACAAAATTCTCTTCATCCAAAACTCGGCCTCTGGAACATCTGATAATCCGAGCGGGGAATCGTTCAATAAGGCGATAATCGTGTGTTGCAAACAAAACCGCTGTGTTATAAGTAACAGCTAAATGCTTAATTAGTTCTACAATATGATCTGCTGTATCCGGGTCTAGGTTTCCGGTAGGCTCATCAGCAATCAATAACTGAGGGTTATTAAGAATTGCTCGAGCGATGGCCAACCGTTGCCGTTCTCCTCCTGACAATTCGTGAGGCATCTTGTGTTGATAGCCGGGCAATTGAACAGCCTCTAGTACTTCTTCAATTCGTTCCTTCATCTTTTTCTTACCCGACCAGCCTGTTGCTTTCAAAACAAAAAGTAAATTAGCTTCGGCATTCCGATCACTTAAAAGGTTCAATTCTTGAAATACAATCCCTAATTGACGGCGAAGCATTGGAATAGTCTTCCTACTGAGTGTATTTAGGGAAAATCCCGCTACGGTCCCTTCCCCTTTTAGTAAAGGTAATGCTGCATAAATGGTCTTCAACAAACTACTTTTCCCACTACCCGTTCTTCCAATAAGATAATTAAAAGTACCCGCTTTTATTTCCAGATTGACATCATGCAAAATGCATTGTTGGTCGGTCTGAAAGACTGCTGCGTTCTTAAATAAGACAATTTGTGATTCCAAAGTAGTTAGTATTTCCACAAATGTAGGAAAAAATGTACTTTTGCGGCTCAAAAAGCAACAAGGAGAGGGGAGTTTGTGTTAAAGAATGTTGTAATCTTATAGGTAAAATTAAATATACGCTAAATATGGCAATCAGAATAACAGATGAATGTATCAATTGTGGGGCCTGTGAACCAGAATGTCCAAATACTGCGATCTATGAAGGCGGTGTAGAATGGGCCGTTTCCGATGGAACTACTGTGAAAGGAATTTTCATACTGGAAGGAAAGAAAGAAGTAGACGCTGACGACTCCAATGCACCAGTATCAGACGATTACTATTTTATCGTTCCAGATAAGTGTACAGAATGTAAGGGCTTTCATGAAGAGCCACAATGTGCAGCAGTATGTCCAGTGGATTGCTGTGTTCCAGATGAAGATCGAGTGGAAAGCGAAGATACTTTGTTGGATCGTAAGAAATTATTACACTTATAGATATTAGATATAGATAGGTAGATAATCACCGATGAGGGCTTCTCTTATTTCTTATATTAAGAGTGAGGAAAGCCCTTTTCTACCACCACAACTTTATCAACCATTCTATTCTTCCTCTACCCTTTTCTTAAATTCTAAAACTATCGATTTACTTCGATTACGACTTTAGAGACGGATCTAAGAATCGCTTTAGAGACTTCATTAACAGAGTCTTCTCCCGCTATTGACAGTCCATAGTCATATTTCCAAAGCATTTTTCCGTCGCTTTTTTGGTGTATGGCAAAAGTCGCCTCTACTTGATTTCGAGTTCCCCACACCCCATTCATTACTCTACGAATCATGAAACCCGACCTGTTGGTAATGATCTGATTTACATTGCTAGAAATAACGGCATCAACATCCAAAATTCTCGCTAATTCCTCTTTTGGAATTCCTTTTAAATCTTCATAGGTTATTCCTTTCGCTTTCAGCAAATCATTGGTGTAATTGATGTGTTGGATTTGAACGATATTTTCCTGACGGCTCATTTCCCGGATACAATAGCGATACAAATCTCTTTGCATAACGTAAGCATCATCCTTCTCGGCTTTTTTCAAGGACTCCAAGGTTGCTCCTTTTGGAATTTTCTCCACCCAATTCGTTACTTCAAAAGGTAAAATCGCCAAATGACCATCACCTCCTCGCATGTATTGAATAGCAGGGGACAAATAAGATTGTCTTGTACATCCACTCACAAACATCAAGAGAACCAGGGGAAGTAGTACGTTTTTCATCAGGAAGATAAATTTTATAAAATCAAAAAATTACCAAATATAAAATCATACGGCAGTCCCTTATGATTGTTTCGACTGCAATTTAAGCATTTTTACAAAATTTATCCTTGTCTATACCTTTAGAATGATGTGATTACGACAATAATAAAAAATGTATCTCGATTCAATCATCAATATTTTCTAAGGCTTCAAGACTTCCAGCTGTCAATAATTGTACATTTTTAGTGATTTTTTCGAGCGGCCAATTCCACCATTCCAACTTTAACAAAAACAGAATCTGCTCTTCAGAAAAGCGTTTCCGAATTGTTTTTGCAGGGTTCCCTCCAACAATAGTATAAGGCGGAACATCTTTGGTAACTGTTGAATTTGTAGCTATAATTGCTCCATCTCCAATGGTCACTCCTGGCAATATGGTCGCATTATATCCAATCCATACATCATTTCCGATGACCGTATTCCCCTTATTCGGATAGCTTTTCCCCTCCATTGCATTTGACCAGTCCTCTCCAAAAATGGCAAATGGATAAGAAGTAATGGCCTCTGACAAATGATTTGCACCATTCATGATAAAGGTAACATCTGAGGCGATCATACAGAATTTACCGATAATAAGTTGATCTCCAACAAAATCAAAATGATATTTTACATTCCGCTCAAAGTTTTGAACGTCTTCAAAATCATCGTAGTAAGTATAATCGCCAACAATAATGTTGGGATTCTTGATGATGTTTTTTAAAAAGCACAATCTATTGTAGCTTGCTAAGGGGAAAGGTTGGTTTTTATCGGGGATTTTCATAGATGTAGAATAAATTAATATTTAGAAATAATAATCAGTAAAGGTAGGAACTCGGTCGAAAGATTTAGGAGATACATTGAAAATAAGCTATTTATCTCAATACACATAGGTGGTAAGCAATAATTATTAATCGGAATTGGATAGTATCTACAATTTTGAATGATCTCACCAAATAATAGATAAATTACACCTAGCAGAAGTATTTAAGCAATGGTAATTGAATAAAAAAATACCTGAGTCGTAAGTTGCTTAATTAAAAATTAAATCCTATATTCATCAAGGCTGAATATATAAGTAATGTTCAGAATTAAATTGACCAATAAATTAAATTAAAGATTTCCTTTATTCTTCGTTAAAAATACTCGTCGATGCTAAGGCATCGCCTGCGCCCGCCCAACCGAAGTCTTTCGGGCTGGTTTTTTGTCTCAACTAAAGAAAATTTTCTTTTTAACTTATTGTAAACTCAGTTTCTGGACACTACTTAAGCCGGTGGTCATATTTATTTTCATAATAATTTGATTACCTGCTTTATAGAGACTCTTTTTAACATAAGTCTCCTATCCTCATCCTTTTTTTGAGAAAACATTAAAATTTTATTGGAAGGGTTAACTATTCTAAATGACTACTAGTTGTTTTTTAGACAATCTATTGGTAGTCAATTCTAAACAACCTGACATTAATTGATATTTAAATCTTAATCAATGTGTTCCTCAGAAAGAGAAAAATGGAAGTGAAAAATATTAAAGTTAAATGGCAAAGAATGCTAGGTGACGGAAGGGCGTTAAACGTTCTTGAAGAAATGGTCTGCTATTTCCAAAAACAAGGTGAAATTGAAATTATTAGTGAAGTCATTACTTTAGAATCTAGAGTCAAGATCGCTGACAGACAAGTGGGGCTGGGAGTCATTACTCAAGAACAAGGCAGTGTAATTGTGAATAATGTTGTTTTTAGCTTAACAAAGATAATAGCTAAATTAAAAGACTTGCCTGATCAATCTCAAGGTCTTAATCCTCTAAAAAATCTTCTCAATCGAATTCCCATTTCATCGGCTAAGTTCTTCGGTAGAAATAAAGAGTTGGAACAATTCAACAGGGCTTTCTCAGAAACCTCTATTATCACTATTCAAGGTCTTGGTGGAGTTGGAAAAACTGAATTTGCATTAGCATGTATTCAAAAATTTATTCCTAATAAAAAGAATATACTTTGGATCAACCCCAGGACCAGTTTTGACATTATGGTTCAACAAGCAGGCTATGGTGATATATTGAAACTGGGTCTAACGGATGAATTTCAAAAGTTCAAAAATCTAGAGAACTTGCTTGACAATGATCAAAAGGTATTATTCTTTGAGGACTTCCATAAAAATCAAGACCCAACATACATACGCTTTTTAAAGCAACTAAGCATTGATACATCAAGGGTTATTATTATTACTCGATATATATCGGATGGACTTAATCCGGGGCTTACTATTCATCTTGAAGGATTGGGAAACCATGCCATTGACTTTGCCTTTAACATTCGAAATCAGAACCAAAGTTTAAAAGGCATTCAAGATGAAGACTTATACCAATTATGTAATTTAGTAGAGGGCCATCCTCTATCTATAGAATTAGGTATTCAATTATTAAATTTTGGTGAATCTTCCAATAGCATTTTAAAATCTATTAGTAGCGAAAATTATATTAGGCATAAAAAAGTAGATGAATTTAGCCAACGACTTCTTTTGGAAGTACTTGACAATGAGAACACAAGTGATGAGGAAAAAGAGTTGTTAATTCGATTTTCAATCTATAGACACAAAGTACCATTAGAGGCTATTGAAGCAATTTATGATGGAAGCAATTTAAAATTCCACCTTTTTCTTCTTTTTGAAAAACTACTTATTCGTCGACAAGGAGATTTATATGATAGTCCCCCACTAATTAGAGAACTCTGTATTTCTCGATTGGAACAACCAGAAGACATTCATAAAAGAGCTGCCAATTATTTCCGAGATCAAAGAAGTGAAGAATTTGAAATAGGACTGGAAGAAAATATAATTTACCACTTAAGCAAAAGCCAACAATGGGATGAGTTGGGGCAGAGCATAACAGAAAATGGTAATTTATTTATTGCTAATGGACAAATATTGATCCTTAGAGATATTATTGAATCTCTTAATAAAAATAAAATTGATCAGCCGGTATTCAATTTATTTAAAGCTCAGATTTTTTTACTAGAAAATAAATTTAAACTCGCTAACGAGCATATCCAAAAAGTTTTGATTTTTAACAATTCTAATGAAATAACACTTGTAAAAACGATTGCACTAGATGTTCAAGGTACTATTTACGAAGCGCTATCTAGGCAACAGGATGCAAGAATATCATTCCTACAATGTATCGAAGCTGCTAAATCTATTTTAGATAAAAAAACAGAGGTTACCGCATTGACCCATCTTGCCAGTCTTGAATTGGGTCTTGGTGAAATTGACTCAGCCAACGAAAAAGCTATTGAGGCTTTAAAGATCGCAGAAGAACAACGTGATGAGTTCGGAAGGACAGATGTCATTACATTGTTAGGAAAAATAAATAGATTAAAAAAGAAATTTACCCTGTCTTTAAAATATTACCAAGAAAGCTACTTAATTTATCACAAATTAGGAGCTAAAATTAATACAGCTAACGTAGCTAACAATATAGCGGTTATTTTATATTACCTAGGTATTAAAAACAATGACTCTTCAAAACACGAGGAAGCCCTCTTAAATTTTGAAAGGTGCCTTGTTGTGGAAAGACAAATAGGCTCTTTATCTCGAATGGGAGTCTTGTATAATAATATTAGCAAAATTCAACTGTTTCTTGGAATGTATCATGACGCTCATGCCAATTTTGAAAAATCATTGACTCTTAATCAAAAAATTAATTATGAATTTGGAATTGCATCTGCATTGCATGGAATAGGTTTAGTCAAAGCAAAACTAGGAGACGAACAGGAGGCCTTATTATACTTTAAGAGAAGTTTAGAGAAATGTTATAAATGCGATTATGTACCTGGTATTATTAATGTTTGTTTAGCAATCGGACAACTTTATCAGGACTTAGAGCAACCAAATCCAAAACTAGCTATTGATTGGTTAATAAAAGCACTAGCTTATAGTTTAAAAATGAAAGCTGATCAAAGCAATATACTAACACAGTTAGACTATTTAAAAACAAAATATTCTAACGATTCGATTGAACAATATATTAATACTGCAGTGACTAACTTACCACCCACTTTACAGGAATATGTTATCAACTTAAAGGGAATTAAATACACTAGAGTTAAAGCTGCGGAGTAAATGCCTATAATTTAGTCTATTAATTTGATAAATTTTTTAGTGGTTAAAAACTTATTATCTCCATCAAAAAAATTAATATAATATAGGCCCTCGGGCAAATCGTTAATAGATAGCACCAATTCATTATTCCCTATCTGGTAGTTCCATTTCTTTTCATCATATCGTTTTCCGATACTACTATATACCAACAACTTTCCTTCTCCGAATAAGTTAGAATTAAAAGTAACCTTTAGTACATCATGCGCTGGAATCGGAGAAAGAACCAAGTCAGATAGTTTTACAGTCGGAGCTGTCACTCCTACTGTGCTTTTTTCTACTAAAAATCCACCACCAGAGAAAAGGATAATACACATTTGACCTATATAGTCCGAGCCTGATATGAAAGATTCAACAGTAAAAAAATTGTCCCCTACCTCTGGACCATTTTCAAAGAAATGAATTTCTGAGTCAGGAATATCACTATGCATGGTCGCCGATGGATCCGGATTGAGCGGACCATCTATTTTGTAATGAGTTAACATATCGTGTCCATTGTCACCTAACTCTGGATAACTATTCCTCATTGCTTCATACTCCTCTGAGACATAATAGGATTTGATTGTAAAAGGGTTCAATAAATCAATCCCTAATTCATACTTAGGACGGACTTTCCAATAATACCCAGATGCGAGATATTCTACATTGGATTGGTTTGCATATGGAGCAGAAGTTACATCGTAAACATTCGAATCACGCTGAATTACGACTTCAAATAGCCCGTCTCCTATCTGACCAATATTGCGCCCCTCCCTATGAATTGAAAATAATAAGAATGTATTCATCGAATCTTGTTCCGTATAATGTGTCCAACCAGATTCGTCAGTAAATTCAGCGTTAGCTACATGAAATCCTTCATTTGGTAGATTGACAAATTCTGGACACTCGTCTTCATAAAGGTAAAATGTAAAATAAGTAGTTGTTAGCATTTCTGAAACATCATATGTTCGGATGAAGTACGTTTCTCCTTCATTATAACCTATAGTGACCCCTGGTGTCAATACTATCGATACGATGTCACCCTGATTTGTCCCCGCCTCACATAACAATAAATCATCTGTATCAGAAAAAACACCTATTGCGGCTGTCATTCCAGGTGAACTGACGACTTTCACTGTAACCGGGTTGGAGGTTGCCACAAAAGAGTACCAAACATCTCCCCGTTCTAATAAGCTAGTTCCACAATCTGGGGGTTGAGGAGCAGATGGCGAAGATCCGTTAAGATTGCCATCATAACTTCTACAAGACTCCATTGGATCAACCTCAATGCTTCCTTCTTTCGTATCGTTATTTTTCCTAAAAGCAATGCTATAATTTAATAAACTACCTTCATCACCACCACCATTATCACAAATACTCAACTGCCAATTACCCATTATACTTTCTCCACTAAAGCCAACATTTAAAGGACCATCCTGCGCTTCAAAATGACCTCTAAATGGACTTATTCCAGTGGTTATAGAAGGATTTCCATCTTCAAAAACGGTATATTCATAATTATCAGATAAAAAAGTGCCATTAGCATTTGATAAATTCCACATGGTTCCCATTGGGGAGATCAAAGTAATTTCCAAATCCATATTAGCTGAATGCGTAATGTTAACAATTACATTGTCAAGGGTATAAATACTACCAATTGATCCAGATATGGGGACATTAATTTCAGAAATAGTTGGACCATCTACACAATTGAACCCACCGGAACCATCTGGGGGAATAGCTTGTGGATTATCAGTGGAGATATAGGTATAGATTTGAGCTTTTGAAGAGATAGGCAACATGATGGCTATTAAAAACAGAGCCCAATAATAAATTGTAGATTTGTGTAAAATGTTTTTTCTATTAGCCGAAGAGGACTTCATTGTTCATTCTTTAAGAAGATTAATTGAAAAGAGAATAACATTAAGCACACTTCCTTGAATATAGCAAGTTCCTAATGTAATCTTGAGGTAAGGTAATCAAATTTCTATTAATTTATTTTGATATTAAGTAATTGGACAAAAATGTTTTAATAAAAAAAATTATGTAAATTCGGTCT
>CAZDTI010000351.1:0-9225 GCA_964508085.1 uncultured Saprospiraceae bacterium | reverse complement strand
CCGCCAACTCAACATAAATTGGTTCGTTGCATTCATTTGCAGCGAACCTTTTTTTATTTAATGACTATAGTAAGATCTACTAACTTAGATAGAGCCTATTCTCAAAGTAACTAAATCTTATTGATTATACTTGATAAAAAAATCATATTTATTTATTCTTCCTTCCTACGATTTGTTGATATATTCAAAATAGTTTATATATTTACGAAAGTTTAGAGACCCCTTTTTAAAATACTATACTACACACAATTCCCAAAACTTCGAAAAATGGCTCAAATTTTATTTAGAGGCATCTTAGTTGCATGTCTACTTTTCTCTTTTGTTACGGCTTCAATTGCTCAGGATTTTAAAATCCAATTGGCTGCGTTTGTCAACAGAGTGCCTTTTACCCATTTCATTTTTATGGATGTATATGTAAATCAGGACCAGAATAATATTTATAGATATTATCTTGGAAAGGAATATTATACTCGTGCACAAGCAGAACGAATTTGTAAGCAAGTGAAAGCGCGCGGATTTACAAACGCTCAGGTGGTGGATATGATGCAGCAGAAAGAAATTTGTGGTTTTCCATGTCCTTACATTACAAAAACAC
This sequence comes from uncultured Saprospiraceae bacterium, assembly GCA_964508085.1. Taxonomy (GTDB): domain Bacteria; phylum Bacteroidota; class Bacteroidia; order Chitinophagales; family Saprospiraceae; genus CALGLS01. The sequence goes on along the minus strand of CAZDTI010000351.1, from coordinate 8,630 downwards.
GAACATTTTCAAGTTCTTCTATAGAAGAACTTCAAATGAGAACATTGTTTTTTGATTTTGACAGGTCTTCTTTGAATCGAGATTCTAAGATTGAACTAAACAGGATCTACAATGCAATGAAAAAGGACAAAAGCATAAGAGTATTGGTACAGGGACATACTGATTCGAAAGGCTCGGCAGAATACAATGTTAATTTATCAAAAAGAAGAGCAAGAACTGCTCGTAACTATCTTATAGCAAGAGGTATCTCTTCTCAGCGTATAACAGTTAAAGTTTTTGGAGAATCTACTCCTCTGCAAACGAATCAAAAAGAAACAAAAGACTCTCCACTTGGAAGAAAATATAACAGAAGAGTTGTTGTCGCTTTGTACAACGAGGTAGGAGAAATTGTAAAGGATTAAGATTAAGAACTTTTATTCGTTATTACTAAAGCTTACTTCAACAGAAATATGTTTTGCCGAACCGATTAGCGTTTGCTGATTACTTTTAATGCTGTATCCTGTATTTGCCACATAGAGCATCTCTTTCGTATTCTTAGTTGCAAAACCATTTACTTGATTTCGGATAAAAACACTATCTACTAACTCATTTTGAAAAGAAATGGAAAGGAATTGGGTTTTCATTTCTTCATCTAAAGCTATATGCTTGATTTCTAATAACTCTTCCTCGGCGTTAAAAATCGAATCTACCTGATATTTGTCTATCCAGGCCAAACGGTTTATATCAGCATCTGAAAAACTAGCGAGTTCTTTAGCGAAATTCAGATTTGAAATGTATTGCTCTTCCTTATGACCGTTGATTTCCACTATTTTTTTGACTTCGCCTGTAGAAGGCAATTTATCTAATTCTTTTTTGATGTAACACTCTAAATTGAAAAAGTAAGACTCCGTATCTTCCATTGACTGTGATTTCCTTTCTTCAGAAGGAGCACAGCCAAGAAGGTTAAGACAGATACCTAGTAGAATTGCAAAAAAAAGATTGTTTTTCAAAAGTTTACTTTTTTGTGGACATAATCAATGATTCGCCTGTCATACTTGCTGGTGCTTGGACCCCCAAAACTTCTAAAATAGTTGGAGCAACATCGGCAAGTTTTCCCTTTTTTAACAATACATTCTCTGGATTGTTTGAAACGTAGATACAAGGAACCGGATTAAGCGTATGGGCAGTGTGCGGAGAGCCATCTTCATTTATCATAAAGTCAGAATTTCCATGGTCAGCAATAATAATCGCAGTGTAATCTGCACTTAGAGCAGTACGAATTAAGCGTTCTAAACAATTATCTACTTTTTCAGCTGCCTTCATTGCTGCAGTAAAATCACCAGTATGTCCAACCATATCCGTATTTGCATAATTAAGACAAATGAAATCAGGCGCATTGGTTTCAATATCAGTAGTGATGGATTCCGTTATTTCTTCCGCACTCATTTCCGGCTTTAAATCATAAGTCGCTACCTTGGGAGAAGGAACAAGCAATCTACGTTCTCCCTCAAAAGGAGCTTCTCTTCCACCCGAGAAGAAAAAGGTGACATGAGGATATTTCTCCGTTTCCGCAATTCTAACTTGCGTTTTCCCTGCTTTTGATAATACTTCTCCTAAGGTTTCCTTTAAATCATCCTTCTCAAATAAAAGATGAACGTTTTCGAACGTTTTATCATAATTGTTCATCGTAACAAAATACAATGGTAGTTTTTGCATGTCGAAATCAGGAAAATCTTTTTGTGAAAGTGCTTGTGTTAGTTGTCGAGGGCGATCCGTTCTGTAATTATAAAAGAGAACAACGTCTCCTTCTTTGATTCCTGGATAAATATTCCTGTGTTCATCTGAACAAACCAGGGGTTGTAAGAATTCATCAGTTACATCAGTCGCATAGCTGGCTTTAATTGCTGAACCCCAATCCTGGCTCACCGCACCTTTTCTATGAACTAAAAGATCATAGGCTAATTTTATCCGTTCCCAACGTTGGTCCCGATCCATGGCATAATAGCGACCTATAATTGATGCAATTTTTACCGAACTCCCCTCAATATGTTGTTGGAGGTTTTGTAAATAACCAAGACCACCTTTTGGATCGGTGTCTCTTCCGTCCATAAAAGCGTGGATATAAGTGTTTGTAATTTTATTGTTGGAAATTATATCACATAAGGCCTTTAAGTGGTTAATATGAGAATGAACGCCTCCGTCTGAGACTAAACCAAGTAAATGTATGGCCTTGTCGTTCTCTTTGGCATAAGTTAAGGCTGCTAATAACTGCTCGTTTTTTTCAAGTGTTTTTTCCTTGACGGCTTTGTTAATTCTAGCTAAATCTTGGTAGACTACTCGCCCGGCTCCAATATTCAGATGGCCTACTTCAGAGTTCCCCATTTGCCCTTCCGGAAGTCCGACTTCTTCTCCATACGTTACCAATTCGGAATTGGGAAACTTTGAATAAAGACTATCCATGAAAGGAGTTTGTGCTTTTGCAAGGGCGCTTACTTCGGGGTCAGAACCATGTCCCCAACCATCTAAAATAACCAGTATTGATTTGTTCGATTTCATGGGAGCGAAAATAATACAATTTAAGAATAAAGTGTACTTGTCTAATTGAGTTCTTGAAACCTTAATATTGAAAAATCTATTCTTAACAATTTAGTCGTGACTTTTCCTTTTTTCCTTCGTTTTAAGAATAGGGATTAGTTAGAGGCGAATAAGATGTATTAACAGAAAATTAAACTGTTAACGTTAATCGGTAAAAAAGCATACAAAAGAGTATTTTTATTTTTTAAATACCTGATTATCAGTGGATAACGAAATTTAATTTAACATAATTTTAGCTAAAATGCTAAATTTTGAATACAATTACAAGCTGCACAAACGAAGTTATTTGTTTATCCGTTTATTAAGCAGTAGATTTATAATAAGAATTCTGGCATAAGTATGGAATAAGTACTTAGTAACAGCAGAAATTACTTTTTACCAGAAGAATCACAAAATATAATATCATGAAACATTTAATGATTGTTCTTTTAGCGACCAGCTCTTTGTTTTGGACCACCGATGAAAATCTGGATGGTATTTCTAAAGCAATGAAAACTGGTGATGCTTCAGCTTTATCTCAGTATTTTGATGCAGATATAGAGTTGACGATTTTAAGTGATGTAGATATTCTTAGTAAGCAAGCAGCAAAAAAAGAAATTGATTCTTTTTTCAAGCAAAACGCTCCTAGTGGATATGCTCAACTACATCAAGGAACTTCAAAAGGTCAGCAAGGTCAGTACAGTATTGGTAACCTTACCACCAAGAACGGGAAATTTAGGGTATACATCTATATGAAAGTAGAGGGAGGTAAGCATCTGATACAAGAATTGAGATTTGAAGAATAATTCCTAAACTATAAGATATTTCATAGCGGCATTCTGTTTGATTACAGGATGCCGTTCTTCTTTTCCAGAACACCGTGGCCGAATAAAGCGAAGTCGTATTTTACGGGATCCTTAGCATCAAATTCCCTTAGCACATTGGTTAGTTCAGCTACCGCGCGCCAATCCCTTTGTTGGCGTTTTAATATACCCAAAGAACTTGCGACCCGAGCGACGTGCACATCTAAAGGGATCATCAACTGAGCAGGTTTGATCGTCGTCCACAAACCGAAATCGACTTTTCTTTTGTCCTTTCGGACCATCCATCGTAGAAACATATTTAATCTTTTACAAGAAGACTTCCGGGCAGGTGTAGCAACATGCTTACGAGTACGATTGGGAAAATCAGGAAGTGAAAAAAAATAGTCATGAAAGCCAATTAACGCATTTTCCGTCGTGGCATCAGTTGGAAGCATATGCTTGGTAAAAGCAGACTCTAGCGAATCATGATTTTTGTAATGGTTTTGAAGAAACTCTAAAAAATATAAAGTATCTGTGGCTTGAAAGGTTCGGTGTTTAAATTGTAAAAAAGCTTTTCGATCTTTTTCCTGATGATTGACAATAAAGTCGTGAGGGGCGTTATCCATTAGTTCCATCAATTCGTTGGCTTTGTTGATGATGGTTACCCGTTGCCCCCAGGCGAGCATGGCTACCCAGAAGCCGGAAATTTCAATGTCCTGTGGTTTTTGAAACCGATGAGGAATACTGATCGGATCGTCTGCTATGAATTCAATTTGGTTGTACTGTTCAACATACTCGTCTAGAAGGTTTTTAACGCGTTGTAATTTCATACTTAAAAATTGGAAGCTATTGGACAAAAGATCTGATGTTAAGAAGCCACATTTGGGAAAAGCAAAGCGTTTATCCTCTGTTCTGAAGAATATAACTATCTTCGCAGCAGAATATTTATGACAGCAACACTCACATACACATTAATACTGGCAGCCATTTTCATTGCACGTAAAGTTTTTTTAGTTCTCCAAAAGGACTAGATATACTTATTTCTTCCGGTACATCTTGGAAGAAACCAAACCTATTCTTTGCAGAAAGTGTCCCATTGATACTCTTAGTACGCCCAGTCCATAAATGGCACTGCGTCGGAAGTTGATGGAAGAAGCCTCCTCGAAATACTTTGTTGGGCAAGTGACCTCCGCAATGTGAAACCCACCATAGATGATTTGCGAAAGCATTTCATTATCAAAAACAAAATCATCTGAGTTTTCATTGAAATTGATGCCATTCAAAACTTCTTTACTGAATGCACGATACCCCGTATGATATTCTGAAAGCTTGTAATTGACTAATAAATTTTGTGTAAAGGTTAGCATCCGGTTTGCGAAATACTTGTAGAGTGGCATTCCTCCAGCTAAAGCTCCTTTTCCCAAAATCCTGGAACCCAATACAACAGGATACAAATCATCTCCAATAATATTGACCATGGCCGGAATCAACTTAGGTGTATATTGATAATCGGGGTGAAGCATGATAACAATATCACCACCTAATTCAAGAGCCTTGTTATATAACGATTTTTGATTCCCCCCATAACCTTTGTTTTTTTCATGCGTAATCACATGTTGAATACCGATTTTCTTAGCGAGCGCAGAAGTGTTATCGCTGCTGGCATCATCACAAAGAATTACTTCGTCGACTAAGTCAAAAGGGATTTCTTGATAGGTTTTCTCTAAGGTGAGTGCCGCATTATAAGCAGGTAATACAACGATTACTTTTTTTCCTTTATACATGTACGTTTGTTTGTTCAGTGCAAATATACGGTTTATGGGGGAGATGAGGGTGATAAGGAGGGTGGGTATATCTAATCCCTTTTTCAACTTCAACCAGTCCGTTCCGGTACGGACTGGTTGCACTTGAAGTTGTAAAAGTTTTTATAAACTAAGAAAGCCCCGAGATGATTAACATTCGGAGCTTCCAGAGATATAAATGTTCAAGGATTACAGGGTTTTCGGGATATTTGGTTTTGTAACCAAAGTCCAATTTTTCTATTGAGGTTGTTTGGGATGTAGGATTATTTGTAGTAGAGAAGTAATTGAGTTAATTTACAGAGTCAAACACTATGCCTATATTTGTCATATGAAGTTTATCCAAATCACCGATTTACATATTGACCAACCTGGGGAATGTCCATTTGGAATTGATGTTCGCAAAAACTTCCTAGAGGTCTTAGAAGCTATCGTTTTAGAACAACCGGATCAGTTGGTTGTATCTGGTGATCTCTGTTATAAAGACGGTGACGAAAAGATATACCGCTGGATCAAAGCGCAATTGGATGAGCTTCCTTTTCCCTACGAAGTAATCCCGGGAAATCATGACGACTCCCTTTTAATGGCAGAGGTCTTTGAACTGACACATTTAGTAAATGATGACGAGTTATATTTTGCGAAAAAATGGAGTAAGGAACCTTGTCTATTTTTAGACTCCGCCCCTGGCGAACTTTCTAAGAACCAAAAAAAATGGTTGCAGCGACAATTAAAAATTTGTCAGACCAACCTGCTTATCTTCATGCACCACCCTCCTTTTGTGTCCGGTGTTCCATACATGGATAACAATCATGCCTTTCGGGACATGGAAGAGCTGCAAGACCTGTTCGAAGAATTTCCAAATCAGATCAGCATTTTTACCGGCCACTATCATGTAGAGAAAACGCTGGTGCGTAATAATGTAACGTTAATGATTACTCCCTCTTGTTTTTTTCAAATCGGGCAAAGCCTAGATGCATTTTCTGTTGATCATCACCGAATTGCTTTTCGGATTATTGATTTGGAAAAGGGAGGGGTCAGTTCTACTGTGCGCTATTTGCCGGGAAATAAAACTTCTTGATCTTCATTTTTTATTTTTTAAAATCAACAGGAAAGGTGTAAGGATCTATTCCCCATAGGTTGCTGAGCACAAAAAATACAAACAAAGAAAGTATAAAGATCGAAATGACATTGAGCCAAATTCCTGTTTTTATCATGTCGGATATTTTTAAATATCCTGAACCAAAAACTACAGCATTGGGAGGTGTTGCTACAGGTAACATAAATGCACAGGAAGCTGCTACAGTTGCGGCAACCATAAGCACGTAAGGATGCAAATCTATGGACAGTGCAATAGGCGCCAGGATGGGTAAAAGCATGGCAGTCGTTGCCAGGTTGGAGGTGATTTCAGTTAGGAAATTAACGCAGGTGATGAGGATGAAAATAAGTAAAAATACGGGTAAGAATTCCAATAAATTAAATTGCTCTCCTATCCAGGCGGCTAAACCACTTTGTTGAAATGCGGTGGCCAGAGCCATTCCTCCGCCGAATAAGATCATAATTCCCCAAGGCATTTTTACCGCCTCTTTCCAAGTTAGGATGGGTTCTTTGCTTTTGGAAGATGGCAGTAAAAATAGAGAGAGTCCAGCCATCACGGCTATTATAGTATCGTCTAATTGGGGAATGTATTTTTGCAATAGCGATCTGAATATCCAGAGCGATGCGGTGCATATAAAAACCACCAGTACTATTTTTTCTTCATAAGACATTTTGCCTAAGCTACGCAGTTGTCTTAAAATTTCGTTTTTCCCTCCGGGGAATTCCTCCACTTGAAATTTAAAAGCAAATTTGGTCAAATAGACCCAGCAAATAGCAAGCAATAGGATTGATATGGGAAGTCCAAAGGACATCCACTGGGCAAAGCTGATCTCGACACCAAAAGTTTCTTTAACTACACCAGCAAAGACTAAATTTGGAGGGGTGCCAACAAGTGTAGCCATCCCTCCGATAGAGGCGGAATAAGCAATGGCTAACATTAATGCTTTGCCAAAAATCTCATTTTCATCTTCTTCTGTATCTGGGTGGTCTTTTAATTGAGAAATTATGGCAAGACCAATAGGTAACATCATTACGGAGGTCGCTGTGTTTGAAATCCACATGGACATAAAGGCAGTAGCTAACATAAAACCAAGAATGATTTTAGAGATTCCAGTTCCTATGATTTTTATGATGCTTAAAGAAATGCGTTTATGTAAATTCCATTTTTCAATAGCTATCGCTAAAATAAAACCACCCATATATAAAAAGATATATTTATGGCCATAGGCAGCGGTGGTGAATTTTAAATCCAAAGCACCTGAGAGCGGAAAAAGAACAATAGGTAACAATGCGGTTACACTAATGTTAGTAACTTCAAAAACCCACCAAACAGCAATCCATGCGGTGCAAGCTAATACGGCATTGGCCTGCTTAGATAAACCGATTGGGTTAAAGAAGAAGAGAATTAAAAGGAATAATGTGGGGCCTAAAAGTCCGAACAATGTTTTGGTAGTAAGTTTCATTTTAATAGTTGATCAATAATGAAAAGGATTGGAACAGAAATGGGAATTCCTACCGCAGGCATAAGTATTGATAGATCAGGGTTCAGGTTTTTTTCTGCGGTCAAAATAGACATAGCGTTCATTGATCCAATGGCTGCACCTAGAACACATATTCTACCAACAAGATCTTGAATATCAAAATACCACCATATCAATAAATAAATGAGTAATGGGGCCAGTATCAATTTGAAAAATTGCCCTAAGATTAAGTTCTTGACTGTTTTTTGAGGTATTCTAAAGTCGATTTGCATTCCAATAGTAATAAGAGCTATGACGGAAAAGGGACTGGTTAACCGAGCTAGTAATCCATCGATTACCTTCGGATACACAACATCTAAAAAGTTTAAAGAAACTCCTACAAGGAATGCTATAAATGGAAGGAATCGAAGTACCTTTTTTATCAAACCAAGGAAGTTAACATTGTCTTCCGTAAAATAAAATAGCGTTGAAATACCTAATGTGTTAAAAACTAAAATTGTTCCTCCTAGGCTCATCAACACACCATAAGCCAGCCCCACTTCGCCATAAAGTAATTCAAAAATAGGAAAGCCAACGAAAGAAGTACTACTGATTCCTGAAGTCAAAATTAAGGCAGCTTTTGTCTTCCGTTCCATCTTTGTTAATTTGCTTATTCCTTGAAAAAACAAAAAACTAAAAAAGAAAACAATAAACGGACAAATCGTCAACCATATCAAAGCTGGGGAAAATTCAATTTTTGGTACCTGATATAAAGCAATTAATGGAATGAAGAAATAAATAATTAGTCTATTCAATACCGTACTGCTTTGCTTATCGAAAAAAGGAGTACTCTTCAATATAAATCCAAAGAAAATACAAGTGATAATTAGGAGTATATTTTCCACTTAAAATAATTTAAA
>CAZDTI010000350.1:0-9288 GCA_964508085.1 uncultured Saprospiraceae bacterium | reverse complement strand
GAGTGGCCTTAGGCGTAGCCATTTTTTTGTTTATGAATTCGCTAGATGCTGGATTCACACGGTTCTCCTTAGATGCCATTTTTCAAAGCAGTGCCCATCTCAAAATCTATAAAGACGACTCGATAAGTCAGCCGCTGGAAGTGTCCAGTCCAAAGAAAGTCAATATTATAGTTAATCCCCAAATTACCTCTTCTTCCAAGACATTGGTTAATCCTGATGCGTTATTAGCCTCCGTAAAAAATGAACCTTACATTACAAATGCTATTGCTCAAATAGACTATTCCGTTTTTTATAATCGTGGGTCTACAGAAGTAAAAGGCTCCGGAATAGGCGTAAATATGAATGAGTACAATAGTATGTTTCAGACGGAAGATAATATGGTAGCAGGGAACATCAGAGATTTACAGTCCAACTTAAATGGGGTTATAATTGGCAGTGGGATAGCGGAGAAATTAAATCTCAATCTTGGAAATAATATTAGTATGACCTCTTCACAAGGGGTAAAAAAAGTACTGCGTATCGTTGGGATTATTGAGTTTGGTATTAAGGCAATAGATGATACCCGATCTTATGTAAATCTATCTACAGCGCAGCAATTTTTAAAGGAAGGGCCCTCCTTTGTTAATACCATCTATGCCAATACCACAGATTCTGAGAACACCGATTTATTTAAAAAGCTGGTTGGCGAAATCACCCCATATGCGGTAGAGGATTGGAAAACATCCAACGCAGATATTGTAAGTACAAATAAAACAAGAGACACCATGATGGGGTCGATGTCAATGTCTGTATTGCTGCTGACGGGCTTTATTATTTTTAATATTCTAAGCTCTACCATCTCTCAAAAAATAGACGACATTGCGATACTCAAAGCAACGGGATTCTCGAGTAGAGACGTCATTATAATTTTTATTCTGGAAGCCTTAATCATGGGCGTAATAGGTACGATTATAGGATTGGGCTTTGGCTCAATTTTGATTCATGGCTTATCCAAAGTTTACATGGGTGGCCCGGTGGGTTACTTTCCAATCACGTTTGAATTTCCACTTTATGTGAAGAGTTTCTTCCTCGGTGTTGTAATGACATTCCTGGCTGGTTATTTTCCGGCAAGAAGTGCTTCTCATGTTGATCCTGTTGACATCTTTAGAAAATAATTTATGAATACAATACATAATCCATATCCGGAAATCGTACTCCAAACGGAGAAAGTAGGTAAGTACTTTCATAAGCCCGTAAAATTCAGAGTACTGGATGATATTTCATTCGACGTCAAGAAGGGCGAGTTTCTTACCCTTGTTGGAAAGAGTGGCTCGGGTAAATCTACCTTACTTTATATCCTCAGTACAATGGATACAAGTTATGATGGCAAACTCGCTATACTTGGCAATGACGTTACTGGTAAAACCAGCGATCAATCCTCCAGTTTGAGAAATCAAAATATTGGATTTGTATTTCAATTTCATTATCTGCTTCCTGAATTTACCTGCCTGAAGAATGTAATGCTCCCCGCTCTAAAATTGGGCAAACTGAGCTATGAAGAAATAGAGCATAAAGCTTTCAAGAAATTGGAAATACTAGGACTTAAAGACCAGGCACTAAAGCAGGCATCCAAACTTAGTGGTGGACAACAACAAAGAGTCTCCATCGCAAGGGCCCTGATCAATGACCCCGCCATCATCATGGGAGATGAACCGACGGGTAACCTTGATCGAAAAAATACGCAGATCGTTTTTGATGTCTTTAAACAACTCACTGACGAGTTCGGACAGACCATTATCGCCGTTACTCATGATACGGATTTTGCGGCGGCTAGTGATCGGACTATTGAGCTGGCGGATGGTAAGATTATTAGTTTAGATAAGCAATATTAATGGCTCTTGGAGATGGGTGGATGGGTGGATGGGTTCTCCTTCTCCCGCCCGCCTGACTTCGGTCGGGCTGGTTCGCAATTCTTTACGTCAGTTCTAAAGGGGGGACACGTTAGTGGGAAGCCCATCCACCCATCTACCCATCACCCATCTACCCTAAAAACAAACCCACTTTTATTTGACCTAAAACCAAAATAACATTATGAAATTTAAAACATTTTCAGCAATTACCTTTTTTCTCTTATTTTTTCATTCCGGATTATTCAGCCAAGATGTTGTAGTCGGAAAATGGCATGCCGAAGACTTAGATAATTCAGTCATCAAAATTTATAAAGAGTCAAATCTATTATTTGGTAAAATCATAGCATCTGACAAGGCCGAATATATCGGTCAGATGGTGCTAAAAAGTTTTAAGTATAATCAAAAGGATACCAGATGGGAAGGCACGATTTACAGTCCAAAACGGAAGATGGAAATTAATGGTACCTTAAGTTTAGAATCTCCTGATAAGATCAAACTCGTTGGCAGAAAATACCTTATGACAAAAACATTTTATTGGAATAGATTGGAATAGTATCTTGTAGGAATTAAGAGCATTGGGTATACATGGTAATCATGCCATAGTCTATCGGCTAAGTTGGACACCATTTATTCGTTAGTTGCAGCAGCTCTCTCTTCAGTAGAACAGCTCTGCACCTAATCGAATAATCGGACTGCAAGCAATAGCCCAACTACCGAGTCGCGAATATGCAAATCGGTGCGCCCAGCTTTCGGATACTTTCGAGAAGTGATTTTGATTTTAGTTCGCAGTTTATTCCATCTTTTGCAGTCCTGCTCACTTCAAACCGCCAGTCATCCGACAGGCCCTTTCGACTTGCTAATCGCGAGTATTTTATTTATTTTTCGCATAGGAAAACTTTCATTTCCCTAGATTTCTGAGCACCTCCTTCATCTCAGAATAATTCCTTAACTTTGAAAGGAATTCGTGCCCATTCAAGGCACTACAAAGTATAGTACGTCAATAGCTAGTAATCCGGCAACCGTACAAATCAAAACATTCCACCGGCTACTGGTAGATTACACCCCTTACTTTCAATTAACTATAATGAAACAGAGTATCTTCTTTACGGTCTTATACATTCTCGTATCTACAAATCTTTATGGGCAGACAGATAGTACGTACACCCGAGCCTATTTAGATAAAAGTACTCGGTTTGCCTGGTTGACCTATGGAGGAGATTTAAATCTTTTAAGTGGTGGTACTACACAGCAATTCATCAATGGAGTAAAGCAAAGCACTGATTTTGGAAGTACCTTAGTGCCAAGGTTAACGATCGGAGGTATTCACTTTTGGGGCTATGCAGACTTCTATGTTACCTTTCCTTTGTCTTTTTTAGCCCTGCAAGATATTCCCGATGGGCTTGACGAAATAGAAGTCAGCCAAGGGGTGGAAACGGGGGTACGGCTCTACCCTATTAAGCTTCAGCCCAAAAAGCTCAGCCCATTTTTAGGCTCCAGTTTTAGGCGTGTTCGCTTTTCGCAGGAATCTAAAGACAGCAATAGCGATAATGGTGTTCCAACCTATAGTCGATTTATTTATCCCATACAACTTGGATTGACTTACACATCGAACAAATGGCATTTTTCCGCTTCCTTATATTATAATTACCAAAATGAATTCAATTATTTCATCTCGCAGACGGAAACAGCAGCCGTAAAATTGAATCCGGTTTCTTTCAATTTGAGTTTATTAAGATATATTGATTCTGACCGATATATGAGAACACAAAGAGCAGTGGATCAAATCAATAAAAACTACGATGTGCTGAAAAGTCAAAACTTGTTAAGTGCGTGGTTTTTTGCGATAGGTCCTTCATCAGCTTTACAAATGACTAAATCTTCCTATTTAAAAGAGAACTTTCCTTTTTTTTATAATGATTATTCTGCCACCATTTTACCAGACCTTTCTTTTGGCCGATACTTCCATAACATAGATGCCAACCTAAATCTTACCTATCGCACCTATGGTGATCGATACAAAGGATTCGATTCGGAAATAAAAATCCGTAGACATTCCATTGGAATTGAGTCCGTTAAATTCCTTTTCAACTATCTTGGCTTTGTGCCTTTTGTAGGACCAATACTTTCCTATGAAAACCTGCGAACCTCCGTAAATGGAACTGACTATAACGAGGATAAATTGGCACTAGGTATTACATTCGGTTGGGACATCCGCGTAACAAGAACAGGAACAAGTCTTTTACGAACTAATCTTCGCTACTATCCTAATTTACATATGGAGGTTCAAGGAAAAAAGATGAGATTTGACCATCTTGAATTCAATTTTATACAATGGGTACAATTTATTGGAAGAAAGAAAGCACTTAGAAAATAAAGGTAAGGAGTACTGTAGATGAAATCGTAGCTCGTTACGATTCATATGCTCATTTTTAGCCTTCATTAGAACAAAAAAACCAATGATAAAATTCTTTAGAAAAATTCGACAAAAACTACTTGCTCAAAACAAGGGTAGTAAATATCTGCTCTATGCCATTGGCGAAATTGTTCTTGCCGTTATCGGAAGAACATTTCAATTAAGAAAATAATTATCAATAAGTAATATTTATTCAAATCTTAAAATCAAAAAAATGAAATCAAGTCTAATAATTCTTTCCATTTTTATATTTACTAATGTAGCTTTTGGACAAGAGAAAAGCGAACAGCAAAGCCCGCTTCAAATTGTTAACAAGAGAATGGAATTATATAATCAACATAATTTTGAAGATTTTATAAAACTCTATTCCGACACTATAAAAGTATATACTTATCCCGATAAGCTACTTGGCAATGGAATAGAGAATATTATTTCAATTTTCAAACCTAAATTTAAAAACAAATCAATATCAGTAGAGATCATAAATCAAATTGATAATGGCAATCATGTTATCAACCATGAAATCGTTACAGAAAATGAGCAAAAAACTAAATATGTTTCTATATACCAAATTGAAAATGGACTTATAAAAAGTGTAAGGTTCGTAAGAGACCATTAAAATAATAATTTATGCTATTCAGAAAATGAAAAGAAAGCAGTTAACATTGTTTTTAAATGAACTTGATTCCAAGTCAATTGAGTCAATAAGACGAAGGTTTAATCCAATTCAATTCGAATTGATTAAAAGTCATATAACTCTTTGTCGAGAAGATGAAATTGAAAACTTAAGTCACATTCAAAGGAATTTAGAAAATCTTGAAATGCAAAAATTTGAAATGCAAACAAATGGATTAAAAAGATTTTCGGATGAAAAAGGTGTTTTAATATCGGTTATAGATAAAAAACAGCAGTTTCAAGAATTAAGGGAATTAGTATTACGAAATGAAAATTCAAATCCCAGAAAACATAACGCACATATCACACTAATGCATCCAAGGAATTCAACTTGTGATGATATGAAATTCAAAGAGATACAGAAATCTGAATTGCCAAAAAAATTGCGCATCTCAAAAATCAGCCTAATAGAACAAGAGATCGGTAAAGAGTGGAAAATACTAAAAGAATATGAATTGAAAAATAAAAACGAGAGCTAACAAAACAAAACGGCCATAGCTACCAAAGGCTAAACGGTGAGACTTTTGCTATAACCAAGTACATCGTTTATGTAATTGCTAGGGACAAACAAAAAAAGAAATACGAATGAATAGTGATAAGCATACATTTTATTACCCTATTCCTGCATCAGGAATAAATGGATTCCTCTTTTCATTAGTATTTGGATTATTTATCACTTATTTTCTATGGTTTTTTGAACCGTTTAATATAAACATCCAAGACTATTCACTTTCGGAGTTAATTTTTTTCGGTTTTATTTCCTTTGGTGTTTTTTTCACAGCCCACACACTATTGCCGCTGGTTAAATCTAATGTTTATAAAGAAAGCAGTTGGACGATTTACAGTCAAATAATTTTCTACATCGTTCTTTTCTTTGTTATAGCCACTTTCAATGGGCTCTATGTAAATTTTCGAAATAACTTAAGTTTTAGTTGGGCTAATTATCTGGAAATTATTACTCAAACCATTGCTGTCGGGATTATACCTATCACCGTCTCTGTTTTGCTGTCCTACTTTATTAAATACAAGCGAATTGCTGAGCAATCTAATTTTATTAATCAGAGAATAGACCATACTAAAACATTAGAAGATCGTCTATACACAATCCAATCAAATATCAAAAAAGAAACTTTCGTCATTGACGAAATGACCTTTCTATTTGCTAAATCAAGTGGGAATTATATTGAGATTTTTGTTAGCAATGACAAGCCTACAATTCTCCGAATGGGGCTTTTAAATTTAGAAGACCAGCTGGCTTCCAACAATCACATGATGAGATGCCATCGATCTTACTTTGTCAATACCAAACAGATAATCAAGGTAACTGGAAATGCCCAAGGACTCAAACTATGGTTTAAGGATCAAAAAATAAACATACCCGTCTCCAGAAAATACCTTGACGACATAAAGGCTGCCTTTGCAAAATACTAGTTGTCGCTCACCCCAGCGCTTTGACAGCTGAAACAAATCCTTGTCATTCACCTCAAATCCTTGTCATCCCTACCACATAGCTTTGTACCAGCTTGAAAATCAAGTAGGTTGTGGCTATGAAAAATAAACGTTTCCTCATTAGCTTCCTCTTGATAGGAGCAGTTAGTATGCTCGTAATGAGCCTTCATTATTTTAGCGAAGAAGACGCTGGCATACTCAAAGACAAGGCATTGAAAGATACTTTATGGTATCGCATGTCGTTTTTAACGCATATCTTTTTTGGACTTACAGCTATTCTTATAGGACCGTTTCAGTTAATTAATCGCCTAGTTCAAAGTCAACCTAAGATTCATAAAAAGCTAGGCTATGTTTACTTTATTGCAGTAGCCATTTCAAGCTTGACAGGGTTTTTGATTGCCCAATTTGCAATGGGCGGGATGATAACGAGAATCGGTTTTTCCACCCTTTCCTGTATTTGGTTTATTAGTCTTCTAATAGCTTTGCGGAAAATATTGAATGGAGACATAAAAGCGCATAGGACTTGGATGACCATTAACTATGCGTTGACGTTTTCCTCTCTTACCCAGCGAACCATTTTATTATTTGCATTTATACCTTCCCTTTCTTTTATGCCTGTCTATCAACTATCATCATGGTTGTCTTGGATATTCAATTTGGCTTTAGTCCTTTATTTCATTAATAATAAAAATACGAAATATGCTTTTTAACACATTACTATCCCTTCTATATATTTTAGTTATTCCTTCTTAATAAACCACAATACTTATTTTGGAAATTACTATTGGGAACATGGCAGAAATTAGTAGTCGTATTCCAATTTGTTTGATTGGAAAAAATAAAGGCAACCACTTACTTCAAACCGCCGATCAACCGACACGCCCTTGCGACTTGCTAATCGCGAGTATTTACTTTTCGCGACAGGAGAATTTCATCTCTCTAGATTTCTGAATGCCTTTAACGTCTCAGAATAATTTCTTAACTTTGAAAGGAGTCGGTGCTATTCAAGACACACAAAATACTTACGAGTCAATACCTACGAAAGAGTTCAAAGGGTTAAAGACTCTTGGGCATTGCGCTCTCGCTTTGGCGATAATCAAAAGAAAAAATGAAAAGAATCTATTTGATGATACTATTTTCTACCATGGTCTGTGAATTAAATTCGCAAGACATTTCTGGACGATGGTATTCCAAAACATCAATTAACAAGGAGGTATTTCATTTTTTATTTGACATCAGGAAAACAGACAAATCTTTTATTGGATATATTGATATTCCGTCTCATAATTCATTTAGAATCCCAATCGATTCAATTTCATATACGAACTCAGGAGAGATAGAAATTATTCATAATGGATTAGATTTTATGTACGCTGGAAAATTTGATATTGAGGTTAATACAATTGAAGGAAATGTCAAAAAAGATGGATTTACAAACTCATTACATTTATCTCGAAATCCACAAGTAAACAGATCCCAGATTATTAAAGAACCCGTTCCATATCTGAGCAAGGAAATCTATTTTTACAATAGAGATAGTACACGATTTGCTGGTACAATTACTTTTCCAAAAGGAAGGAAAACTTCAAAAGCGGTGGTGTTGATTTCAGGAAGTGGGCCACAAAATAGAGATGAAGAAATTCTTGGACATAAACCTTTCAAAATTTTAGCCGATTATTTGACTAGAAAAGGGATAGTTGTATTAAGATATGATGATAGAGGATATGGTAAATCGGAAGGGAATTTCCGACCCGCAACAAGCTTAGATTATAGTTATGATGTATTAGCTGCAGTCAAATACTTAAAAGACTTTAAAGAGGTTTCAATCAGTAAGATTGGATTAATTGGACATAGTGAAGGAGGTAACATAGCTCCTGTTGTTGCAACTATGGATTCTTCTATAAATTTTTTGATATTATTAGCTGCCCCTGGAAGCTCTAACTTGAGATCTTATCTGGTTTCATTAGACCTAATTCTTAAAGAACACCCCGAAACATATAATAGAGACTTTCCTTTCTTCAAATCTGTTTATGAGGATATGGCAACTATCAAGGATAAAAAAATGCTAAGAGACAGCTTAGAATCTAAATTCAAACTTCTTGTCAATTTGATGGATGAAGAAGAATTATCTATCTATGGAGGCCAAGACGAATATGTAATAAGTCAGGTAAATTATCACACTAGCGATTGGTATCACTATTACCTTCAATTTGATGTCACTGAATATCTACGAAAACTAAAAATTCCGATTTTGTCTTTAAATGGAGATAAAGACAACTCCGTAGAATCAACTTACAATTTGAATGCTATTGAAAAAACATTGAAAGAATCAGGCAATCGTCAATATGAAATAGTAGAACTACAAAATGTGAATCATTTCTTTCAAGTAAGCAAAGATGCTAAAATCGAAAGTGTGTATTTTAATGAGGAAACATTTTCAAAAGTGGCTTTAAATAAAATTGGTGAATGGATAAAAAGACTATAGTCAATCAATCAGACAGCCTTACAACAATATGTTGACGAATTCTCCTCCCACACCAGTAAGCACTTCGGTTACTCTACGTGTAAAGCCAAGTGAATCGCTGTTCGACAAACAGAATAGTACCTCTTTACACGAGTTATTCTTTACTTTTACGCTAAATAAGCATTGTAGAATAAGTAATTCGGTATTTTTAGAGAGGCAGTTTTGATTTTAGACGAGTTTGGAAAAACGGATTTATGCCTTAGCATAATGAGTATTTTCCAGATGAAGTATAAAATTAAAAATGGCCTATAAAAAACCGTAGTATTTATGCTACCATGCTTAAAAACAAGAATCGTCATTTACTTTATCTTCAGTCCATCCTCATTTTCAAATCTTCC
>CAZDTI010000349.1:0-9300 GCA_964508085.1 uncultured Saprospiraceae bacterium | reverse complement strand
TACGAATTGGTATTGAAATTCAAAAACCAGTAATTATAGTTTAACATGGGTTCTTGATAAGTAGTCAAATCAAAAATAGGAGAGCTTAGGGTAGAGGAACCACCTGTGAGTACGCCTTGATAAAGATCATTAATATTTCCAGTTACGTAGCAATCTGGACCTAGATCATCAGTATCTACAGATGGAGTGATATTAGTACCTCCACCATCTACTCCAATTGGCAAACCCCTTTCCCATGGGCCAGTATCAGAACTTCCAGAAACGGTCCATCCTAAGTCAAAACAGAAAACATCTTCATATCCTTTTTGTAGTTCTATTGTTAGATCAGGGTTGTCTTCGTCCAGATCGTTCTTGGAAAAGCCAGTAGTAAGGTATCCCCATTCTGCAGATATGATTTCATAATTGTCAGGGAAGAAATCATCTAAGGTGAAGTTTCCATCCGCATCTGAAATTAGATCAAAATCGTAAAAGCCATTAAAAATTTTAACATTCACATTTGGCAGGGGAGTGTTGGTTCCTGCTTCTACAACATTTCCAGATAGCGTGAACGGAATTGCTGGAGTGAGTTGTACGCTTATTGTTGTAATTTCTCCATTAACCATTTCTGCGCTTACGGTTTCTCTATAGTAGCCTGGTTTGTAGACTTCTATTTCATAAGTCCCTGAAGTAGCAATTCCTGTTTTAAATTCACCCAAAGCATCTGTATCTCCAAAGGAAGGAGTGGTCAAGAAAGTTGCGCGAGCTCCTGGTATAGCGGCACCAGTTGTAGCATCTGTAACATCACCATGTAGATAACAAGCCTGTACATAGTTGGGCTCTAAAACGTATAAGCCATTTCCAATATCAGTACAAAGCACCAAGCCAGAAGGGAGAAATGGGTAAGCTCCCCAAACACCAAGAAAACCGGTATTATCTGGAATATAAGTATCAAAATTACCAACTTCTACAAGATTGTCTGGATAAGTAGCATCAAGTATAATACACCCGTCAGTATAATAGGATACAATCAACCAATTTTGCCATACGTGTACATTATGAGGAATAACACCTACACCTAAGGTTGCAAATGGCGCATAAGAGTCTAGGAACTTAATATCTGTAGGGTCAGAAACATCGTAGGAGCCAATAGGCGCATTTGCTGTTTCGTCTGTGGTAAATAGATAATTGCCATCATCAGAAAGCCAGGAATTATGGGTGAAGTTAAAGGGAGTGCTTTGGCTTCCTAAGGCAACAATATTACTCTTATCTTCAACATCGTAAATAGTAAATACCCCAGCATTAATTTCTGAAGAGTACATTTTATTCTCACGAGTATATACATCATGTGAATATTCGTTTGGAGCATTTGCTACAAACTCAGGAGTTCCCGGATTGGAAAAACAATCCATTATGATCATTCCTCCATTATTTAAATTGCAACCTGCGAGGTAAGCATAGCCAAACTCATCTATATAAATATTATGACATCTATTCAGCACTCCGCCAGGTAAAGTTGTTACCGCATAGTGGGAAATAGACATTGGTAAATTACTAAGGTCAATAACAACTAGTCCATCATTTCCTGAATCACAAGTTACATAGGCCGTCGAACCCCAGGTTTTTATATCTCTCCAGGTAGAATTATCACCAGGTACGAAACCTACCTCCATTGGATTTTCAGGATCGGCTAAGCTAACAACAGAAGTACCGTTTTCAACACCAACCAAGGCGTATTCGGTACTATCGGGAGCCACATAACCCCAAACATCATTTAGGATATTATCGTATTGAAGATTAGAAACATAGCTGATATTTAATTGTGCTTGTGTGATAAAGCTACAGCAAAGAAGGAAGATTAGGGTGTTGAATTTTTTCATGTCTTAGTTCTGTTTTTATTAATTAAGTAGTTATTTGTAAACTGGTGGAAATGTCTATTTGAAATAGTTTCTCTTTACTAGGGACGATTGTGTAGTACCAAGGTTGTATCTTGAAATTTAAAAAAGCCAAAATTGGCGGCTACTATACAAATTCCTGTGTCTTAGTTGCCGGAATAGGCTCAAGCCGCTTTGTCGTTTCTAAAGTTGCCGCCACAGCAGCGAGGGGAGGGGCAATCAAAAAACCAATACCCGTAGCTAAGAGCAAAAGGAAAACAGTACCGATACCAAGAGCCAATCCTCTGTTCTTTCTAACAAAATGAACACTATCTCCGATATTGAAATGTCTTTCTAAGGTGTAATCCATATTTCCGAAGCCCGCATAGAATGCTTGGATTGCGAAAATGAGAATCGTAGCGATTATTCCAATGGCTGGGATAAAGCTGAGAAAGAATAAAGGAATTACGAAAAGGAGTTCTCTAGTGATATTTCGTAGGGCCATTCGCAGGCCCCTCCATAATTCTTTAAATGCTCGACTCATTTGAAAACCGGCATAAGTACCTTGTTGACCATGAAGCTGCTCTTCGATTTTTTGCGAAAGTGGGCTCATAAATGGCGACACTAATATAATGACAAGGTGTTTATATATAATAAGGCCCGAAACAGCGATTATTAGCCCGCCAACCCAATGAGATAAATTGCTTATCAGACTTGAGCCAAAAGAAAAAGGATACCAGGAAACGAGCCATTGGCCGATATTGTCCGATCCAGCCCAGGCAATAGTGCCAATTCCAAGGCCAATCATTAAACTTATCAGGCCAGGAACCAGAGCGAATTTCCATAGCCCTTTTTTACTGAGATAACCGATTGCTCTACCATAAGCTAGAATACCGTCAAGGAAGGATTGAATCATTTAGTTGGATTTTATTTTATTTATTGTTGCTAATGTACTTTACTCTTTGCTCTTGCTACTGGTTTTTCTACTGGAAACCTCCTTTTATCGACGGGTTATGGCAAGACTTTGGGATATGGTAGCACAAGGTGCTTTTAGACACTTAATTCCTGTCTTTAAGGTTGTTTTTAGCTAAATTTAAAATATGAATAATATTCAATGTATTTGTAGTGTTTTGTATATCAATAGGTTATAAACAGAATTATGAAATTCCCCAAATGTGGAAAACTTATTTATAAATTCTTAAGCATTGAATCCAATAAAATACTTACCTTTGCAGTTCCTTAAAGACCGCCCATTTTAGCAAAGCGGTGTTACATGTATTGAACCTAAAATCTATTATTATGGATGCTATTAGTTATATTCAGGATAAACTTTCAAAAAAATTAGAATATCCAAATTTCCGTCCGGGAGATAATGTTGTAGTAAGCTACAAAATTGTGGAGGGTGCCAAAGAGCGTATCCAGGATTTCCGTGGAGATGTTATTCAAACAAACGGAGCTGGTGCTACCAAAACATTTACTGTTAGAAAAATGTCTAATGGAGTAGGTGTTGAGCGTATTTTCCCTTATGCTTCACCAAACATTGTTGAACTTAAAGTACTCAAAAGAGGAAAAGTACGTAGAGCTAAGCTATATTACTTACGTGAATTAGTAGGTAAAAAAGCTCGTATCAAAGAACGTGCATTTTCAAAATAATATTGAAACCTTGCTTTTCATAGGCAAATGTTGCGCAAAGGCCCTGGTGATTAAATTCATCAGGGCTTTTGGTTTTTATTAAGTTTCCTAATTATTCGTATATGATCGATAAAAAATGAATTAAGCAAGAAAGAAGAAACTCATTCTATTGAAAATCAGTAGACTCCCTCGAATATAGTTGTAAAGACAACCGTTAATCCTCTACCGAATAAAGCTAAATGAACAATCCCTTTATTTATTCGTTTTCATGCAACAGATTAAAACTAACATCAAAATTTTGCGCTACCTAGTTCCTCTTCTATTTCTTCTTGCTTTTGAATACATTGTATTTCAGGCACTTGCCTTGGTCACTGGTAGTTATCCAGACTGGTTGCAACTGTTTATTCGGAGCTTATATTGGCTCATGCCATTGGCTTTGTGGTATGTACTGTCAAAAAGGATGGCACGTCGTGAGGCTCCTTTAGAAATCAGCAAAGGAGCTTTTCTCTTCAGTAATTGTCTGGTGGGCTTATACTTTGGTAAAATGATTGCCTTTGCACTTATTGTTGCAGATATGATACGCAGGACTTTAATGCTATTTTTTGGGAAAATAACTGGAGCCACCGGAATCAGTTATCCAATGTCAACAACTGTAGCCACCTTAGCCTTGACTGTCGGTTTGGCATTAGCAATTTTGCTGATTTATGGCATGCTTCGGAATCGCTACCGCTATAAGATTCATCGTAAAACCGTAAAAATCAGTAAGCTTCCTATTGCTTTAAAAGGACTGAAAATTATTCAACTTTCTGATATTCATTCTGGCAGCTTTACCGAAATAGATCCATTAAATAAAGCCATTTCAATAATCAACAAAGAAGAAGCTGACCTTGTTTTTTTTACTGGAGATTTGGTTAATAATGTAGCAAGCGAAATGGAACCATTTATTTCCGTGTTTAAAAAAATAAAGGCTAAGCTAGGAGTTTTTTCTATTTTGGGAAATCACGATTATGGAGACTATGTTTTATGGAAAAGTACGGAAGCCAAGCTGCACAATTTCAATGAGCTGATTCAAACACATCGAAAACTAGGTTGGGACTTATTATTGAATGAAAATCGTTTGCTGAACATTAAGGATAGCTCTCTAGCTATTATTGGCGTAGAAAATTATTCTGCTAAGGGTCGCTTTTCAAAATATGGCGATTTGTCACGAGCCGTAATAGGAACAGAATCTGCTGATGTGAAATTGTTGCTGTCCCATGATCCCAGTCATTGGTCTGATCAAGTTACCACGGGACATAAAGATATTGCGATTACTTTTAGTGGGCACACTCATGGAATGCAGTTTGGGATTGATATACCCGGCTGGTTTAAATGGAGCCCTGTGCAGTATTTTTATAAAGAATGGGCAGGGCTCTATCAAAAAGGAAAGCAATATTTATATGTCAATCGAGGTTTTGGTTTTCTAGGTTATCCAGGAAGGGTAGGGGTGTTGGCGGAAATTACTGTGATTACCTTGGATTAATAGGTGAATAAACGTTGTTAGAGCCTCTCCTAGCATGTTAACAACGCTAGCCAAAGGATGTTAGGTAGCTCCCTAAAAAAAGTGTAATTTTGAGTTCTAAATCATAGAATTCGTTAAAGAACTATTTTAAAATGTATAGTAGAACTTTTTTACCATTTTGTCTGATTTTGCTCCAAGGTCTATTCTTTACCAACTGTAGCGATGATTCTAGTCAAAATGAAAAGTCGTTGTCTAATAAATTACAAGGAACCTGGGATCTGAAAAATGCCTTCCGAGATAAAAAGAGAACGGTCGCACTGGAAAATACGTTCTTTGAATTCGGAAAGGAAGGGGCAATGAAGACGAATTTTAATGTGGATATGAAAACAGAAAGCCACTCCTTTACTCTCCAAAACAATATCATACGCCAAGAAAGTGCAAATGCTGATAAACTAACCTATCACATCTATGAAGCTAGTGATACTAGTTTAACTCTCCAAACCAGGTATAAAGGCTATGAATTTAAACTCATATTGGAAAAACGACTTATGGAAAGTCCGCAATAAAACAGCAACCTGACTTTTTGTAATCATTGGTTTGGCCATATAAAGAACACCTTTTACCTTTATAAGATACTTTTTAGTTCTAAATTTCAATTTATAATTAAGCTCAATTTCAAGAGCAGTCTCCACCTCAACTTTAATCCCCGTAATACGAGGAAGTGTACTCATGGAGCTTGTTATTTTTACGATAGATCCAAAATGAGTGTTTTGAAGTTGTAATTGAGCTTGAAAAATGCCTTTATCATGAAACGTTTGTTACTTGCTCTATGCTTTATATCAATAAGTCACTTTGCTTCTCAGGCCTTAGATGCGAGTGTGGCTTACGCCACTTTTAAAAGTCCCCCAAACAAATCTTTTGTTGAAGTCTACCTCAATATAATGGGGACAACCGTTAATCACCAGCATTTGGATAGTTTGACACAACAAGCTGCTGTAGAAATTTTGATTCTAATCAAAAAAGAAAATGCCATTGTTACTTTCGAGAAATACATACTGAATGGTCCTGCTTCCAAATATCGACTTGACTTTATGGATGTACGTCGAATTGGCCTAGATGATGGTTCCTATCAGATGGAGGTAGAAATCCAAGATATGAACGACTCAACTAATTTCGTTAGTTATGATGGGGAATTTGAAATAGCCTACCAAAAGAATACACTCTTACAATCTGATTTGCAATTAGTCCAGTCCATAAAGCCGAGTGCAGATAACTCTTCCTTTGTTAAAAATGGTTACCACATGGAGCCACTTCCGTATAATTTTTACTACAAGACGGATTCTGTGTTGACTTTTTATCAAGAATTATACAACTCTGATAAAGCCTTTACCGAAAAGTTTATGATAAAGTATGTGATCGAAAAAATAAAAGGGAACAATGAGTTGGAACCCGTTTTAATGGGGCATAAAAAATTAGATCCCAAACCTGTAAATGTGATTTTGATTCGAAAAGACATTACTAAATTGGCCTCTGGTAGATATAAGTTGACCGTAGAAGTGAAAAACAGAGAAGGAGATGTCCTAAGCTCTCGTATAACTCAATTTGACAGGAGTAATCCATATTGGGATACACAAGTTTTACTCGAAAAACCAATAGCTGAGGTGTTTGTAGCGAAACTTGATTCCGCTGAGTTACGATACAGTCTGAAGGCTATAGCTCCCCATGTAGATCAAGGATCAATAAGGGTGCTGAACAATATCATCAAGGATGGAAATGTAGAAACTCAAAGGAGGTACCTGTATTCCTTCTGGGTGCAAATGGATGGTAACCCAGAAGGAGCCTATACTAGATACATGGAAGTTGCGAAAGCAGTAGACAAGACTTATTACTCCGGTTTTGGTTATGGCTTTGAATCAGATCGAGGGCGTATTTTTATGAAATATGGAAAGCCGGGTGATGTTATCACCGTTGAAAACGAAACTGCAGCTCCTCCCTACGAAATTTGGTTTTATGATCGAGTTCCATCTAACCCTCCTCAATCAGATGTAAAATTTATTTTTTATAACCCTAGCTATGCGGTTGGTAAATTTGAAATGCTGCATTCTACTTGTCGTGGGGAGCTGGAGAATCCACAATGGGAAGTTGAATTATATAGGGGGGACACGCAAGCTACCGGAGGTTTAGACGGTGATGCGGTATCGGTTCCAAGAGGTGGGATTAATAAAAGAGCGAGGGAGTTTTGGGAAGGCTTGTAAATAGGATTTAAAACAAAAAAGGGCCGCATGGAAAATTTCCATGCAGCCCTTTTTTAATTTCTTTCTTTAAGACGATTGTAACGTAGGTCTTGATTCTGAGATAATTTTCTTTGCTGATTCAAGTATTTGGGTATTAGGTAAATTTACAATACCGCCGAGAGGACCAGGTTGGAGGTGACGCCCAGTAGTTTGTCCATTGCTGAATTTGCTGGCACCGAAGTAGTTTCTTACGGTTTGCTCTTCAATAGATAACTCTTTAGCGATTCGTTGGACACTGCCAGTAGGAAGACTGTGCTTGATCCTTCTCAATTCTTGAAAAGTAATATTCATAAGCGAGAATTTAGATGGTTAGATAATAAAGAAAAGAACTAAATACAAGCGTAAAATAATAAGTGTTTTTACGTTTGTTCTGGAAAGTTACTTCATTTGCAACTTTTATCAAAGTAAATTGTAGTTAAATTTACATTTAATTTTACATTATGTTTATAATGTAAAATATAATTTGACGTATTTAAAAATATTTATATATTTGCATTTTTCAGCTTATCAAAGGTTGAATTTGTGTGAAGAAACTATTAGGTAGCTGCTTTGATTAGCCTAAGTTACAGTAGGAAAACAGGACACCTATAAAAAAAGCCCTGATCTGCTGATCAGGGCTTTTTTTATGTTTCAAACTCAAAAATTCCAATTGTTCATTATTGCAAAAATTGAATTTGAGTTTGTATTTAGGGAGCTAGGATTATTCCTTTCCTCCATCTAGTTCATCCTGCCATTGCTTCAATTCATCCCATTTGCCAGCAGAAGCGAGTCCTGCCTGACGAGGCCAGGTAGCAGGGTTATGCATTTTATAGCGACTTCCAGCTTTGGTAAGAATCATTTGAATATCCGTAATTCGGGCAGATGCCAAGTCTTCAAAGGTCGCGATGCCCTCTTCGTTAAGAATCTGCTCAATTTTAGGCCCGATCCCTTCTACGATTTTTAGGTTATCTGGTTTAGTTACCTTTGGTAACTCCGCAACTATTTCTTCCTCTTCCTCGAGGTTTACAATTTTAGCATCAGTAGTCTCTTTTACCCGTCTGTTGATTTCAACAGGTACTTCTCTGATGACCTCTACTTCGCGGATCACTTCTACTTCTTTGATCACTTCTACAGGTACTTCACGAATAACCTCTACTTCTTTAATGACTTGGACCTCTTTTACGACTTCTACAGGAACTTCCTTTATTACTTCTACTTGAACCTCTTTAACTACTTCGACCGGAACCTCTTTGATCACTTCTACTTCACGGATAACTTCCACCTCTTTAATAACCTGAACAGGAACCTCTTTTATGGTTTGAACTTCTTTGATAACATCCACTTCCACTTCTCTAATTACTTCTACATTTTTAATGACCTCTACAGGCACTTCTTTGATAATCTCATTAATGACCTGTACTTCCTTAATGACTTCAACCGGAACTTCTTTAATCACCTCCACTTCACGGATCACCTCAACGTTTTTAACGACTTCTACTTCCTTAATAACTTCCACCGGTACTTCTACATTCCTGATTACCTGTACTTCTTTAATAACTTCCACCGGTACTTCTACATTTTTGATCACCTCGACTTCTTTGATGACCTCCACAGGTACTTCCTTGATTACTTCTACATTTTTAATGACTTCTACTGGTACCTCTTTGATTACTTCTACATTCTTAATGACTTCCACTGGTACTTCTTTTATGACTTCTACTTCCTTGACAACTTCCACGGGTACTTCCTTAATCACCTCTACGTCCTGAACCACCTGAACCTCTTTAATGACTTCCACCGGTACTTCTTTGATCACTTCAATTTCTCTTATGACCTCTACCTCTTGAACAACTGGCACTTCACGAATAACCTCTACCTCTACCGGCACTTCCCGTTCTTTGATCAATTCTACAGGTACCTCCTTCGTCATTTCAACCGCTTTTATGACTTCTACTTTTCTTTCCACCGGTACTTCTCGAGTGAGTTCAACCGTTTTTGGATTTTGAATTTCAGTAACGACTTCGACAGGTATTTCTTTGATGAC
>CAZDTI010000348.1:0-9301 GCA_964508085.1 uncultured Saprospiraceae bacterium | reverse complement strand
AACCCTTGGTTAGTAAAGGTTAAGAAATGCTCTACTTAAGAATTATTATAGAAAAGCTTAAAAATTTGTCATTCAAATTTTTAAGCTTTTTTAGTTTTGGAATAGCCTTCAGTTCAAAGATTTAGAGCAACTACCTTCTATAAAAAACCAAGCTCGGTGATATAAACATAATTCCCACCTTTTTCCTTAGTTTTGCGCCAAACAAAATTACCTCATGCAGTTTCTTTGTCTTCCTTTCTACAAACTCAATCTCGACCAACTTTACGCCATTCTCAAGCTCCGACAAGAGGTATTTATAGTGGAGCAGGATTGCCCTTATCTCGATTCAGATGATAAAGACCAAGATTCATTGCACCTCATGGGGTTCTATGAAGACGAATTAGCCGCTTATACCCGATTGGTTCCAAAAGGGCTCTCTTATGAAAAATATGCTTCTATAGGACGAGTCATTACTAGCGATAAAATTAGAGGAAAAGGGCTTGGCAAATTGCTGATGAATACATCAGTAGACAAGCTATTCGAATTTTGGGGACAACAAGCGATTAAAATATCGGCGCAGTCCCATTTGATTCCTTTTTATAAAACCATTGGATTTGACCCTACGGGTGAAGAATATTTAGAAGATGGAATCCCTCATGCGGCTATGATTAGGGCAAACTAAATGGAAGCCTACTCTTTCATTAAAGAACTACGTCATCATTATATTCACGAATGACGTACACAACCAAGCTTCTCCGCAATTTCTACCAATAAACCTAAAGTGAAACTCCCTTAATTATTATCCGTTTCGTACATTTAGACTTTAGAAAGCAGTCCTATCAAATGTTTTCACCAACTTTTTTCACACCTTAAAATGCTAACATGAGTGCTATAGATCGAGCTATTCAAGATAAAGTAAATCACTGGCTCAATAGTAAAATTGATAAAAAATCAAAAGATGAGATCCAGCGTATGCAAAATGCAACGGATAAAGACGAGTTAATTGATTCTTTTTATAAAGATCTTGAATTTGGAACCGGAGGACTTCGTGGAATCATGGGCGTTGGCTCCAACCGGGTAAACAAATATACCCTCGGAATGGCGACTCAAGGATTCGCAAATTATCTTAACAATACATATCCCGATAAAGTCATCAAAGTAGCCATTGCTTATGACAGTCGAAATAATAGCCAATACTTTGGAGAAGTTACAGCTGGTGTATTTTCAGCAAATGGCATCCATGTATATCTTTTTAAAGAACTTCGACCTACTCCGGAATTGTCTTTCGCCATCCGTGAACTTGGTTGTCATGGTGGGGTCGTTTTAACTGCTTCTCACAACCCTAAAGAATACAATGGTTACAAAG
Source organism: uncultured Saprospiraceae bacterium (assembly GCA_964508085.1). Lineage (GTDB taxonomy): Bacteria > Bacteroidota > Bacteroidia > Chitinophagales > Saprospiraceae > CALGLS01. The sequence continues at coordinate 7,956 of CAZDTI010000348.1, read as the reverse complement.
CATACTGGGGAGATGGCGGACAGGTAACACCACCGCATGATACTAACATCGTTGCGGAAGTAGCAAAAATAAATAATGTAAGTGAGGTGAAATTTAAGGCTGATGAATCTAAAATTTATAGAATAGCTGGTTTAATTGACCAACCTTATCTTGATGCGGTAGCAACCAATGTTGTAACGCCGGAAGCCATTGCCAATCAACATGACTTGAAAATTGTCTTCTCTCCTATTCACGGAACAGGCGGAACGATGGTGATTCCTGCACTCAAGAAAATTGGCTTCACACAAGTACACGAAGTAAAAGCACAGGCCACACCTGACGGCAACTTCCCAACTGTAATTTATCCTAACCCAGAGGAAGCAGAAGCTATGAGCATGGCGCTAAATATGGCTAAAGCAATGGACGCCGACCTGGTAATGGGGACCGACCCCGACGCTGACCGTGTGGGAATAGGGGTGAAAAATCACCATGGAGAATGGCAATTACTAAATGGAAATCAGGCTGCAAGTTGCATGATCTACTATTTACTAAAAGCATGGAAAGCAAAAGGAAAACTCAATGGAAAACAATACATTGCCAAAACCATTGTAACAACAGACTTACTAGACACCATGGCTGCTGCTTTTGATGTAGAAACCATCAATACTTTGACAGGCTTTAAATACATTGCATCTGTATTGTTAGAAAACGAAGGCAAGAAAGAATTCATTGGAGGTGGAGAAGAAAGTTATGGCTACCTAGTCAATGATTTTGTTAGAGATAAAGATGCAGTCATTTCCTGTACTATGCTAGCAGAGTTAGTGGCTTATGCAAAAGATCAGGGTAAGAGTTTATTTGACATCTTGATAGAAATATACACTCAGTTCGGTATGTACAGAGAGTCGCTTATTTCTATAAAAAGAACTGGAAAAAAAGGAGCAGAAGAAATTCAGCAAATGATGGCCGACTTACGAGCCAACCCTCCTTCAAGCATCAATGGTAGTCCTGTAGTTAAAATGTTAGATTATAAATCAAGTAAGGCGACTTCACTTTCTTCTGGCAAACAAAGCGACTTGGATTTCCCGACTTCTAATGTTCTTCAGTTTATCACTAAAGACGGTAGTAAAATTTCTGCGCGTCCTTCTGGTACAGAACCGAAGATCAAGTTTTACTTTAGTGTGAAAGCCCCGTTAAAAGATAAGGCTTCTTTCGACAAGGTATACGCAAAGCTTGGGGAGAAAATTGATGGAATCATTAAAGATATGAAATTGAATTAGAGCAAGGGTAGATAGGTGGATAGGAAATGGGTGGATGGGTTTCCCACTAATGTAAGGTATGCGCCAAGGGAAGCCCATCTACCCATCTACCTTAAAAAGAAACAAAGTGACCGAAACATACAGACACAAAGGATTGAGGAAACAACTAGTAGCGTCGCTTCGCCGACGTGGCATTAGCAATGAAGCAGTACTGAAAGTAATAGGCGCTATTCCAAGACATTATTTCTTAGATAAAGCTTTTGAGGAATGGGCTTACCAAGACAAGGCCTTCCCTATTGGAAATAAGCAAACGATTTCTCAGCCTTACACTGTCGCCTATCAAACGGACTTATTAGAAATAAAAAAACGAGAGAAGGTGATGGAAATAGGTACTGGCTCTGGCTACCAAGCTGCAGTGCTGGCTTCGTTGGGCGCACGGGTTTTTTCCATAGAACGTCAGGAAAGCTTACATAAAAAAGCAAAAAGTTTTTTACCTAAACTTGGTTTCCCGAATATTCGCCTGTTTTTCAAGGACGGCTATAAAGGCCTTCCTGAATTTGCTCCTTTTGATAAAATTCTGGTAACCGCTGGCGCCAAACAAGTGCCGGAAAGTCTAAAACAACAATTAAAAATCAAAGGCATCCTCGTGATCCCTGTAGGAGATGATCAAAAGCAACAAATGTTGCGCATCACTCGTCTATCAGAAACGGATTTCATGGAAGAGGCCTTTGATTTATTCGCTTTTGTGCCGTTTAAAAGTGGGGTAGCGAAAGGCTAATTTTCAACTACAAGATCAATATGCGAGTAGCTCGCGAACTGAGCACTTTGAAATTGCATTTGAGGTTGACCTTGAGGTTGTTCAATCCACCTTTCGACCGCCTGCCGTTCTTGATTTCTTTTTAGTTTTCCTTACCTTTTTTAAATTGACCATTAAGTAGGCGTAGGAACTAGCCGTCGGTGTATAATACTTTTTATTCCCATACGACAGCTCTCCTTTTCTTTTCGACCACTTCGAGGCCAGCAAAGCATAGGAATTTCCTCTTTTAGGGTTAGGGCCAAACATAAGGTATCGACTAGATCGCCCATCTTCAAAGCAAACGGCAAATCTATTTTCTTTAGGGATCTCTATTAATACACCTGGCGTTCCTTTTTTGATCAAAATTTCTTCTACTTCTGCGTCACTAACTACTTTTATTTCTCCATCCTCTATTTTAGATCCACTCTTTTTCTTTCTTTTTTGCAGAACGACATCCTGTGATAAATAAAATTGGATACGTTTCAGTTCTTGCTCTGACCAATCGTTTTCTTCCTGAAGTTTTTGTGTAAACTCAGTTAATTTTGGGCTACAAGAGGAAAGTCCGAAAATCAATAATAAGGCGAATACAGGGAAAAATTTGAATTGTTTCATGTTGCTAATTTAAGTTCTTCGATCAAGTGGTTAATTCCAACCTAACAGACCAATCCGTCTTTTTAGGTCTTGCTCAGCTTAATCAAAGAAAGATAATTTATAAATCTAACGGTTCTCTACTTTATAAAGTTGGGCTTAATACTATATGGCGTAAAATTTGCCCTCAAAAATGTATTAATCATTTCGAAAATGATCTTAGTGATTGATATCAGAGCGTATTTGAGCCGTATTTAATTATTCTCATCAATGGTTTATTATATTTTTATAAAACCCATATATACAAAATAGCGTTCTAAACGTCCCGAAAATGGACAGATTAAGAAAAAGTTGGTCAGAATTGCTGTCACAATATTTAGAAATTTTCCTAAAACCGCGAAAGAAAAGCCTGCATTTTTACAGTACCAAAAGCGTGAAAGCAACCTACCAATCGAGACCCTTCTTCCCTGTCCCCGTTAATCCCGGAACTAATTAGACTTTCTTTTTACCAAAAAGTTATTTCTAATTTTAATAATTATACGAATGTTACCAAATCCAATTAACGGTTTTCACCGAAAACCAAGCCTTATCGCCCTCCTGCTATTGACAATGCTGACCATTGGTCAAGCAGAAGTCGATTACATCATTCCGCTGAATGCTAAGGAGCATCAGATTGGCAATATGCTGGAATGGAGTACATCTACAGAAATCAATAGCCATAATTTCATCATTGAAAAATCTCTTGATGGGATTGAATTCACTAATATCGGCTTACTTGAAGCTGCTGGTATGTCTGGAGAGAAAAAATCTTATCGTTTCCTGGATATGGAAATGAATAACGATAGATCCTTATATCGCCTCAGACAGGTAGATTTGGATGGTAGATCTAATTACTCACAAACAGTCTTGCTTAATCGGATGCTGCCTAACCAATTCAGTGTAGTAGCCATGGGCAAAACCTCTTTCGATAAATCTTTTGAGGTCACCTTCGATGTGTTAGAAGATGTAACAATGGAATTTACCGTTTCTGACCTAGATGGGAATATCATTCAACAACGAAAAGAGGAAATTGAATATGGGTTAAATGATATAATATTCGATCTCTCCGATGAAAAAGAAGGCATTTATAAAATTGCTATCTTAGTAAAAGACGAGGAAGAGTTTCTTGTTGTTCAAAAAACCAACCAAGGTGTAGAAGAACCAAATCCTGTTGCAAGCAAGCGAAAGCAGAATGGAGGCTAAGATTATTCGATAAGAATTCAACCTAAAAAAGCCGAACAGTTTGACTGTTCGGCTTTTTTATTAGACCGTTTTTTGCTCTTTCAACTAATCTAGAAAAAATCCTCCATCGTTTTATGTACGGAGCGACTATTTTAGAGATCTAACAATGCTGCAATTAGAACTTAAAAATTAGCCGTTGACACACAATTGATCCGGCATAGTTCTTGGCTTTAAATAGTCATCCTTACCTTTCTATTTCGCTGTAATCCCCCATTTTTCAAAAAACTAAAATGTAAAAAATGGGTACTACTACAACAACACATTTTCAAAAATCATTATGCGTAGCGTTTTTGTCATTGTTTCTTAGTCAGCAAATATCAGCTGAATGCGAATACAAGCAAATACTCAAAGGAGAAGAATTGTCGATTGGCGTAATGCTCAATTGGTCTACCAGCTCTGAAAAAGAAAATGCCATGTTCATCATTGAACGGTCTGAAGACGGTATTCAGTTTGCCAACGTAGGGGCAGTTAAGGGCGCCGGTCATTCTTCTAAATATAAAGAATACTCCTTTCTCGACAATAGCAAGGTCATAGGGCAATACTACTATCGCTTACGCCAAATTGACTATAATGGTGCCTTTGAAACTTCTCCTATATTTGTTTTCAACAAAGAACAACCAGCTCATTTCTCCATTTTAAACATGTCTTGTTCTCAATCTCCAAATCAATTAGAACTTCATTTCGATAGCAATAAGGAGGTATCTTTTGAATATAAACTTATGGATTGGCAAGGAAAAACCTTAACCACAAAAAATATCACAGGAAAAAAAGGCCTCAATAATTTAAAAATCAACCTAAGTACTTTTTCCGATCTAGTTTATCGACTGACCTTAAAATCAGCAGGACAAGAACAAACCATTGTCTTCAGGAAAAAACAAGATGTCAGAGATCTTTCCATGAGAGAATAAGCCTACACCCTATTCTTATTGGTTAATAGGTAACCTATATATATCTTTACCGTCTAATTACAGTAAAACCTTTTACCTATTAACACTCTTTAAGCAATCCAAATACAGGATTTCTATAAAAGAGAGCTTATTAAACTAACAAACACACATGGCTTTAATCAAATCCATTTCTGGAATCAGAGGTACCATTGGCGGTTCTGCCGGAGACAACCTCACCCCTCAAGATATTGTAGAATGCACCGCCGCTTTTGGTTTCTGGCTGTTGCAGAAAAAGAACAAGGCAAAAGTTGTCATTGGTCGCGATGCCCGAATCTCAGGGCCTATGGTCAATCAATTGGTCTGTGCGACTTTAAATTCATTGGGAATTGACGTAGTCGACCTTGGCATGTCCACTACACCGACTGTGGAGATGGCGGTTCCTGCCTTGGAAGCTGGAGCTGGAATCATCATCACAGCAAGTCATAATCCAGCGCATTGGAATGCATTGAAATTTCTAAATGAAAAAGGAGAGTTTATTTCTAAAGCAGATGGTGAAAAATTACTCGGACTGCTGGCAGAAGGGGCTATCCGATATGAATCTGTTGAAAAACTGGGTACTTATCAAACAATGGACGGGTGGATTGAAAAACATATCGACATCATTCTTGACATGCCTTTAATTGATGTAGCAGCCATCAAAGCAAAAAAATTCAAAGTGGTTGTTGACCCGGTGAATTCTTCTGGAGCCATTTCCATTCCTCCTCTTTTGGAAAAGTTAGGTTGTGAATGCATCATGATAAATGGAGAACCCAATGGCCATTTTGCACATAATCCTGAGCCACTTGCCCATCACCTTGTTGAATTATCAGAAAGAGTGGTCAGCGAAAAGGCAGACTTCGGTATTTCTGTTGATCCAGATGTAGACCGACTTGCCTTGGTAAATGAGGACGGAACCATGTTTGGAGAAGAGTACACCCTCGTTGCCGTTGCCGATTATATCTTATCTAAGAAAAAAGGAAATACCGTTTCTAACCTAAGTTCTACCAGGGCACTTCGAGACATTACAGAGAAGCATGGTGGTAAATATTATGCTTCTGCAGTAGGTGAAGTAAACGTAGTTACACAAATGAAAGCGGTAGATGCTGTTATTGGAGGTGAAGGAAATGGAGGAATCATTGTTCCGGATTTGCATTACGGTCGCGATTCTTTAGTTGGGATTGCCCTGATTTTGGCTCACCTTACGGAATGTGGCTTATCATTGGGTACTTTGAAAAAGTCCTATCCCTTATATGCAATGGTAAAAGATAAGATTCAGTTGAGCCCGGATTTAGATTTGAACCAGATCCTTAAAGGAATGGAGGAAAGTTTTAAAGATTACGATTGTAATACTATTGATGGCCTAAAAGTAAACTTCGAAGATAGTTGGGTGCATATGCGTCGATCAAACACAGAACCGATTGTTCGGATTTATTCGGAAGCGCCTACTATGGAAAAAGCGGAGGCTTTGGTGGCGAGAGTTAAGGAAGGTATTGAAGGGTTGTTGGTGTAGTTGCTCTGCGCGGGGCCAGCCCCGAGTTTCAACTCTGGGTAAATAGGGGTTCGACTCTTCCAGAGTCTTAAGAGCTCTTGATCTGCAGCAGAAAGAAAGAAAGAAAGAAAGAAAGAAAGAAAGAAAGAAAGAAAGAAAGAAAGGCCTGGGACTTCTTGTATGAAGTCTTAGGCTTTTCTTCTTTCTTTGAAGAAGTTTGTCATTAGAGCGCCGCATTCTTCTGCCATTATTCCGAAGGAGACGGTTGTTTTGGGGTGTAACATTTTTTTACCAAATCGCATGAAGCCGCCTTTATCATCTCCTGCAGCATAAACCACTCTTTTCACCTGTGCCCAGGCAGCTGCTCCAGCGCACATCACACAGGGTTCCAACGTAACGTATAAAGTACACTCATTAAGGTATTTATTTCCAAGTCCATTGCAGGCTGCGGTGATGGCAACCATTTCTGCATGAGCGGTAACATCACAAAGTTGTTCGGTATTATTATGTGCTCGGGCAATGATTCGGTTGTCACAAACGACTACAGCTCCAACTGGAACTTCTCCCAGATCATAGGCTTTTTTGGCTTCCAGCAAAGCCTGTTTCATAAAGTACTTATCGTCAAAAGGTTCTAACATTGGAAACGCTTGATTTAGTTACAAATGGCAATTGCCTATTTGAAATTAGCTGCTCGCTTCCTTCCTAATACTAAAAAGGGGCGAACGACCAATTGCTGAAAGCGAACTGCTAAATAGTTCCGATTTCTTAAACAAAAGACCAAGGTACAAAAAACATGATTTTTTAACGGCCGTTATTCTTTTTAATAATTTTAAAAAAAGTACCTTTGCGCATGGAAAGAGTAAAAACAAATCAACAGATAAGCCAGGACAAATTTGTAATCGAAGCTCTCACCTTTGATGACGTCCTGTTGCAGCCCTCCTATTCAGAAGTACTACCACGCGAAGTAGACATCAGTTCGCAACTTACGCGAGGGATTCGACTTAATGTTCCTATCGTATCTGCTGCCATGGATACCGTTACCGAAAACAAGTTGGCCATTGCGATAGCTCGTCAGGGTGGTATTGGAATTATTCATAAAAATATGAGCATTACCGACCAAGCGGAACAGGTTCGTAGTGTAAAGCGATCAGAAAGCGGGATGATTATAGATCCGGTTACCCTAAATGCAGATGCAGTAGTTGGCGAAGCCCTTTCTTTAATGAAGAAGTATAAGATCGGAGGTATTCCTATTATTAATAATGGTCAGGAGCTCCTTGGTATTTTGACCAATAGAGATCTTCGTTTTGAAACGAAAGTCAACAAGCCTGTCACAGAGCTAATGACCTCCAACAATTTGATTACGGCACCGCAAGGAACCAACTTAGAGCAAGCTCGGGATATTTTGCAGAAACATAAGATAGAAAAGCTGCCAGTCGTAGATGAAAATAAAAAACTCGTTGGGTTAATTACTTATAAGGACATTATGAAAGTCCAGAACTTTCCGAATTCCTGTAAAGATTCATTAGGTCGTTTAGTAGTTGGAGCTGCTGTTGGAGTTACTCATGATTTATTGGAGAGAGTAGATGCTTTGGTCCGTGTAGGTGTTGATGTTATTTGCCTCGACACGGCGCACGGTCATTC
>CAZDTI010000347.1:0-9305 GCA_964508085.1 uncultured Saprospiraceae bacterium | reverse complement strand
GAGTTACTATCGGCTAATGGTATTCCTACACGAGTCATGATGGCTCCAATTATTCCAGGTCTTACAGATGATGAGATCCTAGAAATGATGCAGGCGGCTTCCAAAGCTGGAGCACTTGGTTTTGGTCATTCCATTGTTCGTTTAAAAGACGATGTCGAAACCATTTTCGTAGATTGGCTTCGAAAAACCTATCCTGATCGTGCGGAGAAAGTCATCAATAAAATAAAGGAATGTCACGGCAATGACAAGATGGAATCTTTTATGAGCAATCGGATGGAGTATAGCAAAACTGCGGATATTATTTGGAAGCAAGTGATGCTGGGGCAAAAGAAATATTTTAAGGATAAGAAAATGCCGAAGTTGGATTGTGAGTTGCATGAGATTTATAAGACGAGTCAGTTGAAGTTGTTTTGAGCATTTGATCAAATTGCTGTCATTCTGAGCGGCTGTCGGGAGTCGAATTACAACAGCAGTCTTACTTTTTACGCGAATCTTAAATTCCTCGAGAAATCTAACTCCTCATCAAAGAGCAAGATTTCTCGACTCGTACCTCGCTCGAAATCAAAAGAGGACATGTGCCTCCTGATCCTTCGATTCGCTATGCTCACTCAGGATGACAGGAGACTTCTATATCACTTGCAAAGTATTTAGAAAAGCTTTAGGAGTAAACAGGTATTAAAATACGATAAAATACGATAGGTGAATAAGGCGAATTAGCAACAAAATCAATTAACCATAAAAAACAATAAAATCATGACAACACGAGAAGTAGCAAACCGTTTAATCGAATTGTGCCAAACTGGCCTCTGGGACAAAGCCCAAGCCGAATTATACGCAGAGGATTGCGTCAGCATTGAACTCCCAGGTTCTCCAAATGAGGTCACCAAAGGCATCGCAAATATAAAAGCCAAAGGAAAACAATGGGAAGAGATGGTGGATACTGTTCATGGCAATACCATTGAAGGACCAATTGTGGCGGACAACTACTTCAGTATCGGCATGTCGATAGATGTAACTTTCAAAGGAATGCCTCGAATGACTACTTCTGAGGTTTGCGTGTATGAAGTAACGGATGGGAAAATTACGAAGGAGCAGTTTTTTTATGCACCGCCTCCGGAGCAGAATGCATAGCTTGAAATAAATAGAACAATAATATTACGATTTCATAATGTCGTTAAAAATAGGAGCGTCAGATTTGCCTTGAACTTGAGTGGGAGAGGGGTCTGGCGCTTTGTTGTTAAGTCTAAGCTTTTTAAATAGCTGGCTAATGAAATTAGTATTAATATAGATAATTAAAAACTTAGAATGTCCTAACTGTTAATGTAATTGATCCCCATCTAGTTGTAAATGCATCATCAAATTCAGGAGTTCTGAATAGTTGACTAAAGGTTAAAGCAAATCCTTTATAATTTATTGTTGCTCCCGCTTCTGCATTTCCATAAAATCTTTTTACTTTATCACTAGTTATTGTATGTGGACTGGAATCATGAGAAAACCAACCACCCTCTAAGAGGCTATTGTCCATTACTACTCTGAATGAGGTTTTAAAAAATACGTAAAGCTGAAAATTTCGACTTAAATTATTACTGAAGTAATTTGTTCTGTCAGAACATTGTCGGCACCTTCGTGTTCTTCTTCCATTAGTAATACCACTTTCATTATAAAAATAATCTGTAAGCCGTCCGATTCTAAAAAGGGTTCCAAGCCCCCCAAAGTTACTAACACTTCCGAGATTAATTTCAGACAACCCGATTAACTCCAAGCGAGATGTAGGAGCCGCAATTAATTGTTCAAAATCAATTTTAATATTTAGTGCTAAATCATTTCTGATTTGATTATCCCAACCTTTAGGATCTGTATAATTGAGTCTATCATGTATTCCTTTCTGTACTTGCTTTTGTTTAGCGGATTCACCTAGAACACCTAGATAATAAGCAGTCGTCAATCTTCTGGCCGTGTTAAAATCATTCGAAATACATTTTATGCCAGCATACATTAGCCCAGCGTATGGCCTATCATTTACTTGAATGTTTGAAGCTTTTATATCTATGGGCGTGTACATTTCCATTCCTGCAAAAGCAGCAAAGTTATTTGCTCTTGTCTGATGCATACCATTTGTAACCTCATCGCAATCTACTATAATTTCATCCTGACTATAAAGCGTACTACTAATAAAAAGACAGATAAATAGAATGATATTTTTCATTGTTGAGTTGGTTTATTTAGGTTGTGAAAAACCCATCAATAGGGTAGAGGTCATTTATTAATGGGAGTAATATTTTTTGAGTATTAGATCGGAGCAAACCTACAAAAAAGAGCTAGAATAAATAAAGAGCTGAAGATTTTCTTTAGCTTGGTCGAGAACAAAATAAGTAACGCTTCAGAGCGTGTTTTTTCAACGGGGCTGTAAGTAGTTCGGCTTTTTTATGACATGACAAATTACGCAAAACATCTACTTAACATAATATGAATTATAGGGTAATTGTGTAAAGTTTAATTATTTAGCATATAGGATCTCAGCTTATTAAAAGCTTTTCTGAGTTTCTATCGTACTACGATATAATGATCATCAACTTTATTTTGTTTCCTTGTAGCTCCATGTTCAAATTTCTATCAACCCAAGAATGCCTGAAATTATAACGCTCTATACTGGCCTACAGCAAAATTTCCTGTGTGATTACCCGTACAGAGAAAAATACAGAGGCCACAGATTGTGCTAGTTAATTGCATTTAGGGTTTGTTTCGAATGAGTGTGCTACAGCGCTATATATTTCAAATCGCCTGTTCTATGGCTATCCTACCCGATTTGCTTCATTTCTATGAAAGATCGTTTTTGCCGATATGCGATATATTATGTTAAGTAGAATTTAATTGGAACTACTTTGATTTAACGGCTGAAATTATATAACAATCTCTTTACAATAAATATCACTATCTCTTTTGCCATTGTAGTTTTCCTAAAACAATTAAATTACAAATGGATAATAGGACTCACTAAAGAAATGTTTTCTCTATTATTTTTTTTCTAGACTGGCTTTCCAAAATCATAATTCATCAACTACTCCCCTATCGTTTGTTACTTTTAAGGCCTTTTGCATTATTAATACATCTCCAATCAATTTGAAAATGAAATGTCACCTTTTTGTTCATTTTAATTATATTGCATGTATCAATTTCAGAAACTCATCACCCTTTCCATCTTATTACTACAGCTTCCATTTTTTCTTTCTGCACAAGAAATTCAATCTAAAGTGACTGCTGTTACTATATATCCCTATGGTGCAAAAGTCACCAGGGTAGCTACGCTTAATTTGCCAGAAGGAGCCTCTAAATACGTTTTTTCCAATCTAGAGTCTGGTCTCGACCCCAAAACTATTGAGGCAGAATTGTCAAATGATGCGGTCAATGTGCTAAGTGTAAAGGGAGACTCAGGGGTGGACTATAAAGTAGAAAACAACCCTGAACTAGTTGTAGTACAAGATAGCTTAGATAGCGTGACCCAAGAGCTAAATTGGCTAATCGAAAAGCGAAATATTTATACGGAGGAAGAAAAAATCGTAAACAATAATAGTCAATTGGGAACAGACAATAACAATAATAAAACGGCAGCACTAAAAGAATTGGTGTTGTTTTATCGGAGTCAATTGATGGAAATCCGAGCAAAGAAATTCGATTTGAATAAGTCTATTTCAAATCTGGAAAGTAGACAACAAGTTTTGAAGAAAGAAATAAAACGACTAAAAAGAGGCAAAGCCTTTAATAAGATTGAGCTCCAGTTTAGCAACACTATAGCGACCAGTACTACGGTAGAATTTAGTTATTACGTGAAAAATGTTAGCTGGAAAGCGATTTATGATTTGAAGGCTAAAGACACTAATAATCCAATGGATCTAATTTATAGAGCAGAAATAAAACAGAATACGGGTGTAGATTGGACAGGTATCCAAGTTTCCCTGTCTAATGCAAAACCTGCGCGGAATAAGAAACTACCGAAATTGAAAACGGTTTTTGCAACCTTAGAAAATCAATTTCACTTGGATACCGTTCTAACATTCGATCCAGAAACATATGAAGAACCAATTCATGTGGTAAGAAGTGAATCTCCATCTCTGATGACTGAAGAACAGATAACGCGAGAATTGAGCACGAGCTTCATAAAAGATGTAAGGGGCTTACAAGATATTCCGTCCAATTCGAAACCTCAGTTTCTAACCATCCAATCTTTTCAACTACCTACCTCCTATCAATATACTTGCATTCCGAAAGAGGATTTACAAGTATATCTGGTGGCTCAGTTAAGCAATTATGGTCAGTACCATCTTCAGTCTGGGACAGCAAACGTATTTTTTGAAAATACTTATATCGGTAAAACGACAATCGATCCATACGCTGTGTCGGATACCTTAGAAATTTCCCTTGGGCAGGATCCAGGAATCAGTGTTTCTCGAAAGTATCGAAATTTCAATGCGACCAAAGTTATTAGAAACAGCAGAAAGGAGACTTTGAACTTTGATATAGATATTAGGAACAATAAGAAAGAAGCCGTTGTAATCAAAATGTTAGATCAAATCCCGGTTTCTACAGATAAACTAATTGAAATAAAGTTATTGGAAAACTCTGGGGCAACCGTTTGTGAAGATTCTGGCGAATTAGAATGGTTAGTTAACGTAGCTCCAAATACCTCTGAAGAATTGAAGTTTGCTTATAGTATAAAATACCCAAAAGATAAGACCGTAGGGAGAAGAAAATGATTCTTCAAAACTGCCACACATCCAAATGTTTAATAAAAACCTTTGCTAAGTTTTCCGCATCAGAAATACCACGATGCTGAATACCCGTAAATTCAAAACCCTCTTTTTTAACAGCAGCCCGTAAACCACATGGACGATGAAGCCTTTTGTAATCTTGGTATTGACGCTTGACATTTATGTGTGGATCTAGCCATTCAAAATCTAGGTCATGCAATTCACAATCTCTAGTAAGCATCTTTTTATCGAAGCTTCCCCAGGAACAAAGTAAATAATGATTACCGTCAAAGCCATCTATCCAGTCTTGAAACTCTTCAATGACTATTGGGAAGGTATTAGCGTTATTGATTTGATCTTGAGTAATGCTCGTCAATTCCTTGCAAAAAGAGGAAAGGTTGGGATTTAGAATAGGTTTTACAAATCTGTTGAAGGAACCTAATTCTTCTCCATAGCCATTAATAAGAACCGCTCCAATTTCTATGGTTTCCTGTTCTAGTCCTGGAGGACGTCCCATCCAGCATGTGGCTTCTAAATCGTATATAATATAATTCATGGATTCTTTTTTGAGCGTCTAAGTCTATGTGAGAACTAAGAATAAATCTTTTAGAAAGTGACTTTCCGTTTTTAGCTTTTCTCACGCAACATTTCTTTTAATTCCATTAACTGAATCTCCAAGTTGTCAATTTTCTTTTCAAGGTCATCATTATTGTCACTTGTCATTTCATCAACAAAAACAGCATTTGCTAAAGACATACCAAAGATACCACCTGCTAAAACAACTAAAATGAAATAAAGTCGAGTAAAACCAGCAAAAAGAGGGTGGTGCCCCTCCCCTTCTGCTGAGGCATTAATAACGTCTAAAGGAATCTCATTCCAACCTTCAATGGTGAACAATTGAAAAATATAATAGCTAGATATTGCTGGATCTTTAAAATATTCTGGGGCAATTTCTCCATAGAAATGACAGGTGAACAAAGCCAAAATGAAGTTTAAGAACAACAATGCTAACATTACAAATACAGAAGCTTTCAGTGCCCGACTCAAGCCTTTCATAATGGATTCCATCCTTGGAATGAAGGACATAAACCGAACCAGGCGAACCATTCGTCCTAACCTCAATATCTTAAGAAAAGAGGTATTCATCATCGCAAAAGCAGGGAAAAAATGCAAGAGGGAAGGTAAACTAACTAGAACAATGAAGAAGTCAAATTTATTCCAACCACTAGAAATATATCCAGAGAATTTAAATGCATTAATCTTAACAATAGCTTCTATAACAAAGAAGAAAATAAAAAGACAATCAATGATCTCTAGGACACGATATAATTCCGGATAATCTTGATGTAATTGAGGGAAATACAATAAAAAAATGACCAGAGAGTTGAGACCAATCGCCCACATCATATTGGTCTCTTTCAGGAAAAAATTCTTTAACATGATCTAGAATATTAAAAAAAGTAGATACGGCTAATAAGTTAATCGATGAGGAAAAGGTTCCTTTTGTAATTGCTAATGTATTTTTATAAGAAACCACAATTCATTTTGTCTAGTTTAAATAGCCTGAATTTCTTTTATGCTATGCTGATAGAAAACTTCTTCTATCAATTTATGGAATCCATAGTTTTGCAAACGGTTATGATAATAATAGAGCAATTTCAAATCTTCACTTACCAATGATCCGTCTTTTTCAAACTTCATTGGTTTCAAAGCATGATAATTCCCAGCTTTGGAAACACCTTGTTGAATGACATCTTCAATGGATTGATTCAGAATATAATCATCCAGTTGGATCTCTCCTGCTTTCTGTAAATCCTTGAGGTGGTTAACCAGTTTAGTCGTTGTCTTTAACAATAATTCTTTAGAACAAGAAAACTCTTCTGCTGGCAAACGAAGCAAAGCATATAAATCTAACTTGGCGTTTTGATTTCTTAGAATAATAAAAGCCACAAAAGACATCACATGTCCACAGAGTACGTAATTGTCTTTGTAATATCGTTCTACAATTCTATCGGCCAGAATTTTGGTATACTCTCCTTCCCGCTGCAAATCTGCTTTTACAATTCCATCACTAATAAAATACTCTTCAACAGATAACTCCTCTCCTCTTTTTCCAAAACTACGTCCTTCTTCATCTACAAAATTTCCAAGAACATCCATCGGTTTACCAAAAGTGAGGCAGATATCTGAGCTTTTCGAAAACAATTTCCATATGAAAGACAGTATCTTCCAGCGGCTATAGGTCTTATCCTTACTTTTCAAGTAAAACTCTTTTCCTGTTTTTTGAAGGTGCTGTTCTATTAAGAAATCAGCCTCCAAAACCATATCATAACCAAGAATCAAAGGAACAATAAATACCTTATCTTTTTTTCCATCTTGGTATATGTTTCGTTGGGCTTCAACAGCGGTCCCCAGCAAACCTAATTTTAATCTTGTTTCTAACTCTCCTGATCTCGAGCGAGTTCCACCGGGGAAGAACAAGCCATTGGTTTTTCTTTGAATGGAACGTCTGGACATGGTTTTTAATGTCTCCAGATATATCCCATTTTTCTTTCTTCGATCTACCCGGTAAGCTCCAAGTCGATTCATGAAGTAAGCGGTATAACCAGTATTATATAAATTCAATCCAGCACCGAAGGAGGAAAAAGGTATGCCAGCAATGGAGTCTAAAACATAACCGATAAGAATAGAATCTAAATTACTAAAGTGGGTAGGTACAACTACTACGGTTCCCTTTTTCATAAGAGACCGAACTTTGTCTACTTCTCCATTTACACTTAAACGTTCAAAAAGGTGGTGTTTAGAAGACCATATTCTTTTATGGTTTCTACTGGCTGCAGTGTTGAGTAAGCGATTAAAAAAGAGGGTTAGAAAACGGCGGGCAAATTTGAAGGTTGGAATACGAAAAGTACCAACAATTTCCTCTGAATAACGGTGAATAACTTCGCTCAATAATTTTTCATTATTGGCTTTAGCTGCTTCTTGTTCCTTGTCCAAAGAGCGTTCAACAAGACGTCCTCTGATTCTTTTCCAAAAGCTTTTATCATTTGGTGGATCAACTTTCCAGGGCTCTTCCTTAATTCTAGTTAACTCTTGGTAAATCGTCTTGGCAATCAAATCCTCAACATCCGATCGCGGCTTGGCACTCAATCGCTCGAGTGTACTCGCGTCAATTTCTTTAATGAAATTATCACGGTCCTGATGTAGTTTATAAATAGGCCAATCCTCAATGTTCGGACTGACATGTGGATATATCTTATTTTTCTCCATTATGGGGAACGTATTGGGCATTCACGGATTCAAAAAAATCGAAGACTTCTTCTTGTCCAAGTTTCGTATTTGAAGAGGTTACTATCATTTGTGGCAACTCATTCCAATATTTCAGTAACTCTTCTCTGAACATTTCCAGCTGACTTTCGAGTTTGTTGGGTTTCAGTCTATCCGCTTTTGTAAAAGCAATGATGTACGGAATTTGCATCTGTCCCATCCAGTTGATGAATTCGATATCAATCTTTTGTGGAGGGATGTTAATATCAATTAACACCACAGCACACATTAAGTTTTCTCGATGTAGCAAATAGCCCTCGATCATCTTCTCCCATTCCTTTCGTTTGGTCTTGGAGATTACGGCATAGCCATAACCCGGCAAATCGACGATGTTGAAGCTTTTATTGATAATATAATAATTGATGTGTTGTGTTTTGCCTGGCTTTTTAGAGGTTCGAGCAAGGCCACTGTGTCCACAAAGCATGTTAATCAGAGACGATTTACCTACGTTAGAGCGGCCGATAAAGGCGTATTCTGGGACGAAGCTGGTTGGGCAAGTTCTTACGTTGGGATAACTCCCTGTATATTCGGCTGTGTTTATCTTCATTTTATCCACTTTGAGAGGACAAAGATAATAAAGGATGGTGCTTATAAAAATTTACTTTTAAAGAATCTATCTTAGATTCTTTTCCTTGATAAAGAGAAGTTTAAACCGAATTATCAAAAATATCTAGGCATCACAATTTTCCACTTATCATGTGTCAATATTCCCCGCTTACTTTTAGGATATTTCACACTAAATGAAAGCCTAAATCGTCTTATTTCATTTGGCTTCAGTTCTAGGTTCCATTTTAGCAAACCATTTAATGGATCTAAACTAGCGTTACTCAATTCCAATGTTTTTACCTCTACTGATTTGTCAACAGACAGCGGTAATTGATCTCGAACTTCTAATGAAGCCGCCTCATTTTTGTTGTTCTTGATCACAAATTCATAAGTCAAAGTTTCTTTGATATTGAAGCCGATTAGCTTCTCACTGCTCTTGCTACTGATTTTTTGTTTAGAAATACTAAACGAGTTATCTCGCCCTAAAGAGACTTCTAAGGTGTCATTTGCTACATCGGTATCTAGTTGAGTAAGTCCTTGAAATTTTCCTTTGTAATATAAATTCATTGGCCCATTCAATAAGCCCAGACTTTCCCAGCCAAATATTTTAGTGACAAGGAATGCCCCATCTTTCGCTTTGGGAATGGATAAAACATATCTCTCCGCTTCTTTAGAGAATTTTCTTAT
>CAZDTI010000346.1:0-9353 GCA_964508085.1 uncultured Saprospiraceae bacterium | reverse complement strand
GATGTCCAAACGGACAGACGCGTAGAATTTCAATGCGTTACCGCCTGTAGTTGTTTCTGGGTTACCGAACATCACACCGATTTTCTCACGAAGCTGATTGATGAATACACAACAACAGCCGGTTTGACCGATGATACCCGTTAACTTACGCATCGCCTGAGACATCAAACGAGCCTGAAGTCCCATTTTGGAATCTCCCATTTCTCCTTCTATCTCAGATCTTGGTACCAAAGCGGCAACAGAGTCAATTACGATCATATCAATGGCGCCGGAACGGATAAGATTTTCTGCGATCTCCAAAGCTTGCTCCCCGTTATCTGGTTGAGAGATCAATAGATTAGCAGTATCTACACCAAGTGCTTCAGCATAGAAACGGTCAAAGGCGTGCTCTGCATCTATAAAAGCAGCGATACCTCCTTGCTTTTGACATTCTGCAATTGCGTGGATAGCCAATGTTGTTTTACCAGAAGATTCAGGTCCGTATATTTCTACCACACGACCTTTTGGAAACCCTTGAATACCCAATGCAATGTCAAGGCTTAAAGAGCCAGAAGGAATGGTTTCTGCATCAACGACTTGTTTGTCGCCTAATTTCATAACGATGCCTTTTCCATAAGATTTTTCAAGACGTTCGAGTGTGGACTGTAAAACTTTTTGCTTTTTTTCGTTTGTATCCTTTGCCATAATAATAAATGTTTAGCGATTTGTTAGTTAAATAATAATGAGTCTGTTTAAAAATAAAACAACTTTTTGCTTTCGATGACACAAATATAAACGTTTTGTTTTTTAAAACAAATTATTTGGTAATATTTTTTCATTTTTTTCACCTTTACGCGTACAAAAGGTAATCAAAGTGTTTATTTTTAAGTGTTTTTTGATGAAAAAAACTGTTTTTGTTTCATTTTTTTTGTTTTAAATTAATTATAAAAAAAGAGGAATTTGAGCTAGCTTGTCTTGAATTGAACGCTTTTTTGAATAACCACAATATAGTTAATTGAGTTTATCCGACCTAAGGATTCTATATTTG
This sequence comes from uncultured Saprospiraceae bacterium, assembly GCA_964508085.1. GTDB lineage: Bacteria > Bacteroidota > Bacteroidia > Chitinophagales > Saprospiraceae > CALGLS01. The sequence continues at coordinate 8,326 of CAZDTI010000346.1, read as the reverse complement.
GTAAGTTAAAAAGTACAATTAGTGAGGATTGATTCAAGCCTTTGCGAATCCCGCAGGGTAGCTCCGAGTAAAGGAAGAGCTCGTAAAGTGGTTGAGGTTTTTACTTTATAATTGAACGCGACTCCAATAAATGTTTGAATGATTGCTTACGATAAAAAAAGCCATTTGCAGTAATTAAACTACAAATGGCTTTTTATAAGCAAAAACTTAAAACGCTACTTCTTCAGAGCCTTCAATAATGCCGCAGCATCTTTAGACCCCATCTTAGAGGCTTGCTCAAGTCCTTTTCTATATCCACGCTTTCCAGCTCTTTGAAGAGCCAAGCTGCGGTGGTATACTTTATCATGATCTGGAATGTTATCATTACCTTCTTGTAATGCAATAACCTGATCAAAAGCAGCTACTGCTTCTTCGTATTGTTCCAGTTCGATTAATACTTTACCATATTGGAACCAAACCATTCTTCTCCACTTGAAGTTAGGATTGTCTGGTTTGAATTTTCTATTACAAAAGAATTTGAAATCAGGAGCGGCTTCTTTGAATTGCCCCAGTTCGATGTGCGTCATTCCTTTTTGACGACGTGCCTTCCAGTAAATAGGCTCCAGTGGAATAGAAGTTTTAACGGCGGAAGCAAAATCAGCAATTGCTCCTTCCTTATCTTTTAGCTTAAGCTTTACATTCGCTCTTCCATAGAAGGGCTCCGCATTGCTATTAGCCAATTCGATACTTTTAGAGTAATCACGAACAGCTTCTTTATAATTTTTCAATAGGAAATTGACATGGCCTCGTCTTTCATAGGCTTGAGCGTGGCGCTCATACTTGTCAATGGCCCGGTTGAGCGCTTTCATTGCTTCCCCTTCCATGCCTTTCGAGTTACTTAACTCGCGGCCTTTGAGGAAAGCTTGTACAGCAGTACGTTCGCTTTTGGGCTCAACTATACCATGTCGAAGAATCTTCCCCTCTTCGGTCATCCAACCACCCAAGTTACCAGAAACTGCGAATTGGGCAACGTATTCAAGGATGTCCATCGTGTTGCGCCAGCTTTTCTCTGATCCCTGTGGGATTACCGTTCTAGCCACATTAAGAGAAGATGTTTCTTGATCAAAGATATCTTCTTCTTCAAGAAGAACATCCGATTTGTAATAATTCTCTAATCGGTGTTGGTACATTTTAAGAACCTTGTCGTAGCTTTTGGAACTCCCAAATTCTAGTCGGCCTTTGAAGATTGATTTGTAAACCATTTTGTAGTAAGTCATCTTGTTGCTGCTTTAGAGGATTAGGAAAATAGAATTCCAGTGAGATAGCAGCTTCGCTGCAGTTAATTTTAAAAAATAATGTAATAATTCTCGACTGGGTGCAGCTACTCTATTATTAGTTAATAATTAATAAAGGTTTCTCTTTGGCAAGTGTTACAAGTGTAGTATATAAAGTGCCCTCCTGTAAATTTATTGCGTTAGTTGGAAGCCCGGTTGAGTTACAACCTGGCACCACACACAGTTCTCTCATAGTCGATAAAAAATGTTTAGGCTAACATCCAAAGCCTAGTTGATGGGATCTTCCTATTTAGTATAGAAATAAACGAATAACAAAAATCGCTAAATTTTTTGGAAAAATCAACATTTTTTAACTAAGAAAAAGAAAAAAACATAAATTTTATTTTAAATATACAATAAAATTGTTATACGAATCGTGCATGGAGTATAAGAGTTATACTTAATAGGCTGTCATTCAGGAATCAAAACCATACTTTGCAACCCTCTGTACAATTATTACAAATATCTATTTTATCTCTTCCTTGCAGCAATTTTGACCGGAATTGATGGAATAATTTGCCATACCAAAGCGTCTTAAAAGAATGCTCTTTCAAATCTCCCAAACGATGTGTCGCGTCCTTGTCAAAACAACAGGGAACTACTAAGCCATCCCAGGTAATAACACAGGAATGCCAGAGTTTCCAGCACTGATTCAATAACTTATTTTTCACCTCATAAGTTCCGTCATCTCGCTTTCGGTATCTGGCATATTTATCTAAGCTTGGAATCAGAGGGTTGCCATTTTCATAATCGTAAACCTGAGCAGTCTTCAATTTTACTTCATCAATACCAATTTCTTCAGCTAATTGGTATATTTCATTAATCTGATGTTCATTAGGGCGCACTACTAAAAATTGAAAAATAAGATGTGGTGTATTGGAATTCATCTTTTTCTTCCACTTCACTACATTTCGAGCACCTTCGAGCACTGTTTCTAACTTTCCTCCTATTCTGTAATTCTCATAAGTCTCTTGTGTTGTGCCGTCAACCGAAATAATCATTCGATCAAGGCCCGATTCAATTGTCTTTTTAGCATTTTCATTATTCAAAAAATGACCGTTAGTAGAGGTGATGGTATAAATGCCTTTGTCGTGAGCATATTTTACCATATTTAAAAACTTAGGATTAATGTAGGGTTCTCCTTGAAAGTAAAAAATCAGATACATCAACTCTCGATAAAGCTCGTTTATTGTTTTTCTAAAAAAATCCTCCTTTAAATTACCCACAGGGCGAGAAAAGGATCGAAGGCCGCTAGGACACTCTGGGCAACGCAGATTACATGCAGTAGTGGGCTCTATAGAAATGGTAATAGGTGTTCCCCATTGAACTGGACGGCCAAGCCACTGAGTGATATAATAGGACGACAATACTTTTGCAGCATTCCAAACACGAGCTGGTCTTTGCTTAAGTAGAAAGTTGAGACTGTCGTTAAAATAGATTTTTAGCATGTAGCAAAAGTACGGAATCTTAAAGGAGTAGGTTCATTTTTTCTTCATTCTCAGTGGAATTACGAATTTATTTTGTTTGTAAAATACCTCAAATAGAGCATTGATCGCTGAGGGCAATGATTGTACATTTACCATCCAATCAAAAGGAAACAATTCCTTCTGAGTTTATAAATATTTCGCCTTTTTTACCCATAGACACTATTTTGACAAAAAATTTGACTTTCAGTGATTGTTGGTCAATTATAGATATACTTCTGACCAGATTAAGGGGCTGAGTGGCAACACCAGCTCCTTTGTCGTTTTTAGTCGAATTTGTCAAACAAGGACAAGCTAAAACCTTATCTTTGCCTCATGATAAATTGGTTAAGAAACTTATTCTCTTCTAAACAACCAGAGCTAGAAATAGAACCGGATCCCAAAAAGTACTTGATCGCCGGTTTAGGTAACATCGGTGGGGATTACGAAAATACTCGCCATAACATTGGTTTTGACATTGTTGATTATTTAGTGGAAGAATATAAACTAGACTTTGATAGTAAAGGCCATGCTTTTTACGCAACCTTGAAAATTGAAGACTACACTTTTATTTTGATTAAGCCGACAACTTACATGAACCTTAGTGGAAAGGCTGTTCGTTACTGGCTGGAAAGAGAGAAAATAGGCTTAGAGAACTTATTGGTAATTATAGATGACTTGAATATTAATTTTGGAAGACTTCGTATGCGTGGCAAGGGCTCAGACGGCGGGCACAATGGCCTAAAACACATTAATACTACCTTAGGGACTAAAGAGTATGCTCGTCTTCGATTTGGTATTGGTAATGAATTTGGGAAAGGACAACAAATCAATTACGTAATAGGAGAATGGTCTTTGGAGGAACAGGAAGCACTTCCCAACTTAGTGAAAAAGACAGCAGAAATGGTCAAAGGTTTTGGGATGATGGGTTTGCAAGGAACCATGTCTAAATATAATAATTAAATTTAACAGTGCTAATACATGAAATATTTAATAGTCGGTCTCGGGAATGTAGGAGCAGAATATGATAATACCCGTCACAATGTAGGTTTCGATGTAATAGACTTGTTGGCTAAGGAGAAAGACCTCTTATTTAAGGAGGGAGGTAATGGCTTGACAGCTACGTATAAACACAAAGGTCGGAACCTTGTTTTGCTCAAGCCAACAACATACATGAATCTTAGCGGAAAGGCAGTAAATTATTGGCTGCAAAAAGAGAAGATCAAGCAAGAAAACTTACTTGTAATTGTAGATGACTTGAATTTAGCATTCGGGACCGTTCGCATTTTCGGAAAAGGGTCTGATGGTGGGCACAATGGACTGAAAGACATAGACAAAGTGTTGGGGACTAATAAATACGCCCGTATCCGTTTCGGTATTGGCAATCCAGTCCAGAAAGGACAGCATGTAAATCATGTGTTAGGAGAATGGTCGTCAGAGCAACAAGAGGACTTACCAAAATTACTGAAACGGGCTGCAGGAATAGCGAAGAGTTTTGGAACAATAGGCCTTTCTTTCACGATGAAGCAGTTTAACAAAAAGTGATGAAATCTTTACTCTTCAATATTTTTAAAATAGTACTATTTCTAACACTCCCTTTTATCTTTTTGATTCGAGGAGCAGTGTTCATGCATGAGAATTACGAATCTGCACCTTGGACAGCTATTTCAGTTGGGACTACCGCTACTGTCTTTTTATTAATTATATACATGACTGCTTTTTATGGTCGCCTGACAGGAACAGTTGGAAGCGGAAGTACAATAAAAAGACGGATATTTTTTGCATTGATGTTGGTGATTGGTTATAGCGGTTATGGATTGTTTTTCATGTCGAATAATAATGCGAAACATTCGGAGGTGCAGAAGGAGTTTACCAGTCTGCATCCGATTTTACGATTAAGCATCAGTACCATTTTATTTTTGGATGATGGCCTAATTATTACCGATGCCAAGCGTCGTCCAGAGGATTATAAAAAGATGGGTTTGAAATCAAAGAAACATTCGCTCCATTATCCACAAAGCAATGGCTATGTTCATGCGGTGGATATTCGTACGAATGGTAGAAGTGAGGTTCGCAATTTTTTATTGAAGATGTATTTTAAGGGAATGGGATTGAATACGTTGCGGCATATAGGGACAGGAGACCATCTACATGTATCTTTGAGTAGCCGGGATCGGTGGGGCGCGATATGATCATCTCATCAATAAAATAGCCCCCTCAAACAACTTCTCCTCCCCATCCAAAAATACTACCTCCGTAAAATAACTATAAACCCCTGAATTATTATGTTCTCCATTGAAAGATCCATCCCACCTTGCATCAAGGTCCCCTCCCGAAAAATTAGATCGCTGAAAAACCAAAGCCCCCCAACGATTAAAAACTTGAAAGGACTTAATTCGTTTAACTCCTTTACCTGGATACAACTCGAAAAAATCATTAAAGCCATCTCCATTTGGACTAAAAGCATTTGGAATATAAAGATCGAAATTATTTTGAACACGAATCGCTATTGTTTCATCGGCAGAGCATCCGTTAGCATCTTCTACGCTTAATTGATAACTAATATCATCGAGCGTAGTAGTTGTTGGATTCAGACAGGTAGCGCAACTTAAATGGGCAGCAGGGAACCATTGAATCTGATAGTCATTGACTGCTGTTACTTGAGCTTGTATTTCAAATGGAGAACCTAACAATATGTTTTCCTTACTAGAAAGAGCGATGTCAATCGGAGCGGGCTCGCTTACAGGAACATCAAAGGTCAATAAACAACCATTATTGTCTTCTATGAAAATGGTGTAATTTCCAGATCCGATATTTTCTATGGTAGAAGCTGTAGGTTGATCTTCAAATATGATGGAATAATCGGGAACACCTCCAGATATAGAAAAGCTTATCTGGCCATCTGACTGGCCAAAGCAAGAAGGAGCTATAACAGTATAATCGGCCGACAGTAATAAAGGCTCTTCTAGTTCAACTTGTTTTTCGACCACGCAGCCATTTGCATCTATGATAGTAACGGAGTAAAAACCAGAAAAGAGATTTTCTATTGAAGAGGAGTTCCCACCAGTGTTCCAAAGGTATTGATAAGGAGCTAGGCCCGCTGTGGGTTCAACAGCTAGCATACCATTAGAGCCTCCAAAGCAAGAAGGAGCTGTGTTAATAACATCTATGGTCGCCTCTGAAAGGAAATTGATAACCAAACAAATGGAAGAATCACAACCTAGATAATTGGTATAAACACTACAAATGGAAGTATCTTGGGTAATTGGGATGCCCATGTAATAAGTGGTATCACCAAGACAAAATGTATCTATTCGAGTTTCAAAAAAGGAACTATCAATACTATTTACATTGACATAAACCAAGGAGTCGCAACCATTTAAAGCAGTGTAGGCAACCGTATCTTGCTGGCCAGCTGGAATTTCAAAACCACCTATGAAAATAGATTCGTTAGCGCAAATACTAGTATCAATTTGTATACTTGTGGAATGCTCTAAAACAACTATCAAAAAAGTGTCTATAAAACTTTCACTTGCTAAACTAAACGAAAGATCGTCTACGGCGAAATCATTTCCATCGATAGCTGTATTTATGCTTTCTATACAGATGTTGGCAGAGGTGTTATTCCCAGAAAACCAATTTGCTGAGAATTCTTCCCAAGCACAATCTGAGTTGCTCAATTGTAAAGAACTACCCAAATCATTTCCATTAATAGAAAATCGAATAAGAGGAGGAGCCTGCCAATAAATATTGGTTATCCAGGTGGAAAAAGTATAAGTCTTGTTTGCTTCAACTCCAATTTGTTGACACCAAACATACTGGCCTAAGGAGGTCGACCCATCAGCAACTAACATTTGCCCATCGGCTGAATCACTATGATCTTCGCAATCTCCAAACCAAGAATTAAATTGTGTAGGATTCGTAAACACACCGTAAAAACCTTGAAATTCTGATGCACCGGAAGTATAAAAATAGTCACTATCGAAGCCAGTATTTCCTAAACTAAAATCACCATTATAAATTAAATTCGTAGTTGGACTTGGCTCGACCAAAACGGTATAACTTGTCGTACTCTGAGGGCTAACAATAGGATTGTAAATGTCGGTAGCACTTATGTTTTCGTTGGGAGACCAGCTATATGAATATAAATTAAGGGTTGTTTGCAGCTGTAAAGATTTCCCTGGGCAGATATAAAGAGTATCAGAACCTCCTGTAGCATTGGTCTCTGAAGGAATGAGCGCAAGGAAAAAGAGTTTTAATATTAATAGTTTTAGTTTCATTTTGTCAATTGTAACAATTTATCTACATATTTTGATAGACTAGGAATTCTTTGTTGTTTTTCGTTAATTTTTAATAAAAGAGCATCTTTCAAGTTTGATTCTAAATTTAAGCCATCCTGTGTTTTTACAACAAACCTCCCCACCTCCCCATACAACTCCCCCAAATACTCCTGCTCCGTCTGCCCCGGGGTCGGCACCAAAATCCCCCGCTCCCCCAAAGCCACCAAATCCATAACCGTCGTATACCCGGAACGCGCAATCACAACAGCGGATTCCGCAATAGCCATTTCTAATGCTTCACTTGTCAAATGCCCAACAATACTGACATTGCCCTCCTGACGAAGAGCACTTTTATCTTTTAAAAGACCTCTCACCAGAAGAATCTGATAAGATAGTTTTGATGATTGCTCCAAAATCAACTCCTCCAGTCTTGTCCGTTGGGGCTCCGGCCCAGACAAAATTGTTACAGCATCGTACTTCTTTTCTACAGTCAATTTTTTCATTCTAGAAAGCGGCCCGATATACTGAACCCTTTCTACCGGAGAGGGATGAGACAAGCGACCAGCCAACCCAGGCGCTTCTTCAAAATCAGGAACCCAGCACAAATCAAACCGCTGCAAGCTCTTTTTATTCCACCAAGCGATGGCCTTTTCTGCAAAAGCAAAGGGCGCCATGATATTCAGTTGGTGCGTCATGAATACATTATAAGTAGAGGGCGCATAACAACCAAAACGATTGTCAGAAATGATGATTTGAATATCCTGAGTAGCCACCAAATTTTGTATTACCTGATATTCTTGTTTAATGGCTCGACGTATTTTAGGAAACTGTAACAACATATTTACAGTCATGTTGTTATAGGTGTAGCGTACATCATATGCCGGCAGTGGAAAGGCAGGCAGTGAGGGGAATTCTTTCTTTAATAAATCCAAAGCGGCCCCATCAGAAGCGATTAAAACTTCGACTTCTTTTTCCAACAAACAATTAATAATTGGAATACAGCGTGTAGCATGGCCAAGCCCCCAATTAAGTGGAGCCACTAAAACGGTCTTTTTATTCAATTGCTGTGGCAAAATAGAAATCGGATTTATTTATTTATCTTCATCCTCGAAGATTGGGTACTACTCTTCACCAAGTGAGTTCACTTAGAACCGAAGATTCACTATTCAGTGTTTCCTAAAGGTACGGAAATTGTGGAAACATTGATGATGTATCACTCGGAGCGTCTTGGAAAAATTGTTGGTTTAAACATGAAATTAATTAGAGTTAA
>CAZDTI010000345.1:0-9386 GCA_964508085.1 uncultured Saprospiraceae bacterium | reverse complement strand
TGGCTTTGAAGTTTGTACTTTTTTGAAAACGGAAGAAAAGACAAGTCATATTCCAATTGTTTTGTTGACGGCAAAAGCGGATGTTACTTCACGATTGACAGGATTGGGAAGGGGAGCGGATGTCTATTTGTCTAAGCCTTTCCATAAAGAAGAGTTACTCATCAGGGTTGCTAAGTTATTGGATAGACAGCAACAAATGATTAACTATTTTAAACAGAGGTATCATGGCGATACGCTCCCCGTTTCTGAAACGGTCAGTACTCATCCCCAGCTAAAAATAGAAGATGTTTTTCTCCAAAAAGTAAGTAAAGTTCTTGAGGACAACTATATGGACAAAGATTTTGGACTGCCTATGTTATGTCACAAAATAGGAGTCAGTCGCTCTCAACTATTTCGTAAAATGAAAGCCTTAACAGGTGACCCACCATCAATTTATATTAAAAATTATCGACTCCAGCAAGCTAAACGGTTATTGGAAACAACGGATCTAAACGTCTCCGAGGTGGCTTGGAGGACAGGTTTTGGCAGCCTATCCCATTTTTCCCGCTCATTCCAGTCTGCCTTTGGAGAAACACCTAGCACAACCTCTAATTAGCTGTTAGTCAGTAATATATGAGTGAGTGTTCTGTTCAGAATGCAACGAATAGACAATCTTTTGTGCTTCAATTCAACCATTTAACAAAGGTTTGGACAGCCCAGTCAAGCCATTTTTCAAAGCTAGCCCTGTCTTTGAAGCGAAGAGAATGAATTTAAATCTCATTGTTACGACAAAGTCAGGCGGAAGAGCTATTGAAGCTGATCTGTAAAGGTCAATTACAAGGAGGTTAACCCCAAAAGATTTACAATTGAAAGGTTTCTTCCGCCTGCTTTGTAATTTCCAAAAAACTAAACCTATGAATCTTATTACAAGGATATCATTGAGTACTTTTTCTTTAGTGGCTTTTATGCTGAGTTTTAGAAATGTGCTTCCCCATTATGCTATGAACTTCGCAATGGGTAAAAATGCTAAAAACAATCGTCTTACGCTGAATTTAAAAAGTCAATTGGAAGTAGATCGTTTTATGAATCAATTAGAGGATAAAGAAGTCCTTAATGCAAATTTAGTGATTAGTGGCTCCAGCATTACAAACCTGTCTGCTTTATCAGGATTGAAAAGAATAGAAGGGTATCTGTCTATTTCAAAGAATGCTAAATTGGTAGACTTAAGGGGCTTGGAAAACTTAAGATCTATCGGTCAGGATCTTATTATTACTCGGAATAAATGCCTGCAAAATCTGAATACCCTTAAACGGTTAACAAACATTTCCCGAAATCTCCTGATTGAAAATAATCGAAACCTTCAACAAATAAAGGGACTCTCCTCCATAGAATCGGTCAAACGAGATTTGACGATTTCCAACAATGATAATTTAAAAAATCTAGACGGTTTAGAATCCCTTGTTAGAGTGGGAGCATATCTGACCATTGCAGAAAACGGATCTTTAACGGAAGTAAATAAATTGTTCTCTTTGGAAGAGGTTGGAAAAGATTTTACCTTGGTTTATAATAAGGCATTGCAAAATGTAAATGGATTGTTAAGTTTAAATAAAGTTGGAGACAATTTGAATATTTCTTTCAATAGTAAACTGAAAGATATTTCCGGGCTTTCCATTTTAGGACAAATAGGGGGGATGGCGCTCATTGTCAAAAATAGCCCTGAGCAAAAGCGGAAAAGTAAAATAGAATCGGTTGCTCAGGAAGCTTATGAGTTGAACTTCTAGAATTGAGAATACAAAAAAAATGAGAGAAAATATTGAAAAATAATTACCAAAAAACACGGATTAATTTCTCACAAATTTACGGGTCAACTCGCTGTAAACATTGCCAGATTGACTCCTGAATTTTATATTCAATAGATAAGTGCCAGGCACCAAATTATCCAAATCAATCATCAATTCATTATTATTTATTTGATACTCCTTTAAGAAAACACTTTTTCCATCCAAATGAATTATTTCTATAAGTGAGTTTCCTGATGGTAAATTATGCAACATTATTTTTCCATTTGTAGGATTTGGAAATAGCCGTACCTCACTTTTAAGGTTTTCCAGAACACTAACCGCAGCGTCTTGATTTATGTTAATAGTCACCGATTCTGTTCCTCCGGCTATTGTCAGTGTTCCCGATCGACTAACGGTCTCATTGTTTGCATCAATGGTTATCTCAAGTTGGGAGTCTCCCGATCCAGCCGAAAGGTCAGTAGTTATCCAATCTTCACTGCTTGTTACTGTCCAATCGATATTGCTGGAAATCATAATTGACCTACTCTCTCCTTGTCCTCCAACAAAAAGCTGCGGTGTACTTGCAGCTATATAATCGACAAGGTTATCAAATAAGTAGAAAGGTCCTGTGTTCATTTCAGTTGCATGTGGTTGGACATTGATTGTTGATGAAAATTCAGAAGCACCAATTGCTCTATCAGCTATTGATCCAGGTCTTGATTCTTTCATTAAATCAAGCAATATCTCATTGTCATAATCCATTCCGGGATAAAGTGGAACTGCTGGATAGCCAACACTGGAGGCGGAAATAACCGGACTATTAGCTTCCGGCTGATAAAATCCTTCTGTGTTTTCAGAAAGCTCAGGATTCGTATCTGAAAGTCCAGTCGATGGAGCATCAATCCCTAAGCTGCCGGAATAAAGATTACCAATCCATGTTTCATCTTCAGTGTCTTCGCTAAATATAGACTCTGTGGAGTTGGTGAAAATATTATTGGCAATGGTGACATTGGAGGGCGGATTGTTTCCGTTACTTCCTAGTCTTACTCTCGCTGAATTGATAATCGTATTATGATAAATGTGAATATTAGACAAAGGGTCAGAGGGATCGTTTTGCAGGTAAATTGTTCTATTATTTAGCCCTTCGAAATAGTTGTTATAAATGAAATGATCGGAACCCTCCCGTACTCGAATTCCTCCCAAATTATTCAGAAAAAAATTGCCATAAACGATTCCTTCATCACCATGTCTGAGTACGAGTTCAGCTTTCGGGTTGTCTTCAAAAGTATTATAGCGATACACATTTTGTCTGGACTTATGCGAGATAATTTCCCCATCTCCATTGCATCTCGTAAAATAGCAATACTCCACCAGCGTACGACTATCTCTATTCCCTTGAGAGCTGACCCCAATCCTAATTGGTTCAATCCCCATGTCATTGCCTATGCCTTCGAAATTTTTGAAGGAACAATGTTGAATCTTATGAAAGCCGGGTTCACTATCCACTAGTATGGAGAGTATATTCTTGTCATCTAAATTAAGACGATTTTCGAAGTTGCAATAGCTAATGGTCGTTCTTTTAGAATCTTCATCTACCACCAGATATTTGTAGCTCGTATAATTCTGAATATTAACATGAGTAATCAACACATCACTTCCAAAGACTCTAATTACATCTAAAGTGGAAATATTACCTCCAACATATTGAAAGCCGGAAAAAGTAACATCATTGGCATTTATCGTAGTTCTCGATGATCCTTTAAACAAAACAGTTCCGTATGGTAATGCAGTAACTATCAATCCGTCCTTATTAAGACTCATACCAATGCCGGAATAAGTACCGGGCTCCCAAACAATGGTATCCCCTGCGCTCGCTTGGTCTTGAGCTATATTAAAGTCATCAAGAGATGAAACATCATAACGTGTTTGTGCACTTACCAGAATACTTAGGAATAGAAACGAAAACAGAAGAGGAAATTTCATAGGTGTAGTGTGTTAGTCAACGATTATTGTAGCGTTCGTTTATTAGTAGGGGATAGGTGTCTATTTTACATGCGAATCAGAAGAGTCTTAAGTAGAAAAGATTAAAGATTAGGAATGCTAAGATTTAGGATTGTTTCCCTCTAACGCTATATAACACTTTATTTACGTTTGAGGGAATAATCTTTAATTCTTAATCTTAGCATCCTTAATCCTTAATCCTTAAATGCTTACTGTTTTATCAACTTACGGACTTCGGCCTTACCATTGCCTTCCAGCTTTACCAAATAAACCCCTGATTGAAGTCCACTTATATCCAGTGTTTCTAACTGATTGATCGTTCTTTGGACGACTCTTTTTCCTAATGCGTCATAAACGGACAGCGTATTGTATTCTTCCCCCGCTTCTATTGTCACGAGAGATGAAGCAGGATTGGGAGCTATCCTCACTTTTTCATCAGCTAAATCCTTCACATTTGTAAATGTCTGCTCACCATCACCAAACACTTTAACTTCTGTAAGACTTACCCAAGGACCAGTATATTCATCTGCGCCCGATACGGTTACTCTTAGGTATCTCGCTTCCACACTATCTATAGCATTAATAATCGGTGCAATAGCAGTACCTGGAATATTATTATTTGTTCGGTCTATGATAGTGGTAAAGGGGCCATCTTGATCCATAGCTCCTTCAATAAGGAGCTGATAGGCTCTGTCTTCGTAGCAGGTAATTTCTGTCTGAGTTATCGTCATGAATCCTAATAAATCAATAGTAGCTGACTGTGGATAGTCCTGAACAGACCATCGTGTTTCAATATCTTCATCTACAAGGTTAGATGGAACATTGTTACCATCTGCTGTACCGGTACCTGCAACTGGCTTACCAGATGCCAAATTGTCGTCGTCGGAAGGAGTAAGTACTTGTATCGTTTGTGTATCGGTTAATCCTCCATCAGCTGTTGTCACTGTGATGGTGAACTCACCCTCAGCAATTGCAGACAGTAAGCCGCTCTCTGTTACCGTAGCAATACTTGCATCGTCAGATTCAAAAACCACATTTTGATTGGTTGCAGTTCCAGGAGAAACGAGTGCCTCTAATTGAAGGATAGCTCCAATAGAAATAGGTCCCGTAAGCTCCCTCAAATCTACTCCAGTAACTTCCACCGGAATCCCAACCCTAATATTGGTACTTAAGGAGGTCTTTGCACCTCCTTCATTATCAGTAGCTTTGGCAGTTAATGTATATTCTCCTTCGGCTGCACCTGTCCATGTAAATGAATAAGGAGCGGTAGTATCTTCTCCCAGAAGATTAGTACCACCTTCAAAAAACTCAACCTTTGTTATTGTACCATCAGAATCTTCCGCGTCAACAGAAATAGTGATGTCACTGCCGGGTAAAAAATTAGTATCATTGGCAGGATCGGTTATACTAACAGATGGAAAATAGTTTTGTGGTGAGCCATCTTCTTCAAATAGATCATCAAAATGTGCAGTTGCCTCTCCACTATCCTGAAGGTAAACACCTGCCTTCCAATAGCTGGGCCAGCTCCAGTAGGAGACATCCATATTCACCATTTCTTCCCCTTCAAAATCAATGATCATGTTTCCATCAACTAATCGAATATCACAATTGAAATATCCTCCTGGGTCAAGACCAAGATCCACATGAGTAGTATTAACCCCTCCGTCATCAGTTTTAATAGCTGCCCATAAGTGATTAACAGGTACTTTAGTAGTATGCTTATAAATTCTTAATAATGGTTTATTCGGTCCATTGCCTGCGTTTGCATCATCGTGAATTTGCAATACCGTAACCTGCTCACAAGTCTGCTCTACAATATCAAGTCTTCCATGTAGCGATCGATTTTCGTCGTTGAGGTCCCAGTTCGTTTCATATCGGAGCTCTGTTCGTCGGCTGTCACCAGTTTGATTGAAAAGCACCTTATCACCTTCTACCACATAGAAATACTGAGGGTGTGTGTAACCACTATTAAGTGAATTAACGTCAGCTGCAGTAGAACTAGTAGGAGCTTGGAGCTTACATTCTGCAAGAAAAGGTTGAAATCTTGGTATGTCAGATGGGGCAAGGTAAGCCGTTGGAGGAGTCGGGGCAAAGTGCGTAACATCTAAAGCGAAGAAAGATACTTGCGCATACTCATCTGGATCTCCAGCATTGTTTTGATTATAGTTTCCTGCTTTGAAGTACATCCAATCATCAGCAAAGCCACTATCTGTCATATCTACTTCTTGAACAACATCTGGCTTACCTTCTCTCATTATGGTTACGGTTAGCAGATTGCCAATTGCCTTAATCTCGTAGCTAAACTTTTCCCCCAGAGCAACTCCATCTACTGGATCGGGTGCATTATCTTGTCTGCTACCAATCATGTCGTACCACTGTTCGGTGCTTGTAGTAGGTTCATGGGCAAAATAAATAGAACCGTTTGTATTCCCAGGTAATTTGCGATAATACAATCTACACGGCTCGTCATCAGAGGCATGTATTTGTCCTACAATAGTACGACCTACCTTAAAAGGCTCATCAGAAGTTTCAGACACGTGATCTACGGCCACAGTGGCAGTCAAGATGCCATCTACTGCTGCTGCTGCTTCTTGATTGGCCATGGTGGAAGAAGAAAATACCCAATTATTTTTATTTATTCCTTGAGTTGATATGCTGAAATCTAAACCACGCATCATCTCTCTAAGCTCGTTCCTTGGATATGCACTACCACCTGTCGCCCCATCGTTGGGACACCAGAATACCATGGCGCCAGTAATCGGATCGGTGTAGAACTCATCTTCTGCAACATAGCCAGCTACCAGTTGGTCTGCATCCCTTTCTTGTTGATTCGGTCGGGTAAGTTTCCAAGTTGAAAGATCGAAATTTCCACCTGGTGGAAGATCTGGGTCTAAAACTTGAGCCGTACCAGAACTAGCAAATGTAAGCATTGCTAACAGCAGCAATATGCATCTAGAGAAGGAAGGAATAAAAGAAAATTCAATTTGTCCTAACCCTAGGAACCGATAGATAACTTTCATAATTGAGTTTTTTGAAAAAGGTTTAATAAAATACCAAAGTCATAAATGAGAAAAATGTCCGATTAAACATTAAGTCCTAATAAAATATGATTATTCGAGTGTCATTAGTTGTGTAAATTGGTCAACCAATTGCAAGGTATGAATTTAATTGTTCCTAGTCTATATACTTAGCCGATAATTCAGGTATTTTAAAGGACATTTCTTTAGGAAAAAAGACAAGGCTTACTAGATCAACCTATTTAGATTAGGACTGTTGCAAAAAATAGTCATTTTTTCTTCCAAGGATAGTTCCGTTTACCTTCAGAAAGAGTCGGCACTTAAGACCGTATTGTTAGGCGAACGGTCTTTCATTATAGGTAAAAGTTTCCTAATTGAAATTATGAAAAGAGTTTAAGAAAATACCGACGTCATGAATGAAAAAATGTCTAATCAAACATTAAGTCCTAATAAAATATGATTATTCGAGTGTCATAAGTTGTAGGAATTGGTCAACCAATTGCAAGGTATGCATTTAATTGATTCTAGTCTATATACTTAGCCGATAATTCAGGTATTTTAAAGAATATTTTTTTGAGAAAAACAGACAGGTTTATAGATCCACCTCTGGGAATTAGGACTGTTGTGGGAAATAGCCATTTTTTCTTCCAAACATAGTTCCGTTAAGATTCAGAAAGAGCTCGTGCCTAAGACCATATTATTTCCAACAGATAAAAAAAGCGTCTTCCACTGATTAAATGGAAGACGCTTAATATTATTGACTAATAATTGAACTAGTAACCCGGATTTTGAGCCAAGTTAGGATTGTTTGTTATTTCCAATGGAGGAATCGGTAACAAGTAGTCTCTGGAGGAATCAAAGTTTTGCGTGCCTTGGAGTTCGGTTTCAAATCCATTTGGTCCGAAGACTTGGTCTCCCATTTTTCTTCTGACTATGTCGTACCATCTTTTCTGCTCAAAGGCAAGTTCTAATCTTCTTTCTTCTAGTACATCTGCAACAGTTGCTCCTGATATGTCTGCAGGTACTGCACTCGGAGTACCCGTTCCATCACCATTTCTTGCTCTATCTCTAATCATATTAATCCATCCATCAGCATCTGAAGTTCGACCAATTTCAACAGCAGCTTCAGCCGCAATTAAAAGCACCTCGGCATAACGCATCATTTGGTAATTGGATTCCGAATCTCGTCCGCTAGTATTCGCCTGTGGCAAATCACCCGCCATCGCTGTGTATTTAGAAATATGCGGGCGATTCGCATTTCGAGCGTCTAAGCTAGAGAAATTAGTGTAAGGTATCAGATTTCCACTGTTATCAAATGCCTCATCATCCAAATTGACCTCCCTTCTGTAATCTCCTGCATCCCAAGTATCATATACTGCTTGAGCTGGTACCATAACAGACCATCCCCCTGAAGGGTAATAGGTTGCTTGACCATAGAAACCCGTAAATGCAGCTAGATAATCCCTAGATTCATCATTAACATTGGTTGCAACGAAGTCGATCACGAAAATAGGTTCCGAAGAAAAATCGGTATTCTCTGCATGAAAGATATTACGGTAATCTGGCTCCAATGCCAAGTCGTACATTCCTGCCTTGTTGATGACATCAGTAGCTTCATCGTAAGCCAATTGATACTCTCCTCTGGTAAGATAGACACTAGCCAAAAAAGCACTAGCGGCTGATTTCCCCGGAATGGCTCTGTTAGGTTGTGAATCTAGTAACCACTCTTTAGCATATATAAAATCTGCGATGATGTTTTCATACACGGTTTCTACAGCTGTTCTTTCCATTTCAGATGCTTCGACGGTCAAAGTCGTCTCGTCTAAATAAGGAACGTCTCCAAAAAGTCTGACCAAATGGTAGTAAGCAAAACCTCTGATGAATCGTGCTCGTGCTGCTATCTCGTTCTTCACGTCAGTACCTACTTCTTCAAGAACCTCTACCTCTTTAAGGGTTTCATTAGCACCTCTTATAACCTGATAAAGCCGAGGCCAGAAACTTCTTTCAGGATTAGAGGGATTTAAAAGCAGTGGATTACTTGCCGAAACAGTGAATTGATCGTGTTCAATTCTTTCAGGCGCAGTGGTAGGATTTCCTATATCTACCATATCAGAACGCAGCATAATTGTTAGGCCTAATCCTCTAGACATAAATGCTCTAGCTGATAAATTGCCGTAAGCACCAGCAATGGTGGTCTCGACAGTTTCCAAACTGACCTCCCGCTCATCTGGTTCCAGTTGACTTAAAGCATCCTCTTCTAAATTCGAACATCCCAGGATTGATACACCTAGTATCAAAGCGAATAAATATTTATACTTTTTCATTTTTATGATTTTTATATTTTTTTAGAATTAAGGGTGTTCAGGAAAATAATCACTTCGTTTTTTAATGAAGAATTTAGCATGAAGAATTAAAAACTAAGGATTAAGAATTATTCCCTCAATCGTCAAAACCGTATTTTCTCGCGTCTGAGCGAATAATTTTTAATCTTGCATCCTTAATTTTAATCTTTCACACCAAAATAAATTTTTCTGAACAGCTTTATTTAGAATTTCAAGTTTAGACCAAAAGTAAATGACCTTAGATTAGGATAATTACCAAAATCATG
>CAZDTI010000344.1:0-9423 GCA_964508085.1 uncultured Saprospiraceae bacterium | reverse complement strand
ATCGCATCCTGATACGACTTGTTCAATTCCTTTTCTATGCCTTGATTGATTCCAGCTTCGGTCAATGCCCAAACAATAAAGGCATCTGCAATCGGATTTGTGCTTGCCCATCTATGTAGCGCCCGTTTGCTGTTTTTCCATCCTCCGTTTCCATCTTTTCTAGTTAACAACCAATCTACATTTCGTTTTATCATTTCTTCACTGACATCATAAACTGCTGACATATCAACGAATTGCAATAAACCATAAGCAGTCAAAGCTTCATGTCCTGGGGGACTTCCATACCAATCAAAACCACCACCTGGTACTTCAAAACCAGTCAATCGCTGATAGCCAATTTTTAAATACTTTTTGATTTGTTTCTCCGTTTTCTGATCCAAATCATTAGTCGATTTTAATAAATCATAAACCAGTACATTTGGATAATTCGAGCTGGAAGTTTGCTCAAAACAACCGTTGGGTTGGCGAAGCATTCGTTTCAAGCCAGCTGCGAGGTCTTTAGCTACAGAAGTATAACAATTAAATTCCGCAGTCAAGGTTCCTTCGATCAAGTCTTTGATGTTTAGGTCAAATTCTTTCTCTTTAGATCTTCCAGAAAGAACTTCTTCCATTGGAAATCCACGAGGAATTATTTTCAAACTACTGGTGAATGCATCCTGAATTCCCTGAGCGGAAAACTGAAAGTAAAGGTCTCCTTTGGTCGCGGCTTCATTTTCAGCTTTGAGTTTTAAGTAAACAGTTTTACTTTCATTAGGGCCTAGCTTGTGCGTAGTCTTAGGCTCTTTTTCCCAGCTTAAAGCCTCTGGAATCGAAAATTCCAACTGTCCTTTAATGGTTTGTGTCGTATTGTTACTCAAAGTCAGAGGCAACTTCAAAACATCTCCATTAAGCACGCGTTCCGGTACCTTGACATCCAAACCAACAGGTAGTTGACTATAAAAAGTATGTGTTTGTCTACCAATTCCACCATCACTAGCAAGGCCTTCTAAAGTCGCTTTGAAAGTAGTCATTTCATCACTGGTGAAAAACTCTACAACTGCTGTTCCATTACGATCCAATGCTATAGTTGGATTCCAATAAATGGTCGAACGGAAATCATCTCGGATGCTTACTTCCTCATCTTGTTCATACAGCGGCATGTAAAATTCACGGGATTGATAATAGCCGGATCTGAAATTCGCTGCGTAGTTGTCAAGGTTCGAAAGTTGGTCTGTAGAGACGATCGATTCCTTTGCATTTGGAGCCACTTCGTATATCTGTTCCTCAGCGATTTCGGCTTTTTGTCTGATGTCTTTATCCGACTGGTATCGTTTCTTTTTCTTACTTTTTTTAGCAACAATTTCATTTAAAACCAGATCGTTGTTTTTGTTTTGATTGGCTTCTATTTTGATATTAGACCTGTTACCTCTCAAACTTACCCCTTCATCAACTTGCAGTATGCCTGCTGTTTTACCAGCTAAAGAGTTTATATTTTTAGATGGAAGTCTTCTTATGTTGTCTGCGGTGACAATCGCGCCCTGAGTGCTATTATCCTGTTCAATTAAAGGCACTTTGTAGTCTACGATTACAACCTCACTCAGACTAACACCTTCCATCATTGCAATAGTGGCATTCACCGTTTCTTCCTTTTTAATTTGAATGACTTCTTGCGTAGTAGCGTAACCGACATAATATACCTCGATTTCATTTCTCCCTATTGGCAAATTACTTAATTGAAATTCGCCTTCAATATTTGTTGTAGTACCAATGTTAGTTCCCTTTAGTAAAATGTTTGCACCTATTAAAGTCTCTCCATTGTTGTCGGTAATGACCCCGGTCAAAACACCGCTTGTACCTGGCGTTTTTTTGCGATCAATTTTTGCTGTTTTTAAATTGGAACCGATTGGCATGAATACGTTATAATCATTTCCATAGTTATGGACTGCGAAAGTCCGACTATAGTTGTCCTTAGATACTTTTATATCTATTTTCTTCTGGCTATTGAAAGGAATACCCGAGAAGCTGAAGCGGCCATTTTCATCGGAATACACTTTTTGGTTGGTGCCAGTTATCTCCAATTCTACATTCGGAAACGGGCGTTTGTTTGGATCCAGTACGACTCCTCCAACCACTGCTCGTTCTCCAGAGAATCTCATTGCCATATCCGGTTCCTGATACATGTCCTCCCAATTGAATCGTCGCCATCCCTGTGTCATCATTAGATAATCTAGAGCCAATAACTGATCTTTTTCTGGGTATTTATCTGCTTTCGCGAAATAGAAATTCGGCTCTTCAATCTTACCTTTTAATTCTGATTCAACCAAGAGATAGGATAAAATATGACCTTGTTTGTCATCAGCATAAGTCAATAAATTATCATCTGCTACCGCCAGTGAAAACTGCCCGGGCATTGGCATTCCACGCTCATCTTTAACTTCCACAGTCATCGTTACTTTTTCGCGAGGGAGGTATTTGTCTTTATCCGTTGTGATGGAAATGTCCAATTTTTTATCAGGATTCAAAAAGACCAAACGCTCTGCACGAGGGATTTCTTTGCTGTCGAATAAGGTCAGTTGAGCTATACCAATTGGCAGTTGGCCAACTGGAATTTTTAAGTCGTGTTTTCCTTTTCGGGCAATGGTTGTTCGTCCTTCATGTAGCTTTCCATTGCTTCTCAGAACTAAAGTCAGGGCTTCGGCTTCGGTGGTTTGAACGGTAACTTCCAACATTTTATCTACAACTTTACCCGTGCTCAGACTGTAACCACGATCCAATGTTTTTGGGAGTTTATAGTCTCCTTCAATTCCTTTTGGTTTCGTGATTTTCGCATAGTATTTCTCTCCTTTTGCAGGACGGAATTCAAATGCTCCCATTCCTTGATGATAACTTTTGAAAGAAGCGACCTGTTTCCCCTTGCTATTAAAGAGACTGCCTTCTACATCTGCTGGTTTTCCGAATTCATTAACTGCTTTGAAAGCTACTTTCCCCGGAACATTGGCAACTAAGTCCCCACCTTCCGGTAAAAATTTCAAGTCTATTTGTTTTAGAATAATTGGAACTGATCTGGAAATGGATTCTGTCTGTCCTTTGTATTCTATATTGACATTAACCAAGCCTTCATTGTGATTTAAATCAGGAGGTAGTCTGAAATTTAAAGTGGCAATACCCTTTTCATCGGTCTTTCCAGTCATAGTTTTATGCGTTTGCCCTTTTAGTAACAACAGGTAGCTGAATTCGTGATTTGCAAGTACTTTGTTTTCCAGGGACTTTAATTCCAACTTTGCCTCCACTGGATCTCCAGGTCCGTAAGCTTCACGGGCCATATTCAATTCCATTCTGAGATTCGGTAGTACGCTGTTTTGCACCTGTATCTTTCTTTCAAAGAAATGACCTTGGTTTCGCTGCCAGTTGGTGTATGCCTTTACGGTATACAAACCACCAGGCAGAGATGCTGCCAATTGGAAGTCTCCACGCACCCGACCATCTTTTGCCACCAAAGTCAATTGCTTAAGATTGTTACCATTCGGTCCGTTCAGTTCTACATAAACGATGTCACTCTTTGGACTAGCCTTCAAGCTATTGGCATCACGGACGTAAGCGCTAAACCAAATGGCTTCTCCGGGTTTGAAAAAAGTACGGTCGAACTGTAGATACACTTTCTCTTCTTGAAAATGATCTTGATAATTGCTTAGTTGTTTATTGAGCCGTTGAAGCAATAAACTGTCAATCGGATGCTCCGTAAGAGAAGCGACTTTTGCAGTGGGCTCGGAGGGCATATTTACATTACCCTGGTTTATCGTGTTTTTTGTAATAGCTTTGTTTAAGTTTCGTTGATCAGCCTTGTTGTCGTTTGTTGCGGTAGTGTTAGTCGTTGGTTTCGGTAACGTAGTTTCTGTTTCATTCTCAGCGTCATCAGTCAACATTGTAGTCGATTCTGAATTAGCGGTACTTGTATTGTTATTATTAACTGGAGCTTCGACTACCGCAGTAGTGGAAGTCTCCGTTGGAGTAGACGACGGAACGAATCCGAAGTAAAGGACAAAGAGAAGTAGTAACATAATTGATAAATTTCTAAGGATGTTAAAATTACTACGAGAAGGAGGAGTGGCGTCATCTGCCGAAGCAGTTGGATCCATGAGCGACTCCATTTTGTCCCATGCATGGTCAGAAAAATCGAACTCGTATTCTTCGATTTTCTTTCTGATATTTTTATCGATATTTTTATTATTTGACTTCATTGTTTTTTTTGTTGACTGAGAAAGTTGTTTGTAAAGGGTTGATGAGGTTATGGGGTAGATTGGGTAGATGCGGTTTCCCTTTTAGCGCATCATTTCACGGTAGTGGGAGACCTCATCTACCTCATCACCTTATCTACCTCATCCCCCCTTATCTGCCCTCAACTTATCCACCCTCCTCAACTTCGGTCTCTCCTTTTTCAAATCCTTCTGTAACTGTTTTCGCGCTTCGGCCAATTGCCATTTAGAAGTGTTGATACTGATGTTGAGTAAGTCAGCGATCTCGCGATGTTTGTATCCATCTATCACATAAAGAGAAAATACATTTCTGGAGCTGGCAGGTAATCGTTGAATGCTTTGATACAAATCTTCTACATATAACTGTTCAAAAATGGCTGCATCCATACTCACTTCTTGTTCCGAATTGTAATCCATGACCTCCTTATACAAAGTATGACGTCGGATATAATCAATGGCGGTATTAAACACAATTTTTGCGATCCAACCACTAAAAGAACCTGATGGTTGATATTGATCTATTTTTTCAAAGACCTTCAAAAACGCTTGGTTCAATACATCAATCGCCTCACTCTTTTGGCTGGTGTATCGCATACAGATTCCCAGCATTTTTCCATAATACCGCTGGTACAGATACTTCTGAGCCAGGCGATCTTTCTGCCTGCAACCTTGTATCAAGTCTTTATCTTCGCTGTGGAGCGTGTATCGCATCTAGTGAGTTTTGTTTGAAATACGGACTAAAGTTAGTTATTACTTCTTAGCCTCTATTTTAAACAACGAGGTGGGTTGGAGAAATGGTTGGTGGAATTGGGAATTTTTTAAATTTTGTGTGATAGAAGTTAGGTTTCATTTAAAAATGGAACAATTATTTACGTTCAAATACTAAGTGAATAAATATTGCAACATAGAAATCAAGTTTTCAAACGTTCAAGAGGATAAAGTTTACCAATTGGGAGAAATCGTTTATGGGACAATACGAATTGAACCCAAATTGGACTTTGAAATTGTAGAACTAGGATATGAATTACAAGGCCTGTTTAATTCAGATAGGATCTTTTCTGGAAAGTCATCAATTTTAGAGAAATGTATTTTGTTAGAAAATTGTACGCTGAAAAAAGGAGAAGCCATAAGTTTTGACTTTGCTATAAAAAATGACTCCTTAGAAGACTATGAAGGAAGAGATTTTGAATTTTCTAGCCAATTTCTGGTTTTTATTAAAATGAAAAAAGGTTCTAAACTCAATTCAAAAAACTGGATTAAAACAGCCGTTCCTATAAAATTTAGTGGAGAAGGACTGGGACACGAAGTTGTTTCTTCGACGGTTAGATTAGAAATGGAAGAGCCCATGCTTGTTTTAGGAGCTATTTTTTTCTTTCTGCTTTTTATTTGGGGGCAGCCAGGTCATCCCATTATATTATATCCAATTGCTTTTGTCGTTTTTGTTGCCTTGACTTTAATCGGAGATCAGATTTATCGTACATTTTTTATAGGAGGTATTCAAGCGCAGTTTAGAACGATTGACGATGAAAATTTTGAAGTGAAATTTTTCAATAACTTAGACTGGAAACACGCAAGGAGCATGTCCGTCCAATATAAAGTTTACGAAAGCAAATTGTCTTCTGGCGAAATGGGGACAGATGGTGGAAACTATTTTAATTTTATTCATACCTCAGAAGAAGTCAACGTTGAGCAAGCAGCTAACTCAGCATCCATTTCTTTCCCTTTTCCCAAAGCGCTTCCCGGAACATCTCGTGTTCATCCATCTGGCATTTACTATATGGTTATTTGTAAAGTGAAATCGAGGGTTGGCTTTGGTCATACGCATAAAAACTATTTTGAGGTTAGCCGACGAATTCCGATTAAATAGGAGATTAGATCACATCAAAAACCTTCATAAACTTTCCATTCCTAGGAACATAGTTTAACTTATCAATCAGATACCTCGCAATCGTATTCATATGACTCTGACCTATGATAGTATTGATTTCAGGAAAGGGCTAATAAGATAGACGAGTATCGCGGAGATTTGGATAAAGCTAAACTTAAGCATCCAAAAAACGCTGAATCTGTCGCCGATGCCGTAATACATGCACAATCGCATGCTCCATCATCTGCTCCACATCATATCGCTGTCCCCAACGAGCTTTTATTTTTTTATCTGAATCGAAGGTTTCCATAACTAAATTCGGATGATCTTCAAAAAGTTGAACGTTATAATCAAACATTTTTTGCAGCGCAATTTGATATAAACCCACCGAAGGTAAAGCCACTATTGGTTTGTAATCCACTTCCTCACCTAACCATTTTCTAATCTCTACCACATAGGTGTAACCCGATTGCACCACATGACTCAAGACGGTTTGAATGGAAGCGCAATCCGGATCTTTAGTTGCTGGGTCCGCTATTGCGCAAAGCTTTTCAGCGCCAATACCCTTAATAACCTCTTGTAATTCCAACAATGCTTTTTCGTATTCGTCAAGTATTGCGCCTACTGCTCCGTTTTTGCGTGCTGTCATAATGAAATAGTTTTAATTGCTGGCCTCCAAGGTAATAACAAAATCGATATCCTACAAAAAAACTGTTTTCTGGGCTTTCCTTCATTGGAAGTGGGTAGAGGAGGCTTCCTTTTACCCGTCAGCCTGACCTGTTGTCGGGCTGGTTCGCACGAATTTACGTCAGCCCTAAAAGGCGGACAAGTTAGAAGGAAACCAGTCCGTACCAGAACGGGCGTGCCCCATCTACCTCATCAGCCCCACCACCTAATCTACCTGTAAAACCAACCCCCCTTGCAACGTTTTTGATACTTAAAGGATAGTATAAGTAAGGGAAGGAAGTATATGTACTCCTAGTGTTAAAATAACAAGACCATCCAATAGCCCTAAAAAGTCCTCGTTATTTCAACAGTCAATAAAAA
This sequence comes from uncultured Saprospiraceae bacterium, assembly GCA_964508085.1. Taxonomy (GTDB): domain Bacteria; phylum Bacteroidota; class Bacteroidia; order Chitinophagales; family Saprospiraceae; genus CALGLS01. The sequence goes on along the minus strand of CAZDTI010000344.1, from coordinate 2,277 downwards.
ATACAAAGTATGAAAACCATCCCTGTTATGGTGCTACTGCTGTGTGCAGTTTGTTACATAATAGACATAAATGCCCAGGGTTACCGATCGAATTCCATTGATTTGATATTCGGAGTTGAAGGCGGAGAACGATTGTTACGTTCCACTAATGATAGCCCTGATGAAAAGGAGCAGATAAACCGTAGAAACAACGCAGAACGCGGAAAAGCCAATTACAGAATTGGTTTCAATTACAATTACTTAGTTAAAGAAAAGTTCTTTTTAAAAACAGGACTTCGTTACCTCAACACAGGATATAAAGCTAAAACCCCGGCGAATATGAACCGGGAAGATCAGATCCATTTTACTGAATCTAGGTTAATGCATTTTGAAGCCAGTGGCTATCGACAGATTTATCAAATGCTGGAATTGCCACTGGCTCTTCGTTATGTTTACTCTGAAAACTGGTGCATGTCCTATATCGAGGTAGGTGGCTCCGCGAATCATTATTTACAAACCAAGTTAAAAGGGAAAGATATTGAAGGGAATACAAGGCATCTTATCTTGGAGCAAGCTATAAAAGCTTGGACATTCTCGACCAATGTTGCGATTGGTGCTGAGTTTTTCATTGGCAATATCATTCCTGCATTTATACAAATGACCGCTCGTTATCAACTGACTCCTTTGACTGATAATGCAGTAGAGGAGCGTTTAGTGGCGTTGGGGTTGGAGACCGGAGTGAGGTATGTTTTTTGACCAAGAGATTTCAAGGCCAAGCGGAATTTCTTCCCGAACTTCAATGCTCTTTAATAAGTGAGCGTTCCGTAAATTGAGCGCTTTGAAGTTGAAGTGGAAAAGGCTACCTTCGTTCTATGAACAATACTGCTCAGAAACTTATCGAAAAACTCCAGCTCGAGCCCCTAGAAATGGAAGGTGGCTACTTCCGCCGGACTTACACTTCAGATGTTCACTTCCAAGCTCATAACAGATCAGCGGGTTCTGCTATTTATTACCTACTCACTTCAGAAACCCATTCTAAAATTCACAGCCTTCCTATTGATGAAGTTTACCATTTCTATCTTGGTGATCCAGTAGAATTACTATTGTTAGAAGAAGATGGAAATACTACAACCATTAACTTGCATAATGATGTACTCGCTGGGGCTAGTCCTCAATTTGTAGTTCCAAAAGGGGTATGGCAGGGGAGTTGTTTGAAGCCTGGAGGAGCGTTTGCGCTTTTAGGAACCACGATGGCACCTGCCTTTGAATACGCTGATTTTAAAACGCCAGAAAATTTGGAAGATCTGTTGATTAAATATCCCGAGTCCGTTCATGATCTAATCAAAAAACTTTTCTAATTTTTTCTTGTTGGAATTGTTTAATGGTTTTGTTTGGATGTAAAAAAGACCATTTCGTAGCCATAAAGAGAAACTTTAAACAATTTCATAACTAAATCAATTCTTCCTCATTTCTAAAAGAGTATTGTTTGCCAATTATTAAAAGTCAATTCAAACCTAGAAATTTCATTTTTCGAAATAGTCATGCCAGCACTATTTATGCTTCTCTATTACGTAGTTGGATGCCAAAGGTGAAATTTGAGCGAGAGCGACTGGAACTCTCGGACGGTGACTTCATCGACCTGGATTGGTCAAAGGTGAATTCAGCTGGTTCCCCCAAAGACAAGACTAAGAAACTCATCATAACAGTAGCTGGCCTTGAAGGGAAATCCAATAGCCTCTATTCTCGAGCAGCTATTCGATACTTTAACAAAAAAGGATGGGATGCTATTGGTATGAATTATCGCGGTTGCTCTGGCGAACCAAATCGATTGTTACGAGGGTATCATATGGGCGCTAGTGAAGATTTGAAAGCGACGGTTGAACACGCTATTCGGAAATATAATTATGATGAAATTGTATTGTTAGGATACAGTCTTGGCGGAAACCTTGCACTGAAATACATTGGCGAAGAAGGGGAGGAGTTACCCAAAGAAGTGATATCCTGTATTGCCTTTTCCGTTCCCAAAGATATTCAAAAATCAGATGAGCGTCTCAATAAATGGTACAATTGGCATTACCTCAAATGGTTCATGTTTCCCTTAAACTTAAAAGCGAACAGAAAGAAAAAGCGATACCCGGAGGAATTGAAAAGCTATAGCGGTTTTTTCATGTCGGGTAATTTTGTTTATTTTGATACTCATTTTACAGCTCCTGCAAATGGTTATAAAACCGTTCAAGACTACTGGAAAGCTAGTACCTGCGATCCAGTTTTGAAAAATATAACAATACCTACACTTGT
>CAZDTI010000343.1:0-9425 GCA_964508085.1 uncultured Saprospiraceae bacterium | reverse complement strand
AGGTAGCTGAAATTTTAGAAAAATATAAAGGAACATCAAAAACGAGATTGAAAAAACTGCCAAAGTTAGAAGCTGCTCAATTCGCATCTCTGGCCGCTGCAGGTATAGCGGTGCAATCTTTATCCGCGGATAATTCATACGTAATTGTTAATCTATCCGGTAAACAAGATTTATCGAAAAAGACTTTTAAAGCTTTAGATGATATAGGAGAATATGTTTTAGAGTTAAACCTTAGAAATACGAATTTCTCCGATCAGCTGGCCAGTTGGTTATCTTCCTTTCCACAGCTTCAAAAGCTACAACTTCAAAATACAAGCATTTCTAACAAAAGTATTTCAAGTTTAGAAAGTCTGAAGAAATTAGAATCCTTGAACATCTACAGCACAGCAATCACAGATGAGGCAATCGCCGATTTAGAGAAACTCCCCGCACTTAAAAGGCTCTATTGCTGGCAAAGTAAATTGACAAGTACCGGTGTAGCGGACCTTCAAAAGTCAAAGCCATTATTGCAGATTCAATATCAATTGGATGATGATATTTTTGGTGGGGCTGTTCTCAATGTACCATCGATATATTCGACGAGTGACCTCTTTATGGATACTATTCATATACGGATGAACTCTGATTTTAAGGGGGTCTCTATTTTTTATACACTCGATGGAACCGCTCCGGATACAACCAGTACCTTATTTAAAGACTCCATTGTCTTAGCTCAATCTGCGACCTTGAAAGCATTTTGTTACAAAAAAGGTTGGGAGAATAGTACTATAAGGAAAATCTATTTTCATAAAGCTGGGTTAGCTTTCAAGTCTGCTAAGTTGTCCAGTCGCCCTTCTGATGATTATAAAGGAAAAGGCGGTCTTACACTTGTAGATGGGAAGCATGGAACCTCTGATTTGAAAGACGGTAATTGGTTGGGTTATCAAGGAGAGAATATGAGTTTTGTAGCAGAATTAGATTCTGCTCAGGAAATTACAGAAGTGGCATTACGTGCGATGTCTTCCCCTGGCCCCTGGATCTTTTTTCCAAAGGCTTTGAAAGTCTCCACTTCTATGGATGGGAAAAAATTTCAATTGGCGGGCCAAGAAAAGTACAAAATAGAGCAGCAAGATAACTTTAGATTGAAAAAGTATTTTGATGTTAACTTTGACAAACGAGAAGTGCGTTATGTCAAAGTAGAGGTGACGGCTCATGGGAAGTTACCGAAGTGGCATCCTAGTGCTGGAGAAGATTCTTGGTTGTTTATTGATGAGGTGTCAGCAAAATAGTGGATCATATAAGATTTTCATTGCTCAATGCAGGTTAGTAGAGTATGAAAAGTTCAATAAAACCCACTGCCATTCCGATCAAGAGAGGCACGACCGACTCGAGGAATACAAATGAACTTATGACTTCTGATCCTTGGATTTGCTATGCTCACTCAGATGACAGGAGTCGTTCGCTGTACTCACTCTGGATAGAAGTTCGATATAAATATGGTCAACACATAAAAATTATGCCCAACTCAAATAAACTTTCCGAAGATCTCCTACTCGCTGTAAAAATGCAAAAGTCCACAGAAGAGCTAAGTCTTCAATTGGAAAAACTTCCCATCTCTGAATTACAAAAAGACCTAAAGACCGACAACGACAAAAAAGCATTCTGGATCAACTGCTATAACGCCTTCTTTCAAATTCTCCGAAAGGAAAAAGGCATAGACAAACCCGCCATTTATCGAGACAAGCTTACCGCGATAGCGGGAAGGAATTGGAGCCTCGATGAAATGGAACACGGCATCCTCCGAAAATATCGTTATAAACTTTCATTAGGTTACTTGCCAAATATATTCACCCCTTCGCTTATCAAAAAAATGGCGGTTGAAAAAATAGACTACCGCATACATTTTGCCTTAAACTGCGGGGCCAAAAGCTGCCCACCCATCGCTTTTTACAACGCTGACAGAATAGAACAACAATTAGAAATGGCAACACTTTCTTTCTTGGAAGGAGAAACAGACGTCTTCCCAGACAAAAAAGAAATCCACGTAAGTAGATTGTTTCAATGGTTTGCTGGAGACTTCGGTGGTAAGAGTGGAACGAGAAAAATCCTTGAGGAAAAACTGAAGTTGAACACAAACGGTCAGAAGATTATTTACAAAGAATACTCTTGGGAAGAAGAGTTGGATAATTATGCGTAGTATTCTCTTTACAAATAAATTCAATAATTGCACCTCCTGATTTCTGCCAATCTATTAAAAAGTAAAATATTAGTCAAAGGTATATATCGGGACAATCTTGAAAAATAAAGTTACTCGTTTTAACGCTTTAGTACCAACACACGATCAACCGATATTTACATCCATGGATAACAATACCCTCCAAACTAATAGTACTTTTTCTGATTTAGGTTTCTTTTTATAAAGAAACTCCCCCCTGACAACACACAACATAACCTGATTGCAAATTCTAAAATGATAAGGAATCCTTTGGGATTTCCCTATCGAACCTATTCTGATTTCCACTGGAAAAGAAATCAGTAGTCGCTTTGAATAGGTCTGACTATAACAATGCTGTTATTGTAGATAGACTGTTATTTTTTAGCCCTATTTAATCTATAATTTGTTTTGCTAGATTAATTGAAAAAACATTATTGATGTTTGCAAGTGGCTGTTTGTCAGGCGGTTGCTTTACAAATATTTTGATTGTTATTTCCATTTTAATTTAGATGTTTCACTCATTTTCTAAACCAAAAATCGATACCATGTACCTTACACGTTTCCTACCGGTTATACTATTACTATGTCTACTACTCACTAATTGTACTACCAATACCTACGAATGCGATGACCATCCCATTTCGGAAGATGACGATCCTTCAGTTCCAGATGATCCGGACGATCCAAATGCTAATTCCGACGAACCTTTCGTTTTTGCAGCCATCGGAGATTACGGCAACAACTCTGATGATGAAGGCGATGTGGCCGACTTGGTTAAAAGTTGGAACCCTGATTTTGTCATCACCCTCGGAGACAACAACTACAGTGATGGCGAGCTTGAAACCATCGAAGAAAACATCGGGCAATATTATTGTGAATTCATTTACAATCCCGATGCACCTGAAGACCTCCGTTGCAACGGCTCCGCCGCTCAAGACAAAGTGAATCGTTTTTTCCCTTCTCTCGGAAATCACGACGTACGTGAAGATGATGGTGCGCCCTATCTTTTGTATTTTACCCTTCCGGGAAATGAGCGTTATTATACTTTCAGAAAAGGCCCCGTAGAATTTTTTGTGGTGGACAGTACGCCCGAGGATGAGGACTTACTCTGTTGCGATAGCGAGCAATCCATCTGGCTGAAAAACGAATTAGAAAACTCCGACGCGACCTTTAAATTGGTCTACTTTCACCACTCTCCATACTCCACCGGCAGTCACGGAAGTGACGAAGACATGCAGTGGCCTTTTGAAGAGTGGGGGGCTCATGCAGTCCTCTCAGGACACGAACACATCTACCAGCGTATTCATAAACATGAATATCCAGATTTCCCTTACATTATTTGCGGTGTCAGCGGAAAAAGCGCCAATGAATGTGGTGATGAAGACTTGGAAAATGAAGATGACTTTGATGTGCTTTGCATAGAAGGTATTCACGGCGCCATGAAAATCTTGGTGGAAGAGGAAAAACTAACTTTCCAATTCTGGACAGTTGAAGACCCTGATGCACCGACAGATGAGTATGTTTTGCACCGTCCAGATTAAGATATAACAATATATTTACTTGCCTTCGAAAGTTCGTCCGACCGCTTTAAAGGCGGCCGGACGAATGAGAGGCACCAATCGTATTCGTGCCTTTAAAGCCGTCGTGCGAACTTGATAAGAAAACCTCCTTTTTTTAAGGGATGAAGAATAAATTATATCACCCATTTACCGATCAAAAATTATGAAACCAAAACTACCTTACCTCGTTTTGTTTTGCCTCTGCCTTTCTATATTCGTCAATGCACAGCAAGCCAGTCAACGCGTTTTAAAAGTTAACAATGACCGGATGGAATATACCGCTGATGAAGAATATAATTACGTTGTCGATTTTAGCTATGCGGGTTACAAAAATGGCAATGAGGCCATCCCAGAAATTCCAGTAGTAAAAACCATTCAGCCAATTTCCGGAGACAATACCGAACACATTCAAGACGCCATTGATGAGGTCGCTGATTTGCCGATTGGTGCAAATGGAATACGCGGAGTACTATTGTTGCAAAAAGGACTTTATGAAATTGATGGCGTTCTAGAGTTAGACGCTGCGGGTGTTGTTATACGCGGAGTAGGAGAGGGGAGTGATCCTTCCGAAAACACCGTGTTAGAAGCAAAAGGAAACTCGCCCAGTAAACGTTCACTAATTGTAGTTGGCACAGAGGATCATGAAAAATGGGAGGACGCAGTGGTTGGGACTAGAACTGATATAACCAGCGTTTTTCTACCTGCAGGTGCACGATCTTTAGAAGTAGCAGATGTTAGCCCATTTCAAGTAGGTGATCAAGTCATTATCTACCACCCTTCTACCGACAAATGGCTGGCCTCTATCAATTATGGAGATACGGATTCTGATGATGATTGGGAGCCAGGGCAGGTAGACATTCTATATAATAGAACCATTCAGTCGATCTCTTCAGAAGAAAAGAAAGTCATTCTTGATGTACCGATTTATGACCATTTGGATAATGACTTAGCACAAGCGGAAATTTACGTTCTGGATGAGCCGAATACGATTAGAAAATCCGGAGTTGAAAACTTGCGGATTGTAGTGGAAACAGATGACGATACAGACGAAAGTCACGCTTGGACTGGGATACGTTTCGAAGGTGCAGAGGATTGCTGGGCAAAGGAAGTAACAGTTTTACATTTTGCTTATGCGGCTGTTTATACCTATGTAGCGAATCGGATTTCTGTTTTAAACTGCAGCGGTCTGGAACCACATTCAGAAGTAGACGGAGCCCGTAGATATAATTTTGCGGTCAACCCATTTTCCAACAACATTCTTTTCCAAAACTGTCGAACCAGCTGGGGCAGACACAGCTATGTCTCCAATGGGAAAAGCGCTGTGTCAGGCATCGTTTTTCACAATTGCGAAAGCGAACACGACTACACAGCCAGCGAAGGTCACCGCATGTGGAGCCAAGCCATGCTTTTTGATAACATTAAATTTACAAATCCAGAAGGTCAACAATTAATGGGTTTGTATAACCGAGGTAGTTGGGGTGACAGTCACGGCTGGGGTGCCGTCAACAGCGTTGCTTGGAACATCACAATGGAGCCGGAACGTGAATTGATTTTGCAACAACCTCCTGGTCGGCAAAACTACGCCATCGGTTGCAAAGCTCTGGTAGAAGATGACTATGTTTATGATCATGCACGAGGCTATGAAGAATCTACCGGCACTGCGATGACACCTGCTTCTTTGTATTTGGCACAATTGGAAGCTCGAAAGAAGCACGGATCTTATGCAGATATGCCTTTGGATTTGGAAGGTGTTTATGAAAATGGAAAAGTATTGTTGTCTTGGAAAGATATGGCGGGCGATGAAGATGGGTATCTTGTTCAGTTTTCTAATGACAATGGAGAATCTTTTAAAAAAGCAGAAATGCTTTCGCAAAATACGACAACTTATGCTTCCGACGGAAATGGTCAGATGGGGACAGTGATTTATCGAGTGGCCGCAAAAAGAGGGGAGACCGTTTCGCCCTGGTCAAATACGGTGTCATTGGAACTCATCACAGGGCACTGTGACAATCCGATTCCGGGACTGGATGTTTTTCCAAATCCAGCGTTTGATGAAGTGCAGTTGTATGCAGATGCTGGCGTGCGATCTGTTTATGTAGTAGATTTGTTAGGGAGGCCGGTGGCAAGACACGGTTCTGTCTCGACAATAAATTTACAGGGGTTGCCGCCCAGTGTATATTTCCTGAGGATAAAAGATGAGGAGGATCGTATTTGTTTGTATAAGTTGATAAAAGAATAGATGTTAATAAATCAAGTCAGGGTATTTGAAGAGCTGCTCCGTTGTGGGTGGCTCTTCTTTGTAGGTTTTAAACCTCCTCCACTCTCGCTTGAAAATACAACTTCCGATTCGTCATATCAAAAGCAATCAAATGCCCCAACCCCGCGCTCTGAAAACTACAACCATTATCAATACAAATCGAAGGAAGGTGATCAAGAATCAGAAGCCCGTCTTCAATAATGCTTTGTTTAGTCGGCGTATGTCCGTGAACAATCACTCGTTTGCCCAACCATTCTTTATTAATGTCTCCCTCAAAGTGCCTGATCCAAAGCATTTCATGAAGATCTTTGAGCGGATTTTCAATTTTAAAATTTAAACCAGCATGAACCAAGATGTAATCATCCACTTCAAGAAAGTAACCCAGTTGCTTCATCCATTCAATATACTTGACGGGGATGTCCTCATTTTTGTCTACCCCAAAACTTTTTAAAGTCATCGGTTCCCCATCATACCATCTTTTAGTATCGTTGCTTTCGTCGATGAGCATTTGTTCGTGATTGCCTCGGAGGCAAAAGATGGAGTAGCCTTGTTCTTGTAATTGCCAGATATAATCAATAACCCCTTTACTATCCGGGCCACGATCAATATAGTCGCCGAGCAGATACAATTGATCCTGCTTGCTGAATTTTATTTCGAGCAATAAAGTGTAGAATGTTTTTAAGCATCCATGGATATCAGATATGGCAATTCGTCTCAAAAGAAAGAGTAGCTTGATGGTTATAGAAATAAGTCACGTTGTAAAATTAATTGACTTTTGGTTGACTTTAATTGTATTGGTATTTATAGTTATCGGGACGAAAAGAGGCAATGGCAAAGAACGTCTTTTATTTTTGAGGGTACAAATGATTATTGCGTAAAATTTTAAAGAACTTCATCCTTAAAAAGGGAATATACTAGTTGGAAATCTTATTTTTGTTCTTCACTTCATTATAAATGAAAAACACAACAATTTTCCGCTACGTTTCTTTATTGTTATTCTGCTGTTTTGCCCTTTCGGCCATCAGTCAAAACCCTTTCGAATTGGAACACCGATTGGAAGAGGGGGAGGTAGAGGTGAAAACGCAACTTAACCCAGGAAACCCCTTTGAAAAAGAGGAATCAGGAAATACGGCAGTTTTACCTGCTACTGATAAAAAGACTACAGCGAAACCAGCTGCTCGCCCTCCCACAAAGAAAATTCAATCCGCACCTTCCAGTCGTTTCAAGTTTTGGATTATGACCATTTCTTTGATTTTATTGACCTTATTAATCGTATTGTATAGTTCGTTGGTCAGTAAAGCCTATCGTGGATTTTTGAATGAAAATTTCTTGAAAATGATTCACCGCAATGAAGGACGAATTGTTTCCATTCCCTATTTATTATTATATGCACTCTATTTCATAAGTGCAGCGACCTTCATTTACTTACTTTCTGAGCACTTTGGTTGGATCCTATATAAAGAACCAGTGAAGCAGTATTTCGCTTGTTTGGCAGGAGTTAGTTTGGTGTTTTTGGTCAAACACATTACATTAATCATACTTTCTTTGGTATTTCCCATTTCGAAACAAATTCGTCAATACAGCTTTACCATTATTGTTTTTAATATTATCTTAGGTATCTGTCTCCTTCCGTTTAACCTGTTTATTGCCTTTACGGCACCCGGATTAGCTCAGGGCTTGATTTATTTAGCCTTAGCTTTGATCCTTGTTCTGTATCTCTATCGGTCTTTTCGTGGCCTTTTAATAGCGGGTAGTTACTTGTCTTTTCACAAATTTCATTTTTTTATGTACCTTTGCACCGTCGAAATAGCTCCCGTGTTGTTGTTAGTGGCGTTATTAAATGGCGGAGGAGTTACTCATTAACGTATTATACAAAATATAATTTGTTATTTCTTCTGATTGAGCTTTTTATAAGTGGCATTCTGAATAATAAATAGTATTTTGTTAGTATATATTAAGTGTAGAAAACGCGTAAGTTGTGTGGGTTTACATACATCTTAACTCGTGGATATTCTTACTCAAATCATTTTCATAAATGACATCAAACAGTAAAGCAGTGGTTGAATCCTACAAAAGAATAAAAACCATCCTCGTTTCCCAACCCAAACCAGAAAGATCACCATACTATGATCTTGAACAAAAATACAACCTTCAAATAGACTGGAGACCGTTCATTCATGTGGAGGGATTAACGGCTAAGGAATTTAGAAAAGCCAAAATCCGACCTAATGAATACTCTTGTATTTTATTCACTAGTAAAAATGCGATTGATCACTTCTTTCGCATCTGTGAGGAGATGAGAATCGAAATGTCTCAAGATACAAAGTACTTTTGCCTCTCAGCAACAATTGCAAACTACCTGCAAAAATTCATCGTTTACAGAAAACGTAAAGTCTTTGCTGGTAAAAGAACTATCGAAGATCTTAAAACGGCATTGATGAAGCATAGAGAAAAAGAAACTTTCCTTATGCCTTGTAGTAATTTAGGAAGCAAAAGAGTTTCTAAATTCATGACCGATAACGAGTTCAACTGGAAAGACGCAATGATGTACAAAACAGTGAGCAGTGACTTGTCGGACCTAAGCGATGTAACCTATGATGTACTGGTATTTTTCAGTCCACTAGGCATTAAGTCTCTTTTTGAAAACTTCCCGACCTTCGAACAAAACGACACCCGAATGGCCATCTATGGTAAATCGACAGAAGCCGCTACCATAAAAGAAGGCCTTACGGTAAACATATTAGCACCAGCTCCAGAAACACCTTCTATGACAATGGCCTTGAAAAAATACTTGACCGTTTCTAATAAATAGAAGGAGTGAGCAGAACGAAAAAATAAAAGCCTCGGTAATTTTTTATCGGGGCTTTTTATTTTAGTTATACTTTAGTCGTAGTCTACAGTTTTAAGAACTAAATAGGTTTAGTTGCTTTAGTTTTTTTGGATAGAAGACTCCAATTATTACGAAAGGATTTTTTGCTCTTTGTTGATGCCATTGTTTGGTTGTTCCAAGGAAAAGATAAATATCTTTATCTCCTTGCACAAATTCTATCCAGTACCGTTGTCTCACTTTCTCAAGTGCAACTTTCTCATCACCATTTGCTCTTTTGAGGCAGTTCCAGAAAAGTTGGCCGATTTCCCAATCTTCTATCATCATTCTGCTTTTCTTGCCATTTATATCTTTTAAATGATAATAAAACTTGTAAGGCAATTTTCGGATCAATTCTTTTCTTTGTTCGTAATCTTGACCACCGAAATCTAAGGATAATTGTTTCAATTGTGCTTCCCAAGCAGGTTTCCACTGTCTTTCATCATCCGCTATTTCAAATTTAGTTATCTGAGTTGGTCTAAAAGTGGCTAATGAGGGTCTCTCTGTAATTAGCTAATACGTTCACTTCGAATGTATTAGCTAATTTTT